>JBEBDN010000065.1:0-2801 GCA_041156945.1 Verrucomicrobiota bacterium | reverse complement strand
GGGGCGCGGGCGCGGATGGCCTCGGCGACCTTGCGGTGCACGAAGGCGGGGTCCTGGCCGGGGACGAGGCGGCAGGTGATCTTGGCGAAGACCTTCGAAGGGATGACGGTCTTCGAGCCCTTGCCCTGGTAGCCGCCACCGATGCCGTTGAACTCAAGGGTGGGGGCGAAACGCACGGCCTCGAGCCCGTTGAGGCCGGGGGCGGCGTGGAGCTCGTCGACGCCGAGGAATCGGCGGTACTCGTCCTCGTTCATCGGGAGCTTGGCCAATTGCTCGCGTTCCCAGCGTTCCGGCTGCTGGACGCCGTCGTAGAAGCCCTCGACGGTGACGGCGTTGTCGGCGTCATGCAGCGAGGCGCAGAGCTCGGCCAGGGCTTGGATCGGATTGTAGACCGCGCCGCCGTGCAGGCCGGAATGCAGGTCGGAACGCGGGCCGGTCAGGCCGACCTCCAGGCCGATGATGCCGCGCAGGCCGGTGGTGATGACGATCTGGTCGGAACTCGGCGAGGCGGTGTCGGACAGCACCACGCAGTCGGCCTCGGCGAGCTCGGCCTTATGGTTGTGCAGGAATTCCGGGAAGCTCGGGGAGCCGATCTCCTCCTCGCCCTCGATGAGGAAGGTGATGCGCAGCGGAAGGTCGGGCCGGCGCTTCAGGAGGCGCGTGAGGGCGACCACGGAGACGAGGTGCGGCCCCTTGTTGTCGGCCGTGCCGCGGCCCCAGACCTTGCCGTCGCGGACCACGGGCTCGAAGGCCGGCGTGGTCCAAAGGTTGAGCGGATCGGCCGGCTGGACGTCGTAGTGCCCGTAAAGGACGACGTGCGGCCATTCGGCGGGGCCGCGCCGGCGCGCCAGGACGATGGGGTGGAGCGGCGTCGGGACCACCTCGACCTCCAGCCCGGCTTGCTTGAGGAGTCCGCAGATATGCCCCCGGGCGCCATCCATGCCCGCCTTGAAAGCGGGGTCGGTGGAGACGCTGGGGTGCTTGACGTAATCGATCAGTTCGCGGACGAGATCCATGCCCCCATTAGGACGTAACGGCGGGCGAGGGCAAGAGAGGGTGGTGGCGAAAGACCGCCCAGGTTGATCCGTTGATCGGGAGCGATTGGCCAGACAAGGAATGCAGCGGGAAGTCACCCGGGGCGCCACCCCAACTAACCCTGGCCCTAGCCCTGACCCTAGCCCTGACCCTCGGTCTCCCCGCTTTTTTCCTTCCCCCGTCCCCTTCTTCGGGGAGAGTGAAGGCATGTCGCCCGCGGAACAGCTGAAGGTCATGAAATCCCGCACCGAGAAGTTCATCGGTGAGGGCGAGATCCTCAAGCGCCTCGAGGCGGGCAAGACCCTGCGCGTGAAGCTCGGCGTGGACCCCACCCGCCCGGACCTGACCTTCGGCCACATGGTGGTCTTCCAGAAGCTCCGCCAGTTCCAGGAGCTCGGCCACCAGGCGGTGCTCATCATCGGCGACTACACGACCCGCATCGGCGACCCCACCGGGAAGTCCGAGACCCGCCCGGTGCTCTCGGAGGCCGAAATCGAGGAGAACGCCAAGACCTACCTGGAGCAGGCCTACCAGATCCTCGACCCCAGGAAGACCGAAGTCCGCCGCAACAGCGAGTGGTTCGGCCGGATGTCCTTCCTCGACGCGCTCCAGCTGAGCCGCCGCATGACCGTCGCCCAGATGCTGGCCCGCGACGACTTCGCCAAGCGCCACGCGTCGAACACCCCCATCTCGATCGTCGAGTTCCTCTACCCGCTGCTGCAGGGCTACGACTCCGTCATGCTGAAGTGCGACCTCGAGATCGGCGGCAGCGACCAGCTGTTCAACATGCTCGTGGGCCGCGACCTGCAGGAACAGGAAGGCCAGCCGCCGCAGGCCGTGCTCGGGATGCCCCTGCTGGTCGGCCTCGACGGCGAGAAGAAGATGTCGAAGTCGCTGGGCAACTACATCGCCTTCAACCACGGCGCGAAGGACATGTTCGGCCGCATCATGTCGGTGCCCGACGCGACCATGTGGGTCTACTACGACCTGCTGCTGCTGACGACCCCCGAGGAACTCGCCGCGCTCAAGGCCCTGCACCCGATGGAGGCCAAGAAGCAGCTCGCGACCCGCCTGACGGACAAGTTCCACGGCGCGGGCGCCGGGGCGAAGGAACGCGCCGAGTTCGAGACCGTCTTCTCCAAGGGCGGCGTGCGGACCGACATGCCCGAGTTCGCCTGGGACGCGCTCGCGGGCGGCGCCGCGGAGGTCGGCATCGTCGACCTCCTCGCCGCGACGAACCTCTTCCCCTCCAAGAAGGAGATCCGCCGCCTGATCGAAGGCGGGGCGGTGAAGATCGGTGACGACAAGGTCGCGGACCCCGCGCACAAGGTCGCCCGGCCGGCTGGGGAGCTCGTGCTCCAGGCCGGCAAGCGCACCTTCGTGAAGGTCAAGTAAGCCGAGTTCGGCTCAGCGGTCCCGCTCAGCGCGGGCCTTGATGATCCGCAGGATGTAGGACTGCAGGTCGTTCATGAGCCACACGGTCCACCACTGGGAATAGAAATTGAAGCCGGTCGAGAGGCGCTGGTCGCTCGAGAGGTGCAGGACGACGCGGTCCGGGCCGAGCGCTTCGATCCAGTAGGTGCCATGGAGGACGTCGAAATAGGGTCCGCCGATGGTCACGTGTTCGTCGAACGTCGTGGGCGGGATGTTCTTCGTGTCGGCCGCGATCGAGAACGACAGGCGCTTGTTCTCCTCCCATTCGGTCACCTTCTCGACGAAGAGGACGTCGCCCTCGAAGCGGGCGTAGCGGATGGAGCCGACGCCGG
>JBEBDN010000064.1:0-5615 GCA_041156945.1 Verrucomicrobiota bacterium | reverse complement strand
CCATCACCAACTATACTTCTGCCCCTTCTTGATCCGGCGGGCGAAGGTGACGAGGAGTTCGACGGATTGTTCGACCACGGCGAGGTCCACGACTTCGCCCGGGGTGTGCATGTAGCGCAGGGGGATGGACAGGAGGCCGCAGGCGACGCCGGCATTGGCCATCTGCATGGCGCGCGCATCGGTGCCGGTCGGGCGGGGCTCGGCTTGGACCTGGTAGGGGATGCCGGCCTCCTCGGCGGCCTCGACCAGGTGGTCGAAGACGATCGGGTTGATGTTGGGGCCGCGGCCGATGATCGGGCCGCCCGAGAGGCTGAAGCGGCCGAACTTGCGGTTGTCGGCGTCGGGGTGGTCCGTCGCGTGGCCCACGTCGACGGCGATGCCGACGTCGGGGTTGACGGACTGGGCGGCGACCTGCGCGCCGCGCACGCCGATCTCCTCCTGGGTGGTGGCGACGGAGGCCACGGTGGCGGCGAGGGATTTCTCCTTCGCGAGGCGGCGGAACGCCTCCATGCACACGTAGGCGCCGGCCTTGTCGTCGAAGGCGCGGGCCACGCCGATGCTGCCGCGCAGCATCTCGGGACCGTCGGCATAGACGGCGGGGTCGCCGATGCGCACGATGGAGAGGGCGTCGGAGCGGCTGTTCACGCCGATGTCGATCCACATGTCGTGTCGTTCCGGCACGCGCTTGCGGTCCTCGGGCGAAAGCAGGTGCACGGCGCGCTTGCCGGTGATGCCGAGCACCGGGCCCTGGCGGGTCAGGATGTGGAGGCGGCGGCCGGACGGGATGATCTGGTCATGGCCGCCGAGGAACTCGAAGTAGAGGTAGCCCTTGTCGTCGACGTGGGAGATGATGAGGCCGATCTCGTCGATGTGGCCGGCGAACATCAGGGTCGGCCCGCCGTTGCCCTTGAGCGTCGCGATGCGGTTGCCGATCGCGTCCTTCGCGTAGGTGTCGGCCGACTTCTCCACGTAGCGGTCGACGACCGCCTGCGCGGCGAATTCGTGTCCCGTCGGGGACTTCGCCGTCAGCAGGTCCTTGAGGAAGTCGGGATAGTCCGTGATCGCGGAGGATTTCTTGGCCATGCCCGAGGGTAAACCCCGGCGACGGCGGAAGACAAGCGGAGGTCGTGGCCTTTTTCGGTCAAAACTCCGGCGTGCGGTCTAGCGGCCGGGCTGGGTGAACGGCGGGAGCTCGAATTTCACGGGCTCCGGTCCGACCCGCGGATCGCCGACCTCCTTGAGGGTGGCGAGCAGCTGGGCCGAGAGGCGGCGCTTCGTCTCCGCATAACCCGGTTCGGCCGCCACGTTCTTCACCTGGTCCGGGTCCTTGGCCAAGTCGTAGAGTTCTTCGGCGGGCCGCTTGCCGAAGGCCAGGTCGTAGATCCAGCGGTACTCGGGGTCGTCGAAATGCCGGACCACCCAGGCCTTGGTCGGGCTCGCGTCCATGTCGGCGAAGGCGGTGTAGGTGGCCTTCTCGAGCAGCTCCGCGGAGGGGAGGTCGGAGCGTCCCGTGAACTTCGGGCTGCCCAAAGGCCAGCGGTCGGGCGCGAAGTTGCGGATGTAGAGGAACTCCTTGGTGCGCAGGGCGCGGTGGGGGTACGGGAGGTTGTCCTCGCGCGCGCCGGCGACGTGGCGTTCGCGGCCCGTGACGACCCAGGTGCGGGTCGGGTCGACTTGGCCGCCGGCTCCGTCGCGCAGCACGGGCAGGAGGCTCTTGCCGGTCATCACCGAGGGGGCGGCCACGCGGCCGAAGGCGAGGAACGTCGGCGCGAGGTCCATCAGGTTGACGAAATCATCGACGACTCGGCCGCCCGGGATGGTGGGCCCGCGGACGACCAGGGCGACGTTCGTGCCGTGGTCCACGAGGTTGCACTTGCCGCGGGGTACGCCGGGCATGCCGTGGTCGCCGCTGATGACGAAGAGCGTGTTGTCCAGCTCGCCCCGGCGTTCGAGCTCGGCGATCAAAACGCCGACCCCCGCGTCCCACGCCTGGCACTCGCCCAGGTAGTCGGCGACATCGTCGCGGACCTCGGGCACGTCGGGCAGGAAGGAGGGCAGTTTCCCCTTGAGCGCGTCGGGGTCGATCTTCCAGAGGGCGACGCCGCTGTGCTTCTCGTAGGTGCGGTGCGTGAGCGTCGGCCCGAACCAGTAGCAGAAGGGCTGCCCCTCCTTGCGGTCGGCGAGGAAGGCCTGGAAGTTGCCGCGGACCTCGCCGAGCAGTTCGGCCTTGGCCGCCTCGAAGGTCGCGCCGGCCTTCACCATCGCCGTGGCGCTTTCCGAGAAGTTGTTGTAGCGACCGCCGGCCTTCTGGTAGGCGTGCTTCTGGCCGCCGTAGGGCGCGTCGGCGGGCGTGCCCGGGCTCCAGACCTTGAAACTCTTGCCGAGGTGGTAGCCCGCGTCGCGCAACAGCAGCGGGTAGCTCGGGATGGCGGGATCCCATTTCGCGCCGTTGAGGATGGCGCCGAGGTGCGTGCGGAAGAAGTACTGTCCGGAGAGGAGCGAGCTGCGGCAGGGCGTGCAGCTCGGGGACGTCACGAAGGCGTGCCGGAACAGCACGCCCTCCTTGGCGATCCGGTCGATGTTCGGCGTCTTGATCACCTGGTTGATCCCCGGACGACCGTCGACCGCCGCGTAGCAGGATGCGTAGCGCCCCCAGTCGTCGGCGAAGCAGAAGACGATGTTCGGTCGTTTGACCTCCTCGGCGCGGAGGAGCGGGGCGGCGAGGGCCAGCAGGGCGAGGCGGAGGGTCTTCATTTCAAGGGGGCGGGTTCGAAGTCGGAGGGCACGACCCAGTTCGCGTCGAGCTTCTCGCCGCGCTGGTACTTCTCGAAGAAACCGCGACGGCGGACGTCGGCCGAAGGGAAGGCCTCGTACTCGGCGCCCCGACCGATCGCCCGCAGGTCGCCGGAGGCCTTGAGCTCGGCCCAGAGTTGGGTGCGCAGCGCCTCGTAGGCGACGGGCTGCGGGTCCGCCAGCAGGTTGCGCACGCAGTCCGGATCCGCCCGCAGGTCGTAGAGTTCGAGCGCGGGGCGGAAGCCGAAGCACAGGTCCCAGTAGGGGTCGCGTCCCTTGTCCCGGCGGGCCTGCAGGATGAAGCTCTTCGTCGGACTCGCGTCCGTGTCCAGGTAGCCCGTTTCCGGGTTGCCGCACGGCCAGCGGGTCGGCTCGGCGTTTTCCAGCAGGAGCCGGCCATCCTTGACGATGCCGCGCACCGGGTAGCCGGCATCGTTCGGCCGGCCGAAGTCGTGCCGCTCGCGACCGACGAGCACATGGTCGCGGGTCCGGGCGAGGTCGGGCACGGCGTGGAAGGCGTCGAAGAGGCTACGGCCGGGCGAGGGGGCGAGGCCGCTGTCCTTCCAGGCGATGCCGGCGGCCTCCAGGAAGGTCGGGGCGAGGTCGATGAAGCTCACGTAGGCCTCCACGCGCCGCCCCGGCTCGCGGATGCCCTTGGGCCAGCGGACCGCGAGCGGCAGGTGGTTCGCGTTCTCGTACATGTGGCCTTTGACCCGCGGGAAGGGCATCCCGTTGTCGCTCGTCACGATGACCAAGGTGTCGTCGAGGCGTCCGGCCTGCTCCAGCGCGGCCAGCATCCGGCCGAGGTGCCGGTCGGCGTGTTCCACCTCGTAGGCGTAGTCGAGCAGGTCGTTGCGCACGACCTCGTTGTCGGGCCAGTAGCCGGGCACGCGGTCGACGTCCGCGGGCTTCTTGCCGCCCAGACGCGCGCCGGTGCCCGACTCATACTCGCGGTGAGGTTCGATCGGTCCAGCCCAGAAGAACCAAGGTCGGTCCGGCGACGTGTCCCGCAGGAAGCGCTCGAAGTTCGTGGCGTAGTCGTTGTGGGTGATCCCGGAGGTCGGCGGCTGGGCCTTGGCCTGGTTGTAGGCCTTGCCGGCGTAGGCGCGCGGCTTGCCCTGGGCGTCGAGCATGCTGCCCGGGCCCCAGACCTTGCCCGTCGTCGCGTAGAAGTAGCCGCCCGCCGTGAGCGCCTCCGGGAAGATGCCGTACTCCGGGGGGAAGATGCACTGGTGGTTCGCGGCGGCGCCCAGCTGCCAAGGGTAGCGCCCCGTCATGATCGCCGAGCGCGACGGCGCGCACTTGGCCGTCGGCGTGTAGGCGTTCGTGAAGAGCAGGCCTTCGCGGGCGACCCGGTCGAAGTTCGGGGTCTTGACCCAGCGGCAACCGTAGGCGCCGGCGTGGCCCATGCCCCAGTCGTCCATGATGAAGAACAGGATGTTCGGTCGCTTGACCGTCGGCTCGGCGGCGGCGAGGGTCGCGGTCAGCAGCGACAGGCAGGAGAGCAGCGCGTGGCGCATCATCGGGGTGGGACATTTCTAGGGTCTTCCCTCACCGGGGCAATGCCTACCTGCGCCCCGGCCCGTCACTCCAGCGTCACCATCACCGGGTAATGGTCGCTGGGATGCTGCCCCTTAACCTCGAAAGCGATGACCTCGGCGGACCGGACGCGCCAGCCTCCGCGCCCGAGCAGCCAATCGATGTGCAGGCCGGTCGGGTTCGCCTGGCGGTAGCCGTGGAACGTGCCCAGATGCTCGCCCTTTCGGACTGGGGCGCTCCGGAAGAGGTCGGTCAGGTAGCCGTCGCCGGTCAAGGTCGCGTAGGCCGCGCTCGCCTTGGCGACGGCGTTGAAGTCGCCTACGAGCAGGACAGGCTGGTCGGCGGCGGTCGCTTCAATCCGGCGGCGAACCAGTTTGGCGGATTCGGCCCGGGCCTCCTCGGACATATGGTCGAAGTGCGTGTTCACGAAGAGGAAAACGCGCCCCGTCGACTTGTCGCGGAAGCGTGCCCAGGTCGCCATGCGGGGCAGGGACGAGTTCCACGACTTCGAGCCCACGACCTCGGGGGTCGTCGAGAGCCAGTAATCCTTGGTCTCCAGCAGCTCGAAGCGTTCGCGGCGGTAGAAGATCGCCATGAACTCACCTTTATCGCCGCCCTCGCGGCCCTGGCCCAGCATCGCGTAGTCCGGCAGGTCCGACCGCAGGTCGGCCAGTTGCCCCGCCAGACCCTCCTGCGTGCCGATCAGATCGGGCTTCGTCGCCTCGAGGCACGCCTTCATCACCGGTCGGCGCGTCGGCCAATCATTGGGCGGGCGGGGACTGGCGTAGCGCAGGTTGAACGTCATCACCCGCAGCTCGCCGGCGGGCGGGGTCTCGGCGCCGAGGACCGCCAAGGGAGCGAGCAGGAAAGCGAGGAGGCGCATGGCAGGGGAGAGGAGGGGCTAGGAGTGGGGATTAGGGAGTAGGGATTAGGGAGTAGGGGAAGGCAAGGGGTAGCGCCAGGGTCAGAGACAGGGACAGGTATAGCGGCAGGGATTGAGGCAGCAGTGACAGGGACAGGCCTACTCCCTACTCCCGATTATCCATTCCCTAATCTCGTCCCCGTGTCCCCGTGTCACCTTGCCAACTAGTTCTGCCTCTCTACCTGATTGACGAAACAAAAAAGGCGGGCCCGGAGGCCCGCCTTCGCGGTCGCGTGCGGCCGACCTTACTTGCTGAGGTCGCGGAGCTTGACGTTCTTGAACCAGACTTCGTCGCCGTGTTCCTGGAGCAGGATGTGGCCGGACTCCCATTCGCCGAAGTTCGCGCCGAACTTGGGGTCGG
>JBEBDN010000063.1:0-12755 GCA_041156945.1 Verrucomicrobiota bacterium | reverse complement strand
GATCTCCAGCGGCTCGGAGAGGATGCCGAGGATGTCGGCGCGGGGATTGAGGGAGTTGTAAGGGTCCTGGAAGATCATCTGGATCTTCTTGCGCCAGGGCTTGAAGGCCGCGTTGGACAGGGCACCGATGTCCCGGCCCTCGTAGAGGATCTGGCCCGAGGTCAGCGGGGCCAGCTTGATGATGGCCTTGCCCGTGGTGCTCTTGCCCGAGCCCGATTCGCCGACGACCCCGACGGTCTTGCCCCGGGGGACGCTGAAGGAGATGCCGTCGACGGCCTTCTTGGGCTCGCCCTTGCGGAAGAGCCAGGTCGTGCGACCGGGGTAGTGCACGCAGAGGTCCTTGACCTCGAGGAGGGGGTGGGCGGGGGCGTTCACGAGACCTTGAGTTCGTCCTTGAGTGTGGTGAGGCGGTGGCGGCGTTGGCCGAGCCGGGGGATGCAGGCGATGAGCCCCTTGGTGTACTCGTGCGCGGGCGAACCCATCACTTGGGCGGTCGGGCCCTGCTCGACGATGCGTCCCTTGCGCATGACCTGCACGTGGTCGGCGAAGTTGGCGACGATGCCGAAATTGTGGGTGATGAGGAGGATGCTCATGCCCCGCTCGCGGCGGAGGCGGGCGAGGAGGTCCATGATCTCCTTCTGGATGGTCACGTCCAGGGCGGTCGTCGGCTCGTCGGCCACGAGGATCTTGGGGTCGCAGGCCAGCGCCATCGCGATCATCGCGCGCTGCTGCATGCCGCCGGATAGCTCGTGCGGGTAGCTGTCGGCCACGCGGGCGGGGTCGTCGATATGCACGTCGCGCAGGGCCGCCAGCACCGCGGCCCGGACGTCGGCGACGTCGGGGCGGTGGAGTTCGATCGCCTCGCCGATCTGGAAGCCGATCGTGTAGACTGGGTTGAGGGACGTGCCTGGCTCCTGGAAGATGTAGGCGATGTCCTTGCCGCGGACCTTCGACAGTTCGGCTTCGGTCAGCCCGGTCAGCGCGCGTCCCGCGAGTTCGATGGTGCCGACGACCTCGCAGGTGGGCGCCGGGGGCAGGAGGCGGGTCAGGGCCAGGGCGGAGACGGACTTGCCGGAGCCGGATTCGCCGACGACCGCCAGAACCTCGCCGGCGGCCAGGTCGAAGCTCACGTCGGTCGAGGCGACCGTGACGCGGTCACCGGTGCGGAAGGTGACGCCGAGGTCCCGGACTTTCAGAAGCGGCGCGACGGACATGGGGCGAGGTTAGGCGGGGGAAGGGGGTAGGGGAAGGCAGAACGGCGTTCAATTCACCCGGAAGGCGTCCTCGATGGCCGACCGGGGCGGCCCCTTGGTCTCGCCGGCGCGGAAAGCCTTCAGGTCCCGTTCGCGTTGGGCGGGGTCGAGCCAGAAAAGCCCATAGGTCAAGGGTTCGTCGGCCGAGCGCACGTCGAAGCCCGCCGGGAACTTGACCCAGCCCCAGTGGCCCACGCGGTAGCCCGGCAGACGCCAGCCCGGGATGAAGTCGGCCTCCTCGTGCATGACCCGTTGGACGCGGAAGGACAGCCGGATCATCTCGTCGTCCTTCGTCGCGACGCGGAAGGCGTCGATCAGCCCGGAAAGCTCGGCGTTGTCGATGCCGGTGATGTTGTTGGTCTGGCGCTTCGGCACGCGGCGGCCATCGGGCAGCTTCTCCATCGCGTTGTCGGAGTGGTGCGACTCCCAGAAGGCGGGGATGCGGCTCGAGACGCTCCAGGCCCAGAAGCAGATCTCATGGTTCTTCTCCATGACCTTGCGGTACATCGTCGTGTGCTCGAGCGTCTCGGGCACGTACTCGACCCCGCAACGCCGGGCCGATTCGATCAGCGTGGCCAGCATCTTCCGGCGGTCGCTGGTGTCGAAGGTCAGCCGGAAGGAGAGGCGCCGGCCTTGGGCGTCCATGAGGATCCCGTCGTCGCCGACGCGGGTGTAGCCGGCCCGGGCGAAGGCCGCGCGCGCGAGTTCCGGCGAGTAGCGGCGGGCCCGGATCGACGGGTCCGTGTAGACCCCGAGGCCTTCGCTGAACTGGTTCAGGCGCTCGTAGTCGCCGCGGTAGAAGCCGTCGATCACCCGCTGGAAATCGGTCGCATGCTGCAGGCCCACGCGCACGTCGCGGTTGTCCAGGCCGGGTTTCTGCGTGTTGATGTACAGGCCGTAGGGCGGCCGCGGGATGTCGTTGTAGAACTGGGTCTTCGTCAGGTAGCCGCGCGCGTAGGCGGGCCGGTCGTTCGCGCCGTACCAGTAGCGGGGCTGCCCCATCAGCATCATGTCCAGTTCCCCCGCCATCAGCGATTCGTAGGCGTTGTCGGGTTCGCGGATCACCAGGAACTGGATCGTGTCCGGGTTGAAGCGGTGGCGGAAGAACCGCCGGCGGTCGCCCCACCAGTCCGGCACCCGCTCCAAGGTCACGGATTGGTTGCGCACGAAGCCCCCCGGCTTGATCGCGTAGGCCCCGGTGGTCGGCTGGAAACGGTCGTTGTAGCGCTTGAGGTAGTCCGGTCCGAACTCCCGGAAGAACTCGCGCGGCACCGGTCGCAGGTCGCCGAGCAGCTCCAGTTGGTGGGGGCGGAGGCGCGGGGCGTGGACCGCGATGGTGTGGTCGTCGTACTTGGTGATGCCGCCGAACTCCTTCGAGTAGTAGTCGGCGTACCAGTCGGCGTCCGCCCACGGCGAGCGGTAGAAGTAGAACGCATACAGGTAGTCGTCGGCCGTCACCGGCTGCCCGTCGGTGAAGGTCGCCCGGGGGTCGAGGCGGAAATAGGCCGTCAGGCCGTCGGCCGACAGGGCCCAGGATGTGGCGAGCGCCGGGATCGGCTCGTCCGTGTTCGGGTGCGACGCCAGCAGGCCGAAATCGTTGTCGTCGTAGAGGTAGCCGCGGAACCCGTTGTTCGCGTTGGCGCCGACGCGGCGGAGGGTCGGCGGGCTGGTGATGACGGCCTGGCGCAACGCGCCGCCGCGGAGCGCCCGCGGGTCGGCGAACTCCTTCTGCTCGGAACCGTCACGCCAGGCGAGGTCCTTCGGCAGATCCTCGGGCCGGGCGAAGCGGAAGAACTCCGGGTGGTCGGCGTAGAACTTCCAGGCGTTCGGGTCGCGGTAGACCTCGGCGGCGTCGAGGCCGGCCAGCGCGAGGAGGAGCAGCAGGAAGGGGCGCATCAGCGGGAGCGTTTGAGGTCGAAGGCGTCCTGGAGGCCCTCGCCGACGTAGTTGATGAGGATCATGGCGCCCACGATGCAGCCGACGGAGGGCAGGAGCAGCCACCAGGCCTGCCAGTTCTCCTTCGCCTGATGCAGGAGGTCGCCCCACGAGGGTTCGGTGGGCGGCAGGCCGAAGCCGAGGTAGTCGAGCGCGGACATCGAGAAGATGAGCCCGTGCAGCGTGAAGGGCAGGGTGGTCAGGATCACCGTGGTGCAGTTCGGGAGCACGTGCTTCCAGAGGATGCGCAGGTGGCCGGCGCCGAGCGTGCGCGAGACCAGCACGTAGTCCCGCGCCGAGACCTGGTAGGCGGTGGCGCGGAGCTGCTGGGCGATGCCGATCCACGAGAACGCGACGAGGATGAGGACGAGCACCGCGAGCGACGGCTCCAGCAGGCTGGACAGCAGGATGATGGCGTAGAGGAAGGGGATGTTCGACCAGACTTCCATGAGGCGCTGGCAAACGAGGTCGAACCAGCCGCCGAAGTAGCCCATGGCGGCGCCGAGCAGGAGGCCGACGAGGTAGGCCACCGGGACGAAGATCAGGGCGGCCTTCAGCAGCACCTGGAAGCCGCCGAAGAGGCGGGCCAGGACGTCGTGGCCGGATTCATCGGTGCCGAGCCAGTGGCCGTCGAGGCCGGGCGGGCAGGGCGACGGCAGGAGCGTCCGCAGTTCGCCGGCGGGGGTCCAGTCGACCTTGAGGCCGGCGGGCAGCGCCTGGACGACGGCGCCGTCGACGAACTTGGCGCGCGCGACCGAGACCCCGTCGGCGATGACCCGGGCGTCGCCGTGCGGACGACCGTCGACGATGGACCAGGTGCGGGCGCGGGTCCCGTCCGCCTGCAGGGTGAAGATGCGGCCTTCGGCGATCACGCCGCGCGGGTCGCACCAGCGCCCTTGGGCGTCGCGCGTCACCGCCGGCATCACCTCGCAGACTTCGTCGGCCGCGAACGGCACCGGCGGGAGCAGCGCCCAGCCGCGGCCTTCGGACTCGAGGCGACGCGCCAGCAGGCGGAAGTTGGGCTCCGCCGGGCCCCCGACCCCGAGTTCCGCCCCGGAGAGGTGGCGGACGAACAAGGGGAAACGCCAGACGCCGTCGACCTTCAGCAGGAGCGGGCGGTTGCCGACCAGCAGGGGGCCGAGCAGCGCGAGGACGGCCAGGGTCGCGAGCGCGACGAAGGACCACCAGGCCGCGCGGTGGGCGCGGAAACGGGCGAGGCGCCCGCGGGTGATGGGGTCGAGCCAGCTCATGCTTTCTTGTCGAAGCGGATGCGCGGATCGACGGCCGCGACGCAGAGGTCGGAGACGATGTTGCCCAGCAGCATCGCGAGGCTGGAGAGGGTGAGCAGGCCGAGGAAGACCGGGAAGTTGCGGTGCAGCAGGGCGTCGTAGCCCAGCAGGCCCATGCCGGGCAGGTTGAAGGTGACCTCGATGAGGAAGGAGCCCGTCAGGAAGAAGCCGAGGTTATGCCCGAACGTCGCCGCGATCGGGATCAGGGAGTTGCGCAGCGCGTGCACGAAGACGATGCGCCGGTGGCTCACGCCCTTCGCGCGGGCCGTGCGGATGTAGTCCGAGCCCAGGCTCTCGAGCAGGCCGTTGCGGGTGAAGAGGGTGAGGGCCGTGAACGCGCCGACCGTCATGCAGCCCAGCGGCAGCAGCGTGTGGTGGAAGCGCGCGCCCCAGGACAGCCCGTCCCAGGCGAAGCCCTTGGTCGGGAACCAGTGCAGTTCGTAGCCGAGGTACTTCAGCAGCACGACCGCCAGCACGTAGCTCGGGATCGAATAGAGGATGAAGAGCGTGAGCGTCGAGCCGCGGTCGAAGGCGCCGTCGCGCTTGAGCGCCTTGGCCACGCCGAGCGGGATCGAGACCGCGTAGGCGAGCAGGAGCGACCAGCCCCCGAACCAGATCGACAGCGGGAGGCGGGATTTGATCTCCGCCCAGACGGGCTTGTTGCTCTCGGTCGATTCGCCGAGGTCGAGCTGGAGCAGGCCCGAGAACGACGGGCGGTAGAGCACGAAGCGCGGGGACTTGTCGGGGTCGTCGCGCAGCGGGGCGGCTTCGGCGCGCCAGTCCGCGACGGCTTGGCCGGCCTCATCGGCGACCGTGAACCGGTCCCCTTGGCGGGCGACCTTCAGCTTGCGGGTCGCGGGCGCTTTCTCCGCCGCGGCCGGGCCGGCCTCGACCTCGACGGTGGCGGCGCCTTGCGCGTCGAGGCGGCCGGTCTGCCAGGCGCCGGGCCCGGGCCAGGCGCCGAGCCAGATGGCGTAGGCTTCCACCAGCGGCTTATCGAAGCCGTAGCGGCGGCGCAGGTTATCCAGCTCTTCGGGGGAGGCCGGCCCGGTCGGCCGGGCCTGTCCGGCGCCGCGCTTCTGGTCGGCCTGCTGGCGCGCGGCCATGGCCTGCTCGATGGGGCCGCCCGGCACGAACCGCGTGAAGCAGAACGCCACGAAGGTGATCCCGACGAACGTCAGCGGGATCAGCAGCAACCGTCTGAGGACGTAGTCGCGCATGCGGGGTCCCCTAGGGCATGCGGGCGTCGGAGGGGGTCAACCCCAAAGGACTCGCTTGCGCCCGCGGGGCCGCTCGCCACGCTCCGCTTTTGTGCAGATATTCGCTCTTATCCTGCTGGGCGCCTTGATCGCGTTGCTCGCGGCCCTCGCGTTGGTCGTGACCGCGGCGCTCTTCCTCTTCGTCTTCGCCTACCAGCTGGTCGTGAAGGACCGCTCGATGGGCGTCGGCTACTGCGCGGTGCAGTCGGCCTGCCACATCTTCACCCGGCTTTTCTACCGCATCCGGGCGCGCGGCCTGGAGCACCTGCCGGCCACCGGCGGCGCGCTCATCGTCTGCAACCACGTCTCCTACATGGACGCCGTCATCGTCGGCATCCTGTTCCGCCGCCCGGTGCGCTTCCTCTCGTGGGAAGGTTTCGAGCGCGTGCCGGTGATGCGCATGGTCACGCGCATGATGGGCACCGTGCCGGTCTCCGAGGAGAAGGCCAAGGACGCCATCCAGCGCGCGGCCGACGCCCTGGCGCGCGGCGAAGTGGTCTGCATCTTCCCCGAGGGCAGCCTCACCCGCACGGGCGGCGTGCTGCCCCTGCGCCGCGGCTACGAGCTCATCGCGCGCCGCGCCGGCGTGCCGATCGTGCCCATGGTGATCGACGGCCTCTGGGGCTCGATCTTCAGCCACAGCGGCGGCAAGTTCTTCTGGAAGCTGCCGCGCCATTTCCCGCGCCCGCTCCGCGTCGTCGTGGGCGCGCCGTTCCCGGCCGCCGAGCACGCCACCACGCGGCTGCGCCTGCTCGAACTCGCCGGCCAGGCCTTCGCCCAGCACGAATCGCTGGATCGCCACCTCGGGCGCGAGGTCGTGCACGGGTTGGTCCGCAAGGCCGGTCGCGTCGCCCTCGTGGACCGGACCGTCGGTCGCCGCGAGTTCTCCGGCGCCACCGTGCTCGCCTTGGGTTGGGTCATGGCCCGCCGCCTCCGGCGCCTCACCCCCGCCCGCCGCGTGGGCATCATCCTCCCGCCCGGCATCGGCGCCACCGTCGCGAACCTGGCGTGCCTGTTCGCGGGCAAGGTGCCGGTGAACCTCAACTACACGCTCGGCCCCGAGCAGGCGGCCTCCTGCCTCCGCCGCGCGGAAGTCGACCTGATCGTGACCGCCGAGGCCTTCCGGGCCAAGCTGCTCGAGAAGTTCCCGGACTTCCCGTGGGGCGACCGCCGGCTCGACATCGCCGGGGAACTGAAGGGCCTCGGCAAGGCCGACGTCCTCCCGGCTTTCCTGGCGGCCCGCCTGCTGCCGGCCTGGGCGCTCTCCGCGCTCCTCGGCCTGCCGCGCCGCGGCGGGGACGCGGAGGCCGCCTTGCTCTTCACCAGCGGCAGCTCCGGCGAACCCAAGGGCGTCCAGCTGTCCCACCGCAACCTCCTCGCGAACCTGCGGCAGATCGAGGACGCCGACATCCTGCCGGAGCGCGCGGTGCTGCTGTCGAGCCTCCCGGTCTTCCACAGCTTCGGCTTCACCGTCGGCCTTTGGTACCCGCTCACGCACCCGGTGGGTCTGGTCACGCTGCCTTCGCCGCTCGACACCGCCGGCGCCGTCAAGGCCGTCCGCGAGGAGCAGGTGACCGTGCTCGTCGGCACGCCGACCTTCCTGCGGCCCTACCTGCGGCGCGCGACGGCCGAGGATTTCGCCTCCCTCCGCTTCGCCGTGGTCGGCGCCGAGAAGTGCCCCGACGACCTGGCCGTCGGCTTCCGCGACCAGCTCGGCGTCACGTTGCTCGAAGGCTACGGCATCACCGAGACGAGTCCGGTGCTTTCCGTCAACGTCCCCGACCGCGCGGACCCCGAGGCCCCCGGCGGCGTCTGGCAGGGCGGCCTGCGTGGGTCCGTCGGCCGGCCGGTCCGCGGCATCGCCGTGCGCTTCAAGGATCCCGAGACCGGGGCGGAACTCGCGCCCGGGGAGGTCGGCCTCCTCGAGGTGCGCGGCCCCAACGTCTTCCTCGGCTACCTCGGCGACCCCGCGCGCACGGCGGAGGCGAAGGACGATGGCTGGTACCGCACCGGCGACCTCGCCCGCATGGATGCCGATGGCTTCGTCCACCTCGCGGGGCGGCTTTCCCGCTTCTCCAAGATCGGCGGCGAGATGGTGCCCCACGGCACCGTGGAGGAGGCCCTCCTCAAGGCGCTGAACTGGGCGGGCGCCACCGAGCCCAAGCTGGCCGTGAGCAGCGCCGCCGACCCCGCCAAGGGGGAGCAACTCGTGGTCCTCCACGTCGACGACCTGGACCCGGAGGCGGTGCGCGCGGCGCTCGCCGCCGCGGGCCTGGCCAACCTCTGGATTCCCAAGGTGTTCAAGAAGGTCCCGGCCATCCCGATTTTGGGCACGGGCAAGCTGGATTTGAACAGGTTGCGGCAGTTGGCACAGGGCTGAAGCGGTTTTGGCTCGCTTGTGGCTTAGGGTGGATTGTCCTAACCGCCGACCATGCCGAAAAAGAAGAAGCCTGCTCCGAAGAAGCCCGCCGCCAAGCGCCGCGCCGCCCCCCGGTCCAAGCCGGTCGCCAAGGCCCGTCCGGTGAAGAAGACCGTCCGCGCCGCCCGCCCCGCGCCCGCCGTCGCCCCCGACCGCGTGGCCGCCTTCCGCGAGGCCATCCTCCGCCACCTCAAGAACACCTTCGCCCGCGACCCGGTCACCGCCACCCGCAACGACTGGTGGTCGGCCACCTGCATGGCCGTCCGCGACCAGATCCTCGAGCGCTACATCGATACGCAGTCGGAGCACGCCGCCAAGAACGTGCGCCGCGTCTACTACCTCTCCCTCGAGTACCTGATGGGTCGCGTCCTCAGCAACAACCTCGTCAACCTCGGCCTCCGCGACGTCGCCACCCACGCCTTGGCCGAACTGGGCCAGAGCCTCGAGTCGATCGCCGACGAGGAGGCCGACATGGGGCTGGGCAACGGGGGCCTCGGCCGCCTGGCCGCCTGCTTCCTCGACTCGCTCGCGACCATGGACATCCCGGCCGTCGGCTACGGGATCCACTACGAGTTCGGCCTGTTCCGCCAGACCTTCGCCCATGGCCGCCAGGTCGAGGTGGCCGACAACTGGCTCGCGAACAACAACCCGTGGCTGATCCGCCGACCGAACTTCCGCGTGACCGTCCCGCTCTACGGGCGCGTCGAGCACGTGACCGACGACCGCGGCAACCATTCCGCGGCGCTCCGCGACACCAAGGACCTGCTCGGCGTCCCCTGGGATATCCCGATCGCCGGCTTCGCCGCCAGCAGCGTGAACTTCCTGCGCCTCTGGGAATCCAAGGCCGCGAGCGAGTTCGACTTCCGCGCCTTCGACCGCGGCAGCTACGTCGACGCCGTGCGCGAGCGCAACGCCAGCGAGACCGTCTCCAAGGTGCTCTACCCGAACGACAGCACCGAGAGCGGCAAGGAACTCCGCCTGGTCCAGCAGATCTTCTTCGTCTCCTGCTCCCTGCAGGACATCCTGCGCCGCCACCTCCGCCTGAACCGCGGCCTCGACACCCTGCCGGACAAGGTCGCGATCCAGCTCAACGACACGCACCCGGCGATCGCCGTGGCCGAGCTCATGCGCCTGCTGGTCGACGTCGAGCGCCTCACGTGGGACGACGCCTGGGGCATCTGCACGCGCGTCTTCAGCTACACCAACCACACGCTCCTGCCGGAGGCGCTCGAGACCTGGTCCGTGCCGCTCTTCGAGAAGGTGCTACCGCGCCACCTCGAGATCGTCTACGAGATCAACCGCCGCCACCTCGAGGAGGTCGGGCGCTGCTGGCCGGGCGACGACGCCCGCAAGGCCGAGCTCTCCATCATCCAGGAAGGGACCCCGAAGCGCGTCCGCATGGCCCACCTCGCGGTCGTCGGCTCCCACCACGTGAACGGCGTGGCCGAACTCCATACGCGCCTCCTCCGCGCCCACCTCTTCCCCGGCTTCAACGAGCTCTGGGACGGCAAGTTCGTCAACGTCACCAACGGCGTGACGCCCCGCCGCTGGGTCCGCGGCTGCAATCCCGAACTGGCCCGCCTCTGCGACGAGGTCGCCGGCGCCGGTTGGGAGACCGACCTGACCCGCCTGCGCGCGCTCGACGAACTGGCGGACCGCCCGGCCTTCCAGGACCGCTTCCTGGCCGTCAAGCGCGCCAACAAGGTGAGCCTCGCGGCCCGCATCAAGGAGCTCGTCGGCGTGGAGGTCTCGCCCGACGCGCTCTTCGACGTCCAGATCAAGCGCCTCCACGAGTACAAGCGGCAGCACCTGAACCTGCTGCACATCCTGCACCTGTACCGCCGCATCCTCAACGAGCCGGAGACCCGCTTCACGCCGCGCGTCTGCCTCTTCGGGGCCAAGGCCGCCCCCGGTTACGCGCTCGCCAAGCACATCATCCACGCGATCAACCGCGTCGCCGCCGTCATCAACGCCGACCCGCGCGTGCGCGGCCTGCTCAAGGTCGTCTTCCTGCCGGATTACCGCGTCTCGCTGGCCGAGCGCATCATCCCCGCGGCCGACCTCTCCGAGCAGATCTCGACCGCGGGCAAGGAGGCTTCCGGGACGGGCAACATGAAGCTCGCGCTCAATGGCGCCGTCACCATCGGCACGCTCGACGGCGCCAACGTCGAGATCCACGAGGAGGTGGGCGACGAGAACATCTTCATCTTCGGCCTCGAGGTCGAGGACGTGGCCGACCTCTGGCGCCGCGGGTATTCGCCCCGCGCCGTGCTCGAGGCCGACCCCGAACTGGCGACCTTGATCGACTGGCTGCGCTCCGACACCTTCACGCCGGAGCAGCCGGGCCTGCTCTCGCCGGTGGCCGATTCGCTGGTGGACGGCGGCGACCCTTACCTGTGCCTGGCCGACTTCCGCAGCTACGTGGCGGCCCAGGAGAAGGCGGCCGAGGCCTTCCTCGACCGTCGCCGCTGGGCGGCCATGGCCATCCGCAACGTGGCCCGTTGCGCCAAGTTCTCGTCCGACCGCTCGATCGGGGACTACGCCCGCCTCATCTGGAAGACCCGGTCCCACCCGGTGCCCCGTTAAGTCAGGGTTGAGTTCGGTCCCGGCCCCCTCAATGTGAGGGGGCTTTGTTTTGGCGCCTTTCCAGCCTCGCCCTGCTGACCGTCCTCACGGCGGCGGGGTCGCGCGCCGCCGAAGCCCCGCCGAAGCCGACCCTCCGGGGCTTCAAGGTCACGACCGAGGGTGGGGTGGAGGGCAAGCAGACCGTCGAGTACGGACCGGACGGTCGTCCGCTGGATGCTTCCGCGATGCCGGCCACGACCCGGGTCGGTAACGGTCGCCCGCTCCCGCCGGGAGCGACGCTCGGCCCACCGCCCGGGACCTCCGGCCAGACGGCGCCCGCTCCCGCCGTCAGCCAGGGCATGACCACGGCCGACGGCCGCAAACTTCCCTTCACCCTGGAAGGCACCGGCCGCAAGGAGGTCGATGGCAACGTGGACTTCAGCGCCGCGCTCAAGCGGATGACCAAGAGTTCCGGCCTGCTCGAGGAACGTTACGAGAAGGAGATGGCGCCGATCAACCTCGACCCGCGCTACTCGCGCGAGAACCTCGTCACCTTCGATTCCTGGCGCGGCAAGTACGACACCTATGGCCGCAAGAAGGCCGAGATCGACCTGGCCGACACCCTGGGGGCGGAGGTCCGGCCCAAGGACACCCTCGAGGTGAAGTCCGTCGAAATGCCGAGCAGTCCCTGGTCCAAGCGCACGGCCGACATCGAGGGCCTCGAGGGTCGGCTCACGACGGAGAAGGTCAGCCGCTACGACGTGAAGCCGATCGCCTTCCCGAGCCCGGTCTCGAAAACCATCGACCAGCTCTCGATGCAGGACATCAACCGCTACCAATTCCGCCGGAATCGCTCGGACGAGCCCGGCTTGGATCGGGTGCGCCCGGGGTCGGATAAGGTGGATAAGACGGGTTCTGGCGGAAAATAGGGCGTTTTTCGCCTCGCCCGAAGGGGGAGGGGGGTGTTATCACACCTTTTCCCCCACGCATGAGCGAAGCTCCCGCCAGACCGGCCGGCAACGGCATCAGCGACCTCGAGGTCAAGGACGGCCAGATCATCTTCGATTCCGTCTGGTCCAGCCTCGAGCGCGAGTTCGGCCGGGACAAGCTGTCGTTCCCCCGGGAGATCTTCTGGCTGAACGGCGCCCCCGGCGCCGGCAAGGGCACGAACACCCAGTTCATCCTCCAGTACCGCGACTACGGCGCCGAGCCCATCGTGGTCAGCGACCTCCTGTCGAGCCCCGAGGCCAAGAAGCGCATCGACGCCGGCATGCTCGTCGGCGACCGCGAGGTGGTCGAGATCCTCTTCCGCAAGCTCCTCGAGCCGCAGTACGTGACCGGCGCCGTGGTCGACGGCTTCCCGCGCTCGATGGTCCAGGTCGAGTGCCTCAAGCACCTGTTCGCCCGCCTCAACGACCTCCGCCAGGAGTTCCGCCATTCGCCCGACGGCGTGCGCTTCCCCAAGCCGCACTTCCACATCCTCGTCCTGTTCGTCGACGAGAACGAGTCCGTCCGCCGCCAGCTGAAGCGCGGCCAGGAATGCCTCGAGCAGAACGAGCGCGCCAAGCGCGACGGCGCCGCGGAGGTCGAGGTGCGCAAGACGGACCTCAGCGCCGACGCCGCCCGCAACCGCTACCGCGTCTTCAAGGAGCGCACCTACGAGCCGCTGCAGTCGCTCCGGGACATCTTCCACTACCACTTCATCAACGCGCAGGGGTCGCTGCCCGAGGTCCAGGCCCGCATCATCAAGGAGCTCCAGTACCAGAGTTCCCTGGAGCTCTCGGAGGAGACGTACGACCTCATCTCGCCGATCCCGCTGTCCTCGCAGATCACCCAGCACGCCCGCCAGGACCTCGTCCGCCGCCTCGACGACTACGCCGAGCGCCAGACCGTCCTGTTCCGCCGCGTCATCGGGCTGATCCAGGAGAAGTTCCTGCCGATCATCCGTTCGCACGCCATCTCCGGCCAGGCCCACGTCAACATCGAGACGCCCGTCTTCGACGACGCCCTGGCGATCGCGATGTTCATCGACATC
>JBEBDN010000062.1:0-2979 GCA_041156945.1 Verrucomicrobiota bacterium | reverse complement strand
AGCGGCAAGTTCGCCGGCTTCACTTCCGTCCGCTTCGGCAGCTCCGGCGAGGGCGAAGGCATCTCCGCCACGCCGGTCGTCCTGCCGGCCGCCGAGGTCCGCAAGGCGATCGCGGCCGCCTCGGCGCGGCCGGTCCCGGCTCCCCGCAAATGAGGTCCGCCGGTCGGTCGCCCCAACCTTTTGCCGCCGGCGGGGTTTTCTCCTGAGCGATGTCCCCGGAAGAGCTCCCTCCGCCCGAAGACGAGGAGGACAAGCGGCTGATGACGCTTGTCGCCTCCGGGGATGACGACGCCCTCCGGTTGCTGGTCCACCGCCACCATGCCCGGCTCGTCGGCTACCTCCGCGCCGAGGTCGGGTCCCAGGCCACCGCGGAGGAATTGGCGATGGAGGTCTTCATCCGCCTGCACCGCGCGGCCGGCCGCTGGCGGCCCGAAGCGAAGCTCACCACCTACCTGATCCACATCGCGCGCAACCTCGTGCTGAACGAATGGCGCCGCCGGGGACGCAAGCCGACCACCGCGCTGGAGTCGGCCCCCGAACCGGGGGACCTCAGCCACGACTCCGCCCGCCGGGTGGGCGAACTCGACGAGGCTTTCCGCCAGGCCGTGGCCCTGCTGCCGCCCGAACAGCGGACCGCCATCCTGCTCCTCGTCCAGCAGGAGATGCCCTACGAGGACATCGCCGCCGTGATGGAGGCCCCCGTTTCCTCGGTGAAGACGTGGATCCACCGCGCCCGGACCCGCCTCCGCGAACTTCTCAAAGACTACTATGGACCAGCCTGATGCCTGCAACTTGCCCGCCCCGGCGGGGTTTATCCCATGAACCGACCGATGCACCCGCCCGACGGACATGACTTCGACCAGGACCTCGCCCGCGCGCTGGCCGCGGGGAAGGACCTGCCCATCCCGGGGTTCGCCGAACGCGCCGTGCTCGCCGTCCGGGCCGACCGACGCCGCCGGACGCTGCTCCGGTGGGGCTCCGGCCTGACCACCGCCGCGGCCTGCCTCCTCGCCGCCTTCGTCCTGCAGGGGCGCGGCGACGACGCGCTCGCCCAGCGCGCGCACGCCCTCGCGGCCAGCGACGAGTCCCGCCAGCTCAACGACATCCTCGGCCTGGTCGACGAGCTTTCGCTCCTCACCCCGGTGGTCGACCGCCATTCGGTGGTCGAAGCCCTCATCAATCCCGAGCTGTGAACGCCCTTCGCTTCGCCTTGCTCCTGACCGGGGCGCTCGCCGTCTCCGCCCAGGCCGCCGAGGGCGATGGCCCCTCCCGCCCCGCCGGCGGCCCGCCGCGCGGCCCGGAGCCGCTGCCCTCCACCGAGGAGATCCAGACGATCCGCCGCATCATGGAGCTGCCGCCGGAGCGCCTTTCCCGCATCCGCGTCGCGATCGAGAAGCTCGAGCGGATGTCCCCCGATGCCCGCGCCGACTACGCCACGCGGCTGGCCAAGTACGAGCAGGCCGGTCCCGAGGAGCGCCAGAAGATCATGAAGGAGATGCGCGAGCGCGGCTTCAGCGCCCGCCTCCTCGAGCACCATTTCAAGGCCATGCCGGCGGCCCAGGCCAACGAGGAGCGCGCCCGTTTCCTCGCCCTCGGGCCCGAGGAGCGGCAGGACTACATCCGCAAGCTGGCGGAGAAGTACGCGGGCGAATTCGGCAAGGGCAAGAAGGACGACGGCAAGAAGGACGACGGTAAGCGCCGCAAGGACGAACCCGCCGCGCCGACCGAAGGGGCGAAGTAGGCCCCCCTTCAGAACTGCTCCCGCCAGGCGGCGTCGCCGTCGCGCCAGCGGTCGTGCGCCCAGAGCCAGTCCGCGCAGGCCTCGTCGGAGGACCGTAGCCGTTCCTCCAGCCAGGCGTTGGACTCGCGGGTCAGCCCAGCGGCGTCCGTGGACCGCAGGACGGCGCTCCGCAGGACGCAGCGCCAGAAGCCGAGCCGTTCGGCCCAGAAGACGCGGGCGGCGGCCTTGTGCTTCTGCGCGACGAGCCCGGGCAGGTTGGTCACGGCGGCGGGCCGGCCCAGGAACGTCAGCCGACCGCCGGACTGCACCTTCTGGTCGAAGAGGATGCTGCTGACGCCGCCTTCGCGGACGTTGCGCATCAGCTCGCCGAAGCCTTCGCGGCGCGAGGCCAGCCGCATGCCGAAGCGTTCGCGCGCCGCCTTCACCCAGGCGTCGGCGGCGGGCTGGTTCAGCGGGCGGTAGAGCGTGACCCAGGGCCGGTCGCCGAGGGCCGGGGCCGCCAACGTCACCGCGGTCATCATCTCCATCAGGGTGAAGTGCGGCACGAAGAGCACCAGCCCGCCGACGTCGGCGGTCAGCCGGGCCTCGCCCGCGAGGATCTCGGGATGGACCTGCAGTCGGCCGCGGATCTCGTCGGCCGACAGCCGCGGCGACACGATGGAGAAGAGGCCCATCTCGGCGGCCCGGCGGCAGGACAGCCGGCCGATGCGCCGGACCCAGGCCTCGTCGCGGCCGGGGAAGGCCCCGCGCAGGTTGGCCCGGATCACGCGGCGACGCAGGAGCCAGAGCAGGCACCCGAGGGCCGCGGCGTTGGCCCGCGCGAAACCCTCGGGCAGGCGGGCGAGCAGCCAGGCGTAGGTCGCGATCAGGGCCCGCATGCGCGTCTCAGGACCGCTGCTCGCGGCGCAGGATCTCGCCCATCTCCGGCACGTTGAGGATGCGCCGGCCCAGCTCGTCGCGCGCGAAGTACTTGTCGGGCTGGCGCACGAGGTCGAACGGCTCGTCGGGCAGGTTGTCCTCGTCGAACTCCATCTCGTCGACCGCGTCGATGTCGTCGAAGATGTGCGTGCGGCGCAGCGGTTCGCCCTCGATGAGCATGGCCGGGTTCGTGAGCGTGCCGTTCTTCAGCAGGCTCACGAAGAGGCACGGGTAGAAGTCGGCCTCGTAGGGTTCGAGGAACTTGTTGACCCACTGGCCGGGCACCTCCCAGCGGCGGTTGAGCACCACCACATCCGCGA
>JBEBDN010000061.1:0-4856 GCA_041156945.1 Verrucomicrobiota bacterium | reverse complement strand
ACGCGCCCGCGACGGCCAGGCCGTCGGAAGCCTTCACGACGCCCTCGCCGGCGGGCGGCTCGTTGCCGGCGCCGCGGTCGGTCCAGTGGTGGGCGCCATCCATGAACTTGCCGGTCCAGAGCAGCTCGACCGCGCAGTTGTCGGCGCTGTAGGCGAGGTTGGTGCCGTTCGGGAAACCGAAGCCGAGGGCGCGGGGCGTGGTGCCGGCGATGAAGTTGCGGTAGCTGGCGGCGTAGCCGTCCTTGGCCTCGATCGGAATCGGGGTGCGCGCCTTGCCGCCGGCCTTGCCGCCGGAGCCCTTGGTGTCGGACAGCCAGACGAAGTCCTTATCCTTCGGGCCCTTGTAGCCGAGCTGGATGACCTCATGGCCGGCGAACTCGACGTACTCGAGGCGGAACGGGACCTGCCCCTTCTTCAGGAGCACGGGGACTTCCTTGCGGCGGCCGCCGACCGGGCCGATGCCCTTGATCTCGGCGATGCGCTCGCCGTTGACGTAGAGCGCGCCGAAGTCGTCGCAATCGAAGACGAAGGTGTACTTGCCGTCCTGGGGGGCCTCGAACTTCGCCTCCCAGACCATCGCGAAACCGTCCTTGAGGCTGGCCTGGGCCGGGCTGATCACGCCGGTGTTCTCGTCCTCGATCTGGGCGGGCTTGAGCTTGGAGAAGTCCGGGAGCTCCTTCCACTCGCCCTTGTACATGGTGCCGACGAGGTTCACGAGGGCGGTGCGGGTGGGCGGGAACGGGTGGGCCTTGAGGAGTTCGGCGGCGGTCCACGGCGTGGTCCGGGCGGCCGTCGCGGCGCGCACGGACTTGACGAGGTCCGGGGTGACGGCGCCGGCGCCGCCCGCGAAGGTCTTGCGGACGTAGGTGAGCGCGGCGGCGATCTTCTCGTCGCTGAGCACGGCGCCCTGCGGCGGCATATCGATGTTATAGGTCTTGCCGGCGACGTCGACCGGGCCGGTCATGCCCTGCAGGACGATCTTGATCGAGCGCTCGGCCGCGCCCTTCGGCCAGTCGCTGCCGACGAGCGGAGGGAGTCCGTTGAGGCCCTTGCCGTCCGGGCCGTGGCAGGCCACGCAGAGGGAATTGTAGACCTGGGCGCCATCTTCGGCGGCGAAGGACACGGAGGTGGCGGCCAGCAAGGCCAGGAGCGTCGGGGTGCGCATGGGGATGATGGACAGTCGGACAAACGGGGGGTTCCGAGCAAATGAAAAAGGGCCGCCCCGGAGGAGCGGCCCTGGTTTCGTGGCCCCAAAACCGCCGATTACCTCAGCGGGCGCGGAAGAGACCCTGCGGGTCGTAGATCCACCAGGCGTCGAAGGGGTTCGAGAGGGGCGGCAGCTCGAGGTAGGGGCGGCCCTTGTCGTCGGTCTTGGCGACCACGCCGGAGATCTCGGACTGCGGGGGGCGGACCGTGATCGTCGAGGCCTGGGCGGGGGGCAGCAGGTCGAGGATGGCGGTCTCCTCGATGCGCTCGACGGTGAAGTCGACCCACTTGAGCTCCTTGGCCTTCTCGCCGAAGACCTGCCAGTCGCCGGTCGAATCGTTGGCGTACATCTGCTTCACGAACTCGGGGAGCGTCAGGCCCATCTTCTTGGCGACGGGAGTGCCGAGGCGCTCGAACCAGCGGTTGGTGAATTCGATCTGCTCCTTGAGCACGGTCATGTTGCCGCGCATGGTGTTGGAGACCTGGTGGTGCAGGATGATCGTGTTGGGGTAGCAGTAGGAGCGCTCGGCGAGGGTCGCGATGACCGCGGCCATCGAGGCGGCGAAGCCCTTGACCACGACGTAGACCGGGGCCTTGGACGCGGCCATGGCCTTCTGGATCTGGTAACCCGCCGCGACGGAGCCGCCCGGGCTGTTGTCGATCACGATGAAGATCGGGAATTCGGGCGACTGGTTGTTGTAGAAGTTGATGCGCTGGCAGACGTAGTCGGCGAGCTGCTCGGTGACGGCGCCGTTGAAGGGGATGCGGCGGTCGCTGATGACGAGGGTGCCGTCGACGAGCGGCTCCTTGAGGTAGCGGGGCTTGGCCTTGCTGGCGACCTTGCGGGCCTCCTCCTCCTTCTGGAAGCGGGCGAGTTCGTTGGAGAGGCGGGCCACGGTGTTGGCGGCCTCGAGCTGCAGCTGCTTGGCCTCGGCCTCGAGCTCGCGGATCCTGTTGTTGCGCTCGGCGAGGCGGGCGGCGGCCCGGGCGGCCTCGAGGGCGGCCTGGCGCTCGAGCTTGGCGCGCTCATCCTCGAGCGCGGCGGCCTCGGCGGCGGCCTTGGCCAGGCGCAGGGCGCGCTCGGCGTTGAGCTTGGAGGTCTCGGCGTTGAGGGGCGCGAGTTCCTCGGTGCGCTTGGCCTCGGCGAGGGCGAGTTCGGCGTCGATGCGGGCCTTCTCGGCGCGCATGCGGTCGACCTCCTTCATCGCGGCCTTCTGCTCGGGCGTGAGTTCCTCGCGGTTGACGCCGGGGCCGGGGGGGACGGTGGTGGGGCCGGGCTGCGCGGTCGGCAGGCCGCCGGAGGCCGGCGCGGCCGGGGCGGCGTTCGACGCGCCCGCGGGGGCGGCGCCGGTGACGACGACGCGGCGGGAAGTCTGGGCGAGGACGGGCGCGGCGACCAGGAAGGCCAGGGCGAGGGCGCGGAGGACGGGGCGGGGGTGCATGAGGGTGTCTTTGATGAAAGGTTCAGCGGATGGTGTACTCGACGCGCGGGTCGTAGAGCCACCAGAGGTCGCAGGGGCCGGCGGGCGGGAGCTCCTCGCGGACGCGGCCGTCGGCGCCGGCCTTGGCGCCGACGTCGCCGAAGCCGGTGGCCGGCAGGGGCGCGGGCGGAGGCGGCGTGGCCGAAGCGGTGAAGCCGTCCTCGGCCATGCGTTCGACGACGTCGGTGACCCACTTCATGCGGCCGGCCTCGTCGCCGTAGACCTTCCAGTCGCCGGTGGTGGTGGCCTTGTACATGTTGGCGATGAACTCGTCGAGCGGCACGCCGATGCGGGCGGCGACCTTCAGGAAGATGCGTTCGCACCAGACCTTGCTCCACTTGAGCTGCTCCTGCATCTGCGTCATGTTGCCGCTGACGCCGGTGGAGGCCTGGTGGTGGAGGACGATGGTCTGCGGGTAGACGAAGGAGCGCTTGGCGAGGGTCGTCACGATGGCGGCCATCGAGGCGCAGTAGCCCTTGACGACCACGTAGACGGGGGCCTTGGACGTCTCCATCGCCTGGAGGATCATGTAGCCGGACATCACCGAGCCGCCCGGGGAGCGGTCGATGACGATGAAGATCGGGGCTTCGCTGTCCTGGGCGTTGTAGAACGCGATGGCGGAAGTGACGTCGCGGGCGAGGCGGTCGTTGACGACGCCGTTGAAGGGGATGCGGCGGTCGCTGATGTGGAGGACGCCGTCGATGAGCGGGTCCTTCGGGTAGGTCATCTTGGCGCCGGCGGCGATCTCGGAGACCTTCTGCTGCAGCCGGGCGATGGTGGCGACGCTGGCCACCTTGGCGTGCTCGACCGAGACCTGCGCGGTGGCGAGGCGGGCTTCGACCTCGAGTTCGGCGCGGGCGCGGTCCTTGTCGGCGGAGGCGGCGGCCGCGCGGGCGGCGGAAAGGGCGGCTTCCAGGCCGAGGCGGGCGCGCTCGGCCTCGGTCTCGGCGGCGGCGGCTTCGGCGCGGGCCGAGCGGACCATGGTCTCGGCCTCGAGCTTACGCATCTCGAGGGAGAGCGGCAGGCGGGCGCGCATGCGCTGGGCGGAACCGAGCTCCAGGCGGGCGCGGATGACCTCGGCTTCGACCTCGGCCTGGATGGTCTCCGGGGCTTTGCGGAAGTTGGACTGCTGGGCCGGCAGGGCGGCGGCCAGCAACAGGAGGGGAAGGACCAGGCGGGGCATCGGGGTGAAAGACTTGTCTGACAGATAAATGGTTCCCTTGAAGCCCTTTTTTGGCAAATCTGCTCACATGCACGCCGACGCTCCGATCACGCTCCGCAACCGCCACACCGGCGGCACCGAGGTCGAACGGGTCTTCGGCGAGGCCTGGCTGAAGCGCATCTACGGCAATCCCTTGGGGAAGCTGACCCTGCACGCCGTCGTGAAGCGCGCGCTGTTCTCCGACCTCTACGGCTTCCTGGCGGATCGCCCGAGCAGCGCCAAACGCGTGATACCGTTCATACGCGACTTCGGGCTGGATCCGTCCGAGTTCGCCGAGCCGGACCCGGCGGCCTACCGGACGTTCAACGAGTTCTTCTACCGCAAACTCAAGCCCTCCGCGCGGCCGATCGACCCGCGCCCGGAGATGGCGGTGCTGCCCGCCGATGGCCGGCACCTCGGCTTCCCGGATGCCGGCGCGGTGAAGGGCATCTTCGCGAAGGGCCAGACGTTCGACATCCCCGCGCTCGTCGCGGACCGCGCCCTCGGCGAACGCTACGCCCGCGGCACCGTCGTGTGCTCGCGCCTCTGCCCGGTGGACTACCACCGCTTCCACTTCCCGGTCGCCGGCACGCCGGGCGCGCCGACGCTCACCAACGGCCCGCTCTACTCGGTGAACCCCTTCGCGCTGCGCCGGCACGTCAACTACCTCTGGGAGAACAAGCGCCAACGCGTGTCGGTGGACGCCGGCCCGTTCGGCCTCGTGACGATGGTCGCGGTCGGCGCCACCAACGTCGGCTCGATCGTCGAGACCTACGCGGCCGGCCAGCCCGTCGCGAAGGGCGCCGAGAAGGGCTACTTCCGCTTCGGCGGCTCGTTCGTCGCGACGCTCTTCGAGCCCGGCCGGATCCAACTCGAGGCCGACCTCATCGAAGCCGGCGAGACGGCCACCGAACTCTACGCGAAGATGGGCTCGCCGCTGGGGCGCCTCGCCTAAGCGCTTGCCAACG
>JBEBDN010000060.1:0-19411 GCA_041156945.1 Verrucomicrobiota bacterium | reverse complement strand
GACTGATCAGGCCGACAGGGCGGCGAAGATCGCCTCGGCGCGGCGGAGCGCTTCCTCGCGCGTCGGGGCGGTCACCGTCACGTGCCCCATCTTGCGGCCGGGGGCGGCCTTGCCCTTGTCGTAGAGGTGGAGCTTGGCCGAGGGGTCGGCGAGGACCTTGTTCCAATCGGGTTCCTCCCCTTGCTTCCAGAGGTCGCCCAGGAGGTTGAGCATGACCGACGGCTGCAGGGGCTGGGTGCCGCCAAGCGGCAGGCCGCAGACCGCGCGGACATGCTGCTCGAACTGGCTCGTCTCGTTGGCGTCGAAGGTCTGGTGGCCGCTGTTGTGCGGGCGCGGGGCGAGCTCGTTGACGACGATGCGGCCGTCCTGCACGAACATCTCGACGGCGAGGAGGCCGACGAGGCCGATCTGCTCCGCAATGCTCAAGGCCAGGGCGCGGGCTTCGGCGCCGGTGGCGGCGGCGATGCGCGCCGGCGAGATCGAAAGGTGCAGGATGTGGTTCCGGTGGATGTTCTCCGCCGCATCGTAGACCGCGGTGCGGCCGTCGACCGTCCGCGCGACCAACACGGAGATCTCGAGCTGGAAGGGGATCCACGCCTCGAGGACGCCGAGCCCGCCGCCGATCTTGGCCCACGCGGCGGCGAGGTCGGCCTCGGCGGTCGGCAGCTTGACCTGCCCCTTGCCGTCATAGCCGAAGTCGGCGGTCTTGAGGACGCACGGGAAGCCGATCGTCTTCACCGCGGCCCGCAGCTCGTCGAGCGAGCCGACGACCGCGAAAGGCGCGCAGGGGATGCCGGCGGCGCGGAGGAACTCCTTCTCGCGGCGGCGGTTCTGGCAGATCGCGAGGACGTTGGCCGACGGATGGCTCGGCACGTTCCGGGCGACGAACTCGACGGTCGCGGGCGGGATGTTCTCGAACTCGAGCGTGATCCGGCCGCAGCCTTGCGCGAATCGCGTGAGCGCGGCGGTGTCGCCCCAATCGGCGGTGACGTGCTCGTCGGCGATGGCGGCGGCGCAGGCGCCGGCGGCGGGATCGAACGTGCGGACCTTGTAACCGAGGCGGCGGGCGGCGATCGCCGACATGCGGCCGAGCTGGCCGCCCCCGAGGATCCCGAGGGTCCCGCCTGGCATCAAAGGTCGCTCCATGATCAGCGCCGCTTGCCCTGACGGCCGGGGATCGGGTTATCGAGCACGGCCTTGGTCTGCTTCGCGCGGTAGGCGTCGAGCTTCTTCGCCAAGGCGACGTCGTTCAGGGCGAGGATGGCGGCGGCGCCGAGGGCCGCATTGATCGCGCCGGCGCGGCCGATCGCGAAGGTGTGCACCGGGATGCCGGCCGGCATCTGGACGATGGAGAGGAGCGAGTCGATGCCGTCGAGGGCCTTGGACTGTACGGGGACGCCCATGACCGGCAGCACCGTCATCGCGGCGGCCATGCCCGGCAGGTGCGCGGCGCCGCCGGCGCCGGCGATGATGACCTTCAGCCCGCGCTTCTTCGCGGCGAGGGCGTAGTCCTTGAGCTTGAGCGGGGTGCGGTGCGCGCTCACGACCTCGCTCTCGAAGGGAATCCCCAGGAGCCGGAGGGTGTCCGCGGCATGGATCATCGTCTCCCAGTCGGACTGGGAGCCCATGATGATGCCGACGACGGGCGCGGTGGCGGAAGGACGGGCCATGCGCCCAGCGTGTCCGTCCCGGTCCGGCTGTGAAGCCCGAACCTAAAAAACCTAGTCGACGTACGGGACGTACTCGGGGACGAGCGCCCGCAGGCCCTGCTTGCAGGCGGCCCGCTCCAGGGGGAGCAGGGCGCGCACGTCCGCCAGGAGCCGGTCGAGCGCGGCGTGGTCGGGACGGGCGCCCACGAAACGCAGGATGCGCGGGTGGGTGGTGGGGCGGTAATGTTCCCCCTCCAGCTGCAGCTCCTCGACGAGTTTTTCGCCGGGGCGGAGCCCGACGATCTTGATCTCGATGTCGACGTCGGGCCGGAAGCCGCTGAGCTCGATGAGCTGACGGGCGAGGTCGACGATCCGGAGGGGTTCGCCCATCTCCAGGACGAGGATGTCCCCGCCCTCCCCTTGGGTCGCGCTCTGCAGGACCAGGCCGACGGCCTCGGGGATGGTCATGAAGTAACGCTTCACGTCCGGGTGCGTCACGGTGACCGGTCCGCCTTCCGCGATCTGCTGGCGGAAGAGCGGGATGACCGAGCCGGAGGAGGCGAGCACGTTGCCGAACCGGACCGCCACGAACCGCGTGCGGTTGTCCGGGCGGGCCTGCAGCCCCTGGATGACGAGTTCGGAAAGGCGCTTCGACGCGCCCATCACGTTGGTGGGATTGACGGCCTTGTCGGAGGAAATCAGGACGAATTGCCCCACCCCGTGCTCGCTCGCGAGCCGCGCGAGCGACGCGGTGCCGAGCACGTTGTTCTTCAGCGCCTCGCCGGGCTGCGACTCCATCAGGGGCACGTGCTTGTGCGCGGCGGCGTGCAGGACGAGTTCGGGGCGGAAACGCGTGAAGACGTCGCGGAGCCGGGCCTCGTCGGTGACGTCGCCGACGAGCGGCGTGATGAGGGCGCCGGCGCCCGCGGCGATCAGCGCCTGCTCGGTCTGGTAGAGCAGGACTTCGCACTGGTCCAGCAGGAGCAGGCGGCCTGGGTTGCGCGCGGCGACCTGACGGCAGATCTCCTGGCCGATGCTCCCGCCCGCGCCGGTGACGAGGACGGTGCGGCCCGCGATGAGGGAACCGATGGCCGCGTCATCGAGTTGCGCGGGCGCGCGGCCCAGCAGGTCCTCCACCGAGACGGGCCGCAGGTCGGTCGCGCGGACGCGCCCGCCGGCGAGGTCGGACATCGACGGGACGACCCGGACGCGCAGGCCGCGGCGGGAGGCGATCGCGCTGATCTCGCGGATCCGTTTGGCGCTGTTGCTCGGGAGCGCGAGGATCACCTCCGTCACGCCGAACTTGTCGACGAGCTGCGGGATGCCCTCGGGCGCGCCGGCCACCGGCAGTCCGTGGATCGAGAGGCCGTGCTTGGCGAGGTCGTCGTCGACGAAGCAGACGGGCTCCAGTCCATGGCCGCGGCGGCTGCGCAGCTCGGCGACCAGTTGCTCGCCCAGGCGACCGGCGCCCACGACGACGAGCCGTTCGACGACGCCGGCGGGCGCCTCCTGGCCGGAGAAGCGTTCGCGCAAGGCGCGGATCGAGACGCGGAAGCCGACGAAAAGCAGGAGGGAGAGGTTGAAGTCGACGAGCGTGACGCCGCGGGGCAGGGAGAACGGCGCGGTGGCGGCGACCGGACCGGCCGCCTCCGGGAGGAGGAGCAGCAGCAGGGTCGCCGCGGCCAGGGCCCCGGCCATCCGCAGGGCGTCGTGGAGGCGGAAGTAATAGAAGACGCCCCGGAACTGGCCGGCGAGGCCGAGCAAAAGGAACTTCAGCGGGACGACCCAGAGCAGGGCGGCCGGTCGCTGCACGTGGAGGAAGGCGTCCACCTTCGCGGGTTCCGCCCCGTCCACGTTGGCCCCGGTGAAGCGCAGTTCATAGGCGAACCAAAGCGAAGCGGCCGCCAGGGCGCCGTAGACGACGAGGAAGAACAGCGCGCGCTGGGTCCAGCTGACGGACGAGGAGACGGGCGACGGGGTCATCGGGGGAACGCCAGCGTGACGACCCGGGCGGATTATTCAACGAGGATGCGGAACCCCAGGATGCGGCTCTTCTCGCGTTTGGGGGCGGATTTGGCCGGGAAGCCGGGCTCGGCGAGCCAACCCACGCTGCCGCCGGCGACCGTGGCTTCGTCGGACCGCGGGTCGGCCAAGGTCCACTCCTCGACGTTGCCGAGGAGGTCGTGGAAACCGGCCGCGTTGGGGAGGCTCGTCGCCACCGCGCGGGTATTGATCCCATCCCCGTTGCCGAACGTCCAGGCCTGCTGGGCGGTGGGCGCGCGGGAGACGTCGCCCGCGGCCCGGGCGAGTTCCGCGAGGGTCGGCAGGCGCACCTTCGCGCCGAGCGCCCAACCCAAGAGGCGGCAGAACCGCTCGGCGTCCGCGTAGGCGACGGAATCCACCGGGTGGCCTTCGCGCTGCTGCGCGCTGGGATTGGCGCCCACGAGGGCGGCGTAGAGACCCTGCGAGACCTCGCGGTTCAGCAGCCGCGCGGTCGGCGCGCCCGGCAACGCGGTGAGCTGCCGGTCGATCGTCGGCAGCAGGGCGGTCAGGGTCGACTGGCGTTCGACGATGAAATCGACCTCCTGCCGGAGCGCATCGGTCGGCGGGAAGAGGCCGGGGTAGGCGTCGTTGAGGCGACGGAGTTCGGTCGCTGCGGCGTTCGCGGAGGCCAGGGCGTCGGCGACCTGGCGGCTCGCCAGCTTGCTCCGCATCGTCGCGACCTGTCGCTCGACCGCGGCGACCTGGGGGCGCGCCTGGGCGAGGTGGCCGCGGCGCGTCAGCTCGCGGTCCCGGGCCCGGTCGGCGAGGGTGGAACGGGGATGGCGCGTGAGCAGGTCCTGGAAGCGCGCGACCGCCTGCGTCCACAGCGGGACGGCCTGCTCCCAGCGGCCGGCCTGCTCGAGCTCCGTCGCTTGGCGGACCAGGACGTCGACGGCGAGGGCCTCGGGGTGCGAGCGGGCGGTATCCCGCAGGGTGGTCAACTGGTCTTCGCGCCCGAACTCCGTGGCCCGGACGTCGCGGTATTGCGCGAGGAAGGCGCGCTCGACCTCCAGGGCCTCGTCGAACTTGGCGGCGGCGGCCTCGTGCCGCCCTTCCGCGACGAGCCGCTGGCCTTCGGCTTCGAGCTCGCGCGTGCGCCGCCAGACGGGTTCGGATTCGAGGCGGCGGAGCCGCGTGTCGAGGCGGGCCAGCCGCCCCGGTTCGGCCAGACCCGCGTAGACCCAACGGTCGGCGATCTCGCGCTCCAAGGTCTGCGCGCGCTTGATCCCGGCGATCGCCTGCGCCGGGTCGGTCTTGGCGAGCTCCAAGGCGGCCGCCTCGGCCTGGTCGGATTCGGCGCGGAGCTTTTCGGCCCGCAAGGTGTGGTAACGTCGGCGGAGATTGTCCAGCCGGCCGTTGTCCTTGCCGAGCGCGCCGCGCGCCGTGATGTAATCCTCCTGGGCCTGCAGCGCCTCGGCCAGCAGCTGGATATCGGCCTCGGCCAATTGCGGGCGGGACAGGCGGATCGCCTCGAAGGCCGCCTCCTTCTGGACGGAGAGGAGCCGGAGCTGTTCCATCTCCGCCGGGGTCAGGTTCGCCCGCGAAGCCCCGCCCCCGGTGAGCCGGTTGGCTTGGGTGACGAGGTAGAGGCCGCCCGCGCCCAGGGCGACGGCGACCCCGAGGGCCAAGGGCAGGCGCCAGCGCCGCCAGCTTCCCCTCCCCTCCGCGGCCCGCGAGGAGGGCCGGGACGGTTCATAACCAGGCGGGGGATGATGCGGTCCGGTGGACATGGGGCGCCGCGAACTTTGTCGCTGGCAGTTTGTAGGCTTTAATTGTTTCCTACGCTGGTTCATCAAAGGAACCGCTTCAACCTTGGAAATACCTCCCTTCCAGCGCATCGCCGTCGTCGGCGCAGGCCTCATCGGCGGCTCCGTCCTGCTGGCCGGGGCCCGCCGCGGCCTGGCCGCCGAATTCACGTGCTGGTCCCGCTCCGAGGCCTCCCGCCGCCTGCTGGCCGACCTCGGGGTCGCGGCGGTGCGCACGCAGGTCGAGGAGTGCGTCCGCGGAGCCGACCTGGTCGTGGTCGCCACGCCGGTGGACCGGATGGAGGATACCTTCGCGGCCATCGCGCCGGCGCTCGCCCCCGGCGCGCTCGTCACCGACGCGGGCAGCGTCAAGGCGGCGATCCTCCGGGCCGCGGGCCGGTTGCCGGCCCACGTCACGTTCGTCGGCGCCCACCCGATGGCCGGCTCCGAGAAGGCGGGCGCCGCGCACGCTTCGGCGGACCTCTTCGCCGGCCGGGCCTGCTTCGTCACGCCCACGGGCGCCGAACCGCGCGCCGCCGTCGAGCGGGTGACGGCCTTCTGGCGCGGCCTCGGTTGCCGCACCACCGAGTGCGCCGCCGACCGGCACGACGAGATCGTCGCGGCCATCAGCCACGTGCCCCACGCCGCCGCCTCGGCCCTGATGCTGGCGGTCGGCGACCAGCCGGGCTTCCGCGTGGACGCCGCCGGATCGGGCCTGCGCGACGCGACCCGCATCGCCGCCGGCGAGGAGAACCTCTGGCTCGGCATCCTCCTCGCCAACGCGCCGCACGTCGTCGCCGGCCTCCGCTCGCTCGAGGCGCGCGTGGCCGAGCTCCGCGGCGCGCTGGAACGCGGCGACGCCGCGACCGTGAACCGCCTGCTGGCGGAGGCCCGCGTCGCCCGCCAATCGCTGGACCGTCCCGCATGACCCCGACCTTGACCATCCGGCCCTTCCGGACGCCGGCGCGCGGCGTGGCCCGCGTGCCGGGCTCGAAGAGCATCACGAACCGCGCCCTGATCTTCGCCGCGCTCGCCGACGGCGAGACGCGCTTCACCGGGGCTCTCTTCAGCCGCGACACGCGCATCCTCATCGCCGCCCTCCGCGAGCTCGGGTTCGCCGTCGAGGCCGACGAAGGGGCGCGCACCATCGCCATCGTGGGGCAGGGCGGACGCATCCCCCGCCCCACCGCGACGCTCCACGTCGGCAACGCCGGGACCGCGGCGCGCTTCCTCACCGCGTTCCTCGCGCTCGCGCCGGGGGGCGCCTACCACCTGGACGGCGACGAGGCGATGCGCGCCCGCCCGATGGCCGGCCTGCTCGCCGCCCTGACCGGCGCCGGTTGCCGGGCGACCGCGCCCGACGGTGCGTCCGCCACGGCCTTCCCGTTCACCCTGCATACCGCGGGCCGCCTGGGCGACCTCGTGGTCGACGCCTCCGCGTCGTCGCAGCTGCTGTCCGCTTTGCTGATGGTCCTGCCGCTCGCGCCGGGGGCTTCGGTCCGCATGGCGGGCTCCACGGTCTCGGAACCTTTCGTGGCGATGACCGAGCGGATGTGCGCCCAGTTCGGCCGGCCGCTGCGGCGCGACGCCGCCGGCCGGTGGACCTGCCCCGCGGCGGGCCCGTACGTCGCGCCGGGCGTCTACCCGATCGAACCCGACGCCACGGCCGCCAGCTACTTCCTCGCCCTGCCCGCGGTGACGGGACCGGGCTCGGCGGTCCGCGTGCACGGCTACGCCGACGGCGGGCTGCAGGGCGACACCGCGTTCGCGCGCGTCGCGGCGGCCTGCGGCGCCGACCTGACCGCGGACGGCGCGGCCCTCCGGGCCCGCGCGTGGCCGGCCATCCGCGGCGGGGACTTCGACTTCAACGCGTTCTCGGACACCTTCCTCACCCTGGCGACGGTGGCGACCTTGGCCGAAGGTCCCACGACCATCCGCGGGATCGCGCACACGCGCAAGCAGGAGACGGACCGCGTCCTCGCGATGGCGACCGAACTGGAGCGGCTGGGCCAGCGCGTGTCGCCGTCGGCGGCCGAGCTGCGCGCGGACGGCGCGCTCTCCGCCCTGACGATCCATCCGGACCGCGCGGCGCTCCGCCGCGCCTCGGCCGCGGGACCCGTCGAGATCCGCACCTACGAGGACCACCGCATGGCCATGAGCTTCGGCATCCTCGGGTCGTTCGACCTGCATGGCGACGGCCGCCCGTGGATCGCCATCCAGGATCCCGGCTGCACCGGCAAGACCTTCCCGGATTTCTTCGCGGCGCTCGAGGACCTGCGCGCGGGGTTCGTGCGCGTGGCCGTCGACGGCGGCGCGGCCTCCGGCAAATCCAGCACGAGCCGCGAGGTCGCGGCCCGGCTCGGCCTGCTGCACGTCGACACCGGCTCGCACTACCGTTCGCTCACGGCCGCGTTGCTGGCGGCGGGCGCCGCGCCGGAGCGGCCGGACTCCGTCGACCGCGGCCTGGCCGGCCTGCGGCTCGGCTCCGCCGTGGTGGGGGCGAGTTCCCGGCTCACCCTGGACGGCCGCCGGCCCGACGACGAGGCGCTGCGGACGCCCGCGGTCAACGCCGCCGTCTCCCTCTTCGCCGCCTTGCCCGCGGTGCGGAACGCCCTGCTGCAGTACCAGCGCTCGCAGGTCGACCTCGCGCGCGAGCAGGGCTTCGCGGGCGTGATCATGGAAGGACGCGACATCGGCTCCGTCGTCCTCCCCGACGCCGAAGTCCGCGTCTTCCTCGAGGCCGACGCCGACGCCCGCTCGCGGCGCCGCGCCGCGGAAGGCCAGGCGGACGCGGTGGACGCGCGCGACCGGCTCGATTCGACGCGCCGGACCGCGCCGCTGGTGTGCGCCCCGGGCGCGCACCGCATCGACAACACCCACCGTCCCCTCGCGGCGGTGGTCGCGGAGATCGTCGGGCTCGTCGCCGCCGCCCGCCGATGATCCTCGCCTCGAAGAACCTGATCTACAAGGCCGTCTACCACGGCGCGCGCTCGCTGCTCGAGGTCTTCGCGGTGCTCGAGGTCGAGGGCTGGGAGACCATCCCCGGGGGGGCCTGCCTCTTCGCCAGCAACCACCAGAGCATGGTGGATCCCCCGCTCATCGGCTCCTGCCTTCCGCGGGAGATCTCCTTCGTCGCGCGGCGGTCGCTCTTCGACAACCCGGTCTTCGGATTCGTGATCCGGGCCTGCCATTCCATCCCCCTCGACCGCGGCCAGGCCGACGTCGGGGCGATCCGCGCCGCGCTCGCGGCGCTGGCCGACGGGCAGGGCCTCCTGATCTTCCCGGAAGGGACGCGCAGCCCCGACGGGATCATCGCGGAGGCGAAGGCGGGGGCCGGCCTGCTGGCCTGCCGCTCGGGCGCGCCCGTCGTCCCGATCCACATCCGCGGCGCGCGCGACGTGCTCCCGCGCGGGGCCCTCTTCCCGGCCGGGACGGCGCGCATCCGCGTGCGCTTCGGCCGGGCGCTGCACCCCTCGGACTACGATCCGGGGAAGGCGCACCCGGAGCGCTTCATGGAAGCCTCCCGGCGCATCCTCGCGGCGATCAAGGCGCTGCCGGACAACGACGACCCCGGACTCTGATCAGGAGATCCGCTGCGGCATCACGACGCAGAGGAAATCTTCCTTGAGGCCGCGGATCACGCCCGGGGACATGTCGTCCTTGAACTCGAAGTCGACCTCGTCCTCGGTGACGTTGCGGAGCGGCTCGATGACGTACTGCGGGTTGAAGGCGATGTTCACCTCGGGACCGTCGTACTTCACGGCGATGGGCTCATGCGCCTCGCCCGAATCGGACTTGGCGGAGATCTCGAGGTTCTGGCTCTTCTTCGAGACGCTCATGCGGATCGTGTTGTTGCGGTCGTCCGTCATGAGCGCCGCGCGCTGGACGCTCTCGAGCAGCTTCTCGCGCTCGAGGCGGACCTTGGAGCCGGCCTCCTTCGGGATGACCTGGCGGTAGTTCGGGTAGTTGCCTTCGACGACCTTCGAGACCAGCTGGATGCGGTCGACGAGGCCTTCGTCGTTGGTCGGGATGTCGATGGTGAAGCCGACCTGGCGCTCGTTGTTCGAGACGTGGACCTTGCCGCCGGACTTGAGCAGGCGGGATAGTTCGGTGATGGTGCGGGCCGGCAGGATCAGGGCCAAGGTCTTGTCGGAACCGTCCAGCTTCTGTTCGCACTTGGCCAGGCGGCGCCCATCGGTCGCGACGAGGGTGAGCTTGCCCGCCGAGAATTCGAAGAAGACGCCGTTCAGGATGTAGCGGTTCTCGTCCGTCGATTGGGCGTAGCTGACCTTGCGCAGCATCGAACCGAGGTTGTCCTGCTCGATCGCGATGGTGGGCTGGCCGGCGAAGTTGGAGATCGGCGGAAATTGGTCGGCGGGCAGGCCGGCGACCTGGAAGACGGAGCTGCCGGAGGTGATCTTCACGCGGTCCTTGCCCGTGAGTTCGACGATCGTCTCGGCGCTGGACAGGGCGCGGATGATGGGGACGAGCTTCTTCACCGGCAGCGTGATCCGGCCCGGCGACGAAACCGAGGCCTTGATGCGGCAGCAGATCCCGAGGTCGAGGTTGGTCGTCGTCAAGGTGACGGTGTCGCCCTCGGCTTCGATCAGCACGTTCTGCAGGATCGGCATCGTCGCCCGGTTCCCGACGACGTTGGTCACGCTGGAGAGACCGTTGAAAAAGTGGTTCCGGTTGACCTTGAACTTCATGATGGGGTGAGAATTGAGCATCGGAGGGGCGAGTGGCAACCCTGCAATACCCACTCCGGGTGGACCTGGTATCTATCTAACCTTCATTTATAAATACCCGTAGCATCAGTAAGGGTCGGAATCCCGTACATAGGTCCCTAACCCCTTGAAGGTGGCGGGCATGGGCTCCGACCCCCTTTGTGCCCGGAGCGTGAATAACGGCCGCGTTGTTCACAGGCGCGTCCGGGCACCGGTGATGCACGCCTTGTTCACACTTCGGGCACGATGTCGTCGTCATCCTCGGGCGCCGGATCGATTTCGCTCTTCTTGAGGAGGAAGAAGTGGCGGAAGACGCTCCAGATGATGTAGCCCAGGAAGATGGCCGGGAAGGAGTAGGCGGGGTATTTGACGATGATGGCTCCCGCGATGATGATCAGGATGAAGACGCGGGTCTTGGCCCGGGCGGACCAATCGAGCTTCTTGAAGCTGGGGAACCGGACGTTGCTGATCATCAGGTAGGAGATGATGAGCATCAGGGGCAGCAGGCTCCAGGACCAGGCCTGGACGGCCTGGCCGAACGGATCGACCTGATCCGTATTCCGCATCACCTTGCTGAGGACCAGGACGAGCGACGCCATCATGCCGGCGGCCGCGGGCGAGGGCAGCCCCACGAAGTCGCCCCCGGCGGCGCGTTTCTCGTTACCGGGCACCAGGGGGTTGGTCAGGACGTTGAAGCGGGCCAAGCGGACGCCCACGCAGAGCAGGTAGATGAACGCGAGCAGCCAGGTGGCCAACTGGACGTTCTCATCCGCCTGGGCCTTGCTCCCCGGGTTGATGATCAGGAAGCAGGCCATGAGGGCCGGGGCGACGCCGAACGAGACCGTGTCGGCGATGGAATCGAACTCCGCGCCGAACAGCGATTCCCGGCGCGTGGCGCGGGCCACGCGGCCGTCGAAGAGGTCGCAGAGGCAGGCCCCGAGGATGAACCAGACGGCCCAGAGGTAATGGTCGGCCCGGGCCGGGGCCGTCAGTTCGGTGAAGCGCGCCTCGATGCAGTTCTTGATGGCGAGGAACCCGCAGAGCATGTTCCCCGCGGTGAACAGGTTCGGCAGGAGGTAGATGCGGGCCGCCTGTTCCGGGGAGGAGTAGGCGTGCTTTTCGGGGTGGTTGGACACGTTCAGGGCTTGGGTTCGTCGAGGTATTTCCAGAAGCCGCCCTCCTGCTCCAGGCGTTCCTCGTCGTCGGCGAACGGCAGGTGGGAACGGAAGGCGAAGTCGGCGAAAGTGTGCCGGTGGAGCACGTAGTGGGCCATCAACGATCCTTCCCTGGCTTCGAAATAGATCCGGAACTCGCCGACCCGCAGCCGGTGGTAGGTGTGTCCGGCGCGGCGGACCGACCCGAGGTCGGAGCGGCCAGCGATCAAGTCGTCCGGCGTCAGCGAGGAGAATGCCTCGACGACTTCCATCTGCTCCAAGGTGGGCAGCTTGCCCAAGGCGCGCATGGCTTGGTCGCTGAAGTTGACTTGGTACATCGGGGTGGGAAGCCAACCACGGGTGGTTGGCTTCGGCAATCAATCAGTTGCCCGCCGCCAGGCCGCGACCAGCTCCACCGCCCTTTTTTCGACCAAATCGAGCACTTTTTCGAAATCCGTCGCTTCGCCGTAATACGGATCGGGCAAGGCCCTGTCGCCCAGGAAGAGCGCGAGCTTCGGGTGGTGCTCCGGCGGACACCGGCGGCGCAGGACCGCGAGGTTCTGCTCGTCGGCCGCGAGCACCAGGTCGAACGCCGCGAAGTCCGCCGCCGCCACCTGCCGCGCGCGGAGCCCCCCGAGTTCATAGCCGCGGAGCCGCGCATGATGGACGGAGCGCGGATCCGGCGGGTCGCCCACGTGGTAGTTCTCCGTCCCCGCCGAATCGAGGTGGAGGTCGAGTTCCTGCCTCCGCGCGTGCACGCGCAGCACCTCCTCCGCCGTCGGCGACCGGCAGATGTTCCCCATGCAGACGAGGAGGATGCGGCGGGGTCGACCCGGCACTTACTTACCCAGCAGTTTTTCGAGGCCCGGGAGATCGCGGCCGTTCTTGGTCAGCAGCTGGCCATCTTTGCCGTAGACCAGCAGCGTCGGGATGCCTTTGACTTCTTGTTCCTTGGCGATGGCTTGGCCGCCCGCCGACTTGAAGGGCACGGCGCTCCACGGCATCTTGGCCTCCTTCATGTAGCCGAACATCTTTTCCTCGCTCTGGTCGAAGCTCACGAAGACGACGGCGAGCTTGTCCTTGTGTTCGTTGGCGAACTTCACGAGCTGCGGCGTGAAGGCGCGGCAGGGCGGGCACCAATGCGCGGAGCAGTAGACCGCGACGGTCTTGCCCTTGAGGCTGGCGACGTCCACCTTCTTGCCGGCGTCATCGACGAGCCCCTGCGGGAAGCGGGTCTTCCAGTCGAAGTCGGCGGCGGTGGCCAGGGCGGCCGCGAGCACGAGGCTGAGGGAGGCGAGGAATGATTTCATGGGTGGAGGGTAAATCAGACTTTGCCGCCGAAGCTCTGGTGATCGTCCAAGTCGAGGACATCGAACCAGCCGACGATGTCTTCGCGCTTGGCGCCGGCGGGGGTGGAGGATTGGTACTCGCTCAAGCGGGCCCGGCCGCCGGGGGCGGAGGGAGCCCGCTGTTCGTGGTAGGCGCTGAAGGCCGCGATTTCATGGGCGAGGCGGGGGGTCTTGGCGTTGGCCTGGATCCAGGCGAGGACCTCGCCGTCCCCCAAGCCTTTGGCTACCTGAGACTTAAGTGCATCTGCGTCGATGCCGAGGAAGTCCAGGACGTTCTTATCTAAGGAGCAGTTGTAGGTGTAGTCGCCATTCTTCCCGATCAGGGTGGCACGGCACTTATCCAGCATGCGGGGCAGGATGACCAAGCCGCCGAGTCGGACGCGCGGGCTTCGGGGAGGGTGCTGGGTGAGATCGTAGGGGTCGTAAGCCATGGGGAGGTGCCTTTACCCTACCCTTCCGGCTCAATCCTGCAAGTTTTCATCAGCTTTTAGGGCATTTTGTGGGTTTGCCAATTTGTCACACCCCGTTTTGATGGAGGCATGGTATCCTTGGCTGCCAGCATGGCCGTGGCCCCGCTGACGACGAATTGTCTGTTGGGGTGCGCTGGTCTGTTCCTCGCAGCCACCGTCCTGGATGCCTATGCCGCCAAGGATTCCTCCAGTAAGCTCAAGGTCGCCGGGCTCTGGTCGCTGCGCGCAGGGTGGATCCTGCTGACCGCGATGCTCGCCTATCAAGGGTTGCATGCCCATGCCTTGCCCATCGGCAGCACGCCCGAGCTCATCCTGGCCCTGGGCTGGGGCTTGACGGCTCTCACCGTCTTCCTGGACCTGACTTTCGACCATCGCCTCCCGACCTGGGCCATCGCCGCGACCACGACGGGTTGCCTCGTGCTCGCCGCCCTCCTGGGCTTGCCGGTGACGACGCCCGACGCCGCCGCGAAGCCGATGATCATCCTCCACGTCGCGACCGCGGTGCTCGCCTACTGCGTGCTCGGCGCCCAAGCCCTCAACTCCGTCGCCTACCTCCTCCAGCATCGCGCCTTGGCCGGTCGCCGGTTCGGCGGCATCTACGCCTTCCTGCCCGCGCTCGTGCCGTTGGAGCGCGTCGGCGGCCAGCTGCTCGGGGCCGCCGTCTGGATGTTGGGCCTCTCCCTCGTGATCGGCGCCGTCGACTGGTCCGCCGACCTCTCCCTCGTCGCCTTGCCCAAGCTCGCGGCCGCGTCGGTCGCCTGGTGCGGCGCCCTGTTCGTCGCGGTCCAACGCCGGCGCGAGCGCCTGCTCGGCCCCGCGTTCGCCCGCGCCAGCCTCTGGCTGCTGCTGCCCGCCCTCCTGGCGTTGTGGCTCTCCCTGCCCGCCGCCCGCGCATGACCGCCGCCCGCGCCACCTTGGTCGCGCTCAGCGCGACGCACCGCACCGCCGGCCTCGACGACCGCGCGGCCTTCGCCGTGCCGCCCGCCGGCGTCGAGGCCTTCTACGCGGCCGCGCGCGCGGGCGGCCTCGCCGAAGCGGTGCTCCTCGCCACCTGCAACCGCCTCGAAGCCTACGCCGTGGGCGACGAGGCCGCCGCCTTGACCGTGCGCGCCGCGCTGCTCCGGGCCACCGGCGCGGAGCCGGAGGCGCTGGACCAGCATCTGCGCCCGATCCCCGGCCTCGCCGCCGTCGAGCACCTCTTCGCGGTGGTCGCCGGGCTCGATTCCCAGATGGTCGGCGAAGTCGAGATCGCCGGCCAGGTGAAGGATGCCTACGCGGACGCGCTCGCCCGCGGCCTGACCGGGCCCGTCCTCAACCGCGTGTTCCAGCGCGCCTTCCAGGCCGCCGCCTGGGCCCGCACCCATACCGGCATCTCGCACGGCCACGTGAGCATCGGCAACGTCGCGGTCGACCTCGCGGAGCGCGCGTTCGGCGCCCTCGCGGACGCGCGCGTCCTCGTGCTCGGCACCGGCGACGTCGGCCGCCGCGTGGTGCAGGCGCTCGTCTCGCGCGGCGCCGGCCAGGTCGCCGTCGCCTCGCGCACCTTCGAGAACGCCCGCCTCCTCGCCGCCGAGTTCGGCGGCGCGTGCCTGCCGTTGGCCGACGCGCTCGCCCAGGCCCACGCGCACGACGTCATCGTCGGCGGCGCCGCGGTGGAGCGCGCCCTGCTCGACGCCGCCGCGCTGCGCGCGCACGCCGCCCGCCGGCATGGCCGCCCGCTCCTGCTCATCGACCTCGGCGTGCCCCGCAACTTCGATCCCGCCGCGCGCGCCGTCGACGGCGTCTACCTCTCGGACCTCGACGACCTGGCCGGCGTGGCCAACGCGAACCTGCGCGCCCGCCTCGCCGAAGTCGCCACCGCCCGCGCCGCCCTCGCCGAGAAGGCGGCCCGCGCCTGGGGCGCCACGCAGCGCGCGCAACCCGAGGCCGGCTCCCCATGAAACCCACCGTCCTGATCGTCGACGACGAGAAGCATTCCCGCGAAGGCCTCCGCGCCGCGTTCGACGACAAGTACGAGTGCTTCGTCGCCAAGGACGCCGCCGAGGCCGCGCGCCTGATGCAGGACGTCCCGCCCGACGCGGTGCTCACCGACCTGCGCATGGCCGGCGAGGACGGGATGTCCGTCATCGAGCGCGCGCTGAAGCTCCCCCAGCAGCCGGTCTGCATCATGATGACCGCCTACGGCGACGTCGACACCGCGGTGCAGGCGATGAGCCGCGGCGCCTACTGGTTCCTGCAGAAGCCCGTCGACCTCCGGCAGGTCGAGCTGCTCCTGGAGCGCGGCCTCAAGGCCCGTTCGACCGAGAAGGAGGTCGCCGTGCTCCGCACCCGCCTCGACCGCAAGTTCGCGCTGGGCGAGGTCGTCGGTTCCTCCGCGGCGCTGCAGCGTTCGATCGAGCAGGTGCGTTCCGTCGCCCCCTCCAACGCGACGGTGCTGCTGCTCGGCGAGACGGGCACCGGCAAGGAGCTCTTCGCCCAGATGATCCACCAGGCGAGCCAACGCGCGAAGGGACCGTTCCTGGCGGTGCACTGCGCGGCCATCCCGGCGAACCTGCTGGAGAGCGAGCTCTTCGGCCACGAGAAGGGCGCCTTCACCGGCGCCACCGAGCGCCGCGTCGGCCGCTTCGAGTCCGCGGACGGCGGCACGCTCTTCCTCGATGAGATCGGCGAGATCGACGCCACCACCCAGGTGAAGCTGCTGCGGTTCCTCGAGACGCGCGCGGTCGAGCGGCTCGGGTCGCACCGCCCGATCCCGCTCGACCTCCGCCTCGTCTGCGCGACGAACCGCGACCTGCTCCAGATGGTGAAGGAAGGGAAGTTCCGCGAGGACCTCTATTACCGCCTCTCCGTCGTGCCGCTGCGCCTGCCGGCCCTGCGCGAACGCGCCGACGACATCCCGCTGCTGCTCGCCCATTACCTCCGGCGGTTCGCGCAGGAGAACGGCCTCGCGGAGGCGCGCCTCTCGCCCGAGGCGCTCGGCGTGCTCGTCCGCTACGATTGGCCCGGCAACATCCGCGAGCTCCGCAACGCCTGCGAGAACCTCGCCGTCCTCCGCGCCGGCAAGGTCGTCGCCCCGGCCGACCTCGATCCGCGCTTCGCCGCGCCGGCCGCCGCGCCCCGCCTCGGCGTCCTCCCCGGCGCGCCCGCTTCCCTCGACAAGGCGGCGAACGAGAAGCAGCTCCTCCGCCAGGCCTTGCTGACGGCCGCCGGCAACCGCACGCGCGCCGCCGAGCTGATGGGCATCTCCCGGCGCACCCTGCACCGGAAGCTGCTCCAGTGGCCCGAACTCGAGGCCGAGTCGCCGCCGACATGAACCGGCTGTTCGCCTGGATCTGTTCCGCGGCCGCCTTGGCCGCGGCCGACATCGCCGGGTCCGACGTGCTCGCGCCGGCGTTGTCGGCGGGCCTGCGCCAGGCGGCGCCGGCGGGCAAGTCGGTCGACCTCGCCGGCACGCTCGCCGCGCGGCGCGGTCTCGCCGCCGGCCAGGTCGCCTGCGCCGCGCTGCTCGGTCGTCCCGATGAACCTGCGCCCGCCGGCCCGGCGGGCGTCGAACTGGTCGCCTTCCCGTTCGCGCGGGCCGCCGCCGTCGTCGCCGTCCACCGCTCGAATCCGGCGGAGCAGGTCAGCCTCGTCTCCTTGGCGGGGATCATCGCGCGGGAGGACCCTGCGCCGCTCGGCAACTGGAATGAACTCCCGGGCGGCGGCCGCAACGACCTCTTCACCGTCGCGATCCATTCGCCGGAAGGGAGCTTCGTCCGGGAATTGGTCCGGGGCGTGGCCCTCGCCCAGGGTGCCTACAGGGAGGGCGTCCGGCTCGAGACGCCGGCCTTGCAGGTGAAGGAAACCTTGGCTTCGGTTTCCGGTGCCCTGGTCCTGCTTCCCTACCCTGCCGCCGCCGACGCCAAGTTGCTCCAGGTGTCCGACGGTCGCCCGGGTCGGTCCCTGACGGCCTATACCCCGACGGAGATGAACATCTACAGCGGCGACTACCCGCTGAGCGTTCCCGCCACCCTCTATATAAGGAGGGACCAGTTGGCGCTCTACGCTCCCCTGGCCCGTTGGGTGCTGTCCGACGAGGCTGCGGACCGTCTGCGGGAGCGTGGCCTTACCCCCACCCCCCCTTCCCTTCGCGCCCGACTCCTCCAAAGGCTTGACACCCGCTAGGGGCTTTGGTCTGCTCCCCTTCCAGCGCGCGCGTAGCTCAATGGTAGAGTACCACCTTGCCAAGGTGGCTGTTGCTGGTTCAAGTCCAGTCGCGCGCTCCACTTTAAAATGGAGCAAAAACCCGCCGAAACCCGGCGGGTTTTTCATGCCTAGTCGCCCGGGGCGGGCGGGAAAGTCACGGTCACCCTGAGCCCCTTGGGCTGGGCGGTCTCGGCCGTGGCCGTCCCCCCGTGAAGTTCGGCGACCTGGCGCACGATGCTGAGTCCAAGCCCGCTGCCGCCCGCCCGCCGGGATTTATCGGTCCGGTAGAAGCGGTCGAAGAGCCGCGGCAAATCGAGGGGCGCCACGCCGGCGCCATCGTCGGTCACCCGGAGCTGGACACCCTTCGCCCCGCCTTCCGTGGCGATGACGATCCGGGTCGCCCCGGCCGCGTGGGCCAAGGCGTTGTCGATGAGGTTCTGGACCAGGCGTCGGGATTGGACCGGGTCCGTCGCGGCGGACTCATCCGCCCGCAGGTCCAGTTCGAGCTCGACCCCGGCCGCGCGGGCGCGGGCCCGGTATTCGCCGCAGACTTCCCGGGCCGCCCGGTGCAGCGCCCCGGGTTCGCGCTGCGCGCCTTGGCCGCTCTCCAGGCTGGCCAGCGCGAGCAGGCCTTCGATCAGTCCCTGGAGCCGGCCGATCGAGGCGACGATCTTGCGGATGAACCGCGTCCGGTCCTCCGCGGACATCGTCGCGTGGTCGTCGTCGAGGGTCTCCGCGTAGCCGCGCAGGATCGTCACCGGGGTGCGCAGGTCGTGCGAGACGTTCGTCACGAATTCGCGCTCCATCGCCTGCAGGCGCTTGAGCGCCGTCACGTCCGCGAGCACGAAGATCGCCGCGTCCGGCCCGAAGGCCTCCGGGTCGGTGCGCGCGCCGGCGGCCTGGACCCACACGTCGGCCAGCGGCGCGCGGTTGAGCAGGATCGTCGCCTTCGCCTCGCCGGCGCGGCGCACCTGGCCGATCAGTTCGATGAAGTCCGCGCTCCGCACGAGCGGCACGATCGCGCCGCCGGCGTCGTCCGCGCGCAGGCCGAAGAGCGCGCCGGCCGCGGGGTTGGCGAGCCGCAGGCGGTCGTGCGCGTCCACGACGAGCACCGCGTCGGTGAGCGGGGCGAGCAGCGCCTCGATGCGCCGCGCGGCCGCCGCGCGGATCTCCCCTTCCCCGCTCGCCCGCGCCTCCACGGCGCGGAGCAGTTCGTCGAGGCCGAGCCAGCGCAGCAGCCGGCCTTCCGGGCGCGGCGCGGGTTGGCCGCGTTGCAGCGCGCGGCGCGCCCACGTGAGGCCGCGGCCGAGTTCCGCGGAGCACCACCCGGCGAGCGCGAGCGTCGCGACGAGCAGGATCCACGGCAACCAGGTCATCGGTCGTCAGCGTGTCGGCGCGCCGGCCCGGGGCGAGCGCAAAGCCGTCAGCCCGCGACGCGGTAGCCGACGCCGCGCACCGTCTCGATGACCTCGCCGGCCGCGCCGAGCTTCTCGCGCAGGCGGCGGACGTGCGTGTCGACCGTGCGCGTCTCGAGGTCCGGCGAGTAGTTCCAGACGTCGGCCAGCAGCTCCTCGCGCGACTGCACGCGGCCTTTCCGCTCCAGCAGCAGGCGCAGCAGCTTGAATTCCGTCGCCGTGAGTTCGACCGCCTTGCCCTGCGCGGTCACCTCGTGGCGTTCGATGTCCAGGAGCAGCGCCCCGGCGGCGAGGCGCGTGGAAGGTTTCGCGGCGGCGGATTTCGCGCGGCGCAGCAGCGCCTGGGCGCGGAGCATGAGCTCGCGCACGTCGAAGGGCTTCGCGACGTAGTCGTCCGCCCCGCTCTCCAGCCCCTTGACCTTGTCGGCCGTCTCGGCCTTGGCGGTGAGGAAGATGACCGGCGTGTCCTGCAGCAGCGCGTCGGCCCGCACCATGCGCAGCAGCTGGACGCCGGTGAGCTCGGGCATCATGACATCGAGGACGATCAGGTCGGGTCGGAAGTCCCGGGCGAGGCCGATCGCCCGCAGGGGGTCGTTCAGCGCTCGGACGGCGTAGCCGGCTTGGCGGAATTTGTAATCGAGCAACTCGGTCACGTCCGCTTCATCGTCGACGAC
>JBEBDN010000059.1:0-11712 GCA_041156945.1 Verrucomicrobiota bacterium | reverse complement strand
TAGGCCTGGTCGCCCTCCTTCAGCCCCGGGGTGAGGTGCCACTTGCCGATGCTGGCGGTGGCATAGCCGGCGGCCTTCAGCTGTTCCGCCAAGGTGATCTCCTCGAGGGGGAGGAACTTCTGCCAAGCCGGGATCTTCAGTTTGGCCTTCGGGCGTTCGTGGCCGGCGATCCAGTCCGTCAGGTGGAGGCGAGCCGGGTATTTCCCGGTCAGGAGCGCCGCGCGGGTGGGGGAGCAGACCGTGCAGGCCGAGTAGCCGTCGGTGAAGCGGACCCCGTCCTTGGCGAGCTGGTCGATGTGGGGCGTGGCGTAGAGGCGGCTCCCGTAGCAGGCGGCGTCCGTCTGCCCCATGTCGTCCACCAGGATGACGATCACGTTCGGGGGCCGGCCGGCCTCCGCGGCCATAGCCTCAAAGATAATAAGAAAACCAAAGAAAAAGGCTTTGAGCAGGGGGTGTCGCATGGGCGAGGGCATAGGTGGGGGGTGAGTCCGGGACAAGCGAAACCACCCCAAAACCATTTGCCTGGCGAAAAAAGTCCACTAAGTTTCCCCCATGGTTCCCCGCCTCCTCGCCGTCTGGTCCGCCCTCGCGATCTCCCTGGCTTCCTTCGCCGCGCCTCCCGCGACCACGCCGGCGTCAGCGGCCACCAGCAACGCCGCCGTCACGACTCCCGTCACCGGCGCCAATCCTTCGCGCCGCGAGGCGCGGGGTGCCTCCAAGTCCGAACGCGACCGCGCGGCCGATGAGTCGGGCGTCGAGCGCGTTGGCTTCGACCGGGCTTGCGGCAACCACAAGCATCTCTCTCTCGACCGCTCCAACCGCGCCCATTTCATCTGCCTCGGCGCCCAGGCGCAGGTCGGCCCGGATACCACGGCCTACACCGCCACCGCCAGCCAGCCGCTCGCCAACACCTTCCTGCTGCACTCCCGTCCCGGCGCGGCCAAGGTCATCTTCCTGGACTTCAACGGTCACACCACCAGCGGCACTTCCTGGAACAACGCCTACGCCGCGGGTGCCCCGATCGTCACCCCTGCCTTCGACACGGATGGCGCTCCGGCGACCTTCTCCGATGCCGAACGTACGGTCATCCAGGACATCTGGCGCCGTGTCGCCGAGGATTATGCGGCGTGGGATGTGGACGTGACCACCGAGGATCCCGGCGTCGAGAAGCTCCGCCGCACCGCCTCCTCCGACGTCGCCTACGGGGTGCGTTGCGTCATCGGCGGTTCCAGCACGCAGTGGCTCGGCGCTTCCGCGGGCGGCGTCGCCTATGTCGGCTCCTTCGGCGGCGTCGTGACCGCGACCACCACCGTCAACGACGTGCCGGCCTTCGTCTTCCCCCTGCAGCTCAGCAACAGCGGTCGCTACATCGCGGAGGCGGCCTCCCATGAGGTCGGCCATACCCTCGGCCTCTACCATTCCGGCCAGACCACCGGCGTCGAGTACTACGCCGGTCATGGCGATTGGGCCCCGATCATGGGGGTCGGCTACTACAAGAACGTCGTCCAGTGGACGCGCGGCGACTACCCGCTGTCGAACAACACCCAGGACCAGGTGGCCCTGATTTCCGGCCGCATCCCCCGCGTCGCCGATGAGCATGGCTCGACCGCCACCACCGCGGCGGTCGTCGCGGGCGCCAATTTCACCGCCGGCGGCATCATCGCCGATCGCGCCGATCAGGATTGGTTCCGCATCACCGCCGGCGCCGGCACCGTGAACGTCTCCGGCCTCGTCGCCCAGCCTTCGCCCAACCTCAACCTCTCGCTCTCGCTGGTCGACGCCAATGGCCTCGTCCTGGCGCAGGGCACCGCGGCCGGCCTGGGCGCCAACCTCTCCGTCCCCGTGGTCGGCGGTACCTACTACATCGTCGTCGACGGCAAGGGCAGCACCAACGATCCCCTCACCGGCTACACCGATTATTCGTCCCTGGGTCGCTTCAGCCTCTCGGGCAACTGGCCCGCCGCGACCGTCGTCAACCAGCCTCCGGTGGCCTCCACCGCCGGCACCAGCCCGGCTCCCGCCACCACTGGCACAATCGCCGGCACCGCCCCCCTGACCATCAACTTCGTCGGCAGCAATTCCAGCGACCCGGATGGCATCGTCGCGGGCTACCTCTGGGACTTCGGCGATGGCACGACCTCCACCCTGGCCAATGTCACCAAGACCTATCAGGTGGCCGGCAACTTCACCGTCAAGTTGACCGTCACCGATAACTCCGGCGCCACCGCCGTCGCCACCTTGCTGGTGACCGTCGGTGCGACCCCTCCGCCCACCACCGTGAAGTCGGTGAACGTCAGCGCGATCACCATGGCCTGGGTCAAGTCCAGCAACACGACCGGTTATATCACCGGAACGGTGACCATCTTGGATCAGGCCGGTAAGCCCGCGCCCAACGCGTCCGTGACCATTTCGGCCACGGGCCTGGTGACCGGCACCGTGACCGCGCGCACCAATTCCAAGGGCCAGGTGACTCTCAATACCCCCAAGCTTTCCTCGGCGGTCAAGGGCACCCAGACCTACACCGTGACCAATGTGGTCTTGAGCGGCTTCCTCTACGATCCCGCCAAGAACAAGGTCACCAGCGCTTCCCTGACGAGGTAAACGGCATGCCCGGCAGGGCGTGTAAACCAATGAGGGCCAGGGCTAGGGTCAGGGTCAGGTAACTCCCTGTCGCTTCACGCTAGGCCCTGATCCTTGGTGCCCGTTGCATCTCTGTCTCTTGGTAGGGGCCAGCGTCCCTGCTGGTCCGCGGGATGCCCTGGCCTGTTGGCCAGAGGGGTAGCCTAGACCTATGGATGGAACTGCGGGTGCTGGCGCCTGGCCCTGACCCTGACCCTAGCCCTGGCCCTAATGAAACTCCCCCCGCGGCCAGCCTTACCTCCTTTAAGCCAACACTCCCTTGACGACGTGGGCTTCCTCGACGCCGGTGAGCTTCACGTTGAGGCCGCGGAACTTGAAGGTGAAGCGCTCGTGGTCGATGCCCAGGCAATGCAGGATGGTGGCGTGGAGGTCGCGGAGGTGCACCGGATCCTTGGCGATGTTGTAGCCGAACTCGTCGGTGGCCCCGAATTCGAAGCCGGGCTTCACGCCGCCGCCGGCCAACCAAACCGTGAAGGAACGGCCGTGGTGGTCGCGGCCCGCGCCCGGGTTGCCGAAGCCGCCTTGGCTGAAGGCCGTGCGTCCGAACTCCGTCGCGAAGACCACCAGCGTGTCTTCGAGCATCCCGCGGGCCTTGAGGTCCTTGATGAGGGCCGCCGTCGGCTGGTCGATGTCGCGGCACTGGTTCGGGAGCTGGCGGGAGAGGGCGATGTGCTGGTCCCAGCCGCGGTGGAAGAGCTGCACGAAGCGCACGTCGCGTTCGAGGAGGCGGCGGGCCAGCAGGCAATTCGCCGCGTAGGAGCCGGGGCGGGTGACCTCGGGTCCGTAGGCCGCCAGGGTCTCGCGGGACTCCTGGGAGATGTCGGTCAGGTCCGGCACCGAGGTCTGCATGCGGAAGGCCATCTCGTAGGCCTTGATGCGCGTGATCGTCTCGGGGTCCCCGATTTCCTTGGCCCGCTCCTCGTTGAGCTGGGCGAGGTCGTCCAGCAGGGCGCGGCGCTGCTCGCCGTCGACCGTGGGCGGGTTCTGGAGGTAGAGCACTGGGTTGGCCCCGGGACGCAGGCCGACGCCCTGGTGGCTGGAGGGGAGGAAGCCGCTGCCCCAGAGGCGCGAGAACACCGGCTGGCCGGGATTCTTGCCCGTGCCCTGCGAGACCATCGCGACGAAAGCGGGGAGGTTGGCGTTCTCCGTGCCGAGTCCGTAGCTGGCCCAGGCGCCCATGCTGGCGTAACCGGGTTGCTGGTTGCCCGTGTTCAGGAACGTGATCGCCGGGTCGTGGTTGATGGCCTCGGTGTGCAGGCTCTTGATGAAGCACAGTTCGTCGGCGACCGTCTGTAGGTGCGGGAGCAGGTCGCTGATCCAGAGGCCGTTCTTCCCGCAGAGCTTGCCATCCTTGATCGCCGGCGTGCAGGGGTAGCTGCCCTGGCCGCTGGTCATGCCCGTCAGGCGCTGCGTGCCCTTGATGGAAGGCGGCAGGTCCTTGCCCGCCATCTGCTTCAGCATCGGCTTGTGGTCGAAGAGGTCGACGTGCGAGAGGCCGCCCGACTGGAAGAGGCAGAGGACCCGCTTGGCCTTGGGCGCGAAGTGCGGGAGGCCGGGCAGGCCGGCGACGCGTTCCGTCCCGGCCTTGCCGGCGCCGAGCAGTTCGGGCATCAGCATCGTGCCGAGGGCGAGGCCGCCGACGCCGCGGGCGGTCTGCCCGAGGAAGGTCCGTCGGGTCAGGTGGTTCGAGAATTCCGCGCGGGGATCCATAGGTTAGTTGCGGGTGACGGTTTCGCTGAGGTTGAGGAGAAGGGCGCCGACCTGCATCCAGGCGGCATGCTCGGGGGCGGGCAGGGCCGCGAGCGGGGCCTCGCCGACCTGCAGGGCCGCGGTGGCGCGGGCGGGGTCGGCGGCGTAGCGTTGGCGTTCGCGGGCCAAGGCGCGCCGGGCGACGGCGAGCTCCTTGTCGCTGGGGTCGCGGGAGACGACTTCGCGGAAAGCCCAGCGCAGGCGGGCCTCGTCGTCGCCGGCTCGGCCGAGGATGCGCGCCGCGAGGACACGGGCGGCTTCGGCGAATTGGACGTCGTTCAGGGTGACGAGCGCCTGGAGCGGGGTGGTCGTGTTGCCGCGCGTGACCGTGCAGACCTCGCGGTTCGGCGCGTCGAAGGCCACCATGTTCGCCGGCGGCGCCGTGCGCTTCCAATAGGTGTAGAGGCTGCGGCGGTAGAGCTTGTCGCCGTGGTCCTGCACGAAGTTCTGGGCGGTCGCCGGGGTCGAGCCGTAGTGGCTGACCTCACGCCAGAGGTCGAAGGGCGAGTAGGGGTTGACGCTGGGGCCGCCGAGCTGCGGGACCAACAGGCCGCTGGCGCGCAGGGCGTTGTCGCGGATCAGTTCGGCCGGGAGGCGGAAGCGCGCCCCGCGGGCGAGCAGGCGGTTGGCCGGGTCCTGCGCCAGCATCTCGGCGGAGGCCGCGCTGCCTCGTTTGTAGGTGGCCGACGTGACGATCGTCCGGGTGAGACGCTTGAAGTCCCAGCCGCTCTCCATGAACTCGACCGCGAGCCAATCGAGCAGCTCGGGATGGCTCGGCCATTCGCCCTGCAGGCCGAAGTCCGCCGCCGAGGCCACGAGGCCGGAGCCGAAGAGCGTCTTCCAGAGGCGGTTGACGGCCACGCGGGCGGTCAAAGGGTTCTCCTTCATCACCGCCCACTGGGCCAAGCCGAGGCGGTTGGCCGGGGCGCCCGCGGGGAGGGGCGGCAGCGCGGCGGGCGTGCCCGGCCCGACCTTGGTCGTCGGCTGGCTGTAGTCCCCGCGGTTCAGGATGAAGGTCTCGCGCGGCTTGGCCGCGATGTTCATCACCATGGTCGACTGCGGTTGCGTCAGCGCGGCGAGCCGTTCCTCCGCGTTGGCGAGGTCGACGCGGGTCCGGCGCAGCGCCTCGCCGGTGCGGGCTACGTAGTCCCAGAGTTGGGCGGTCTGCTCGGGCGTGCGGCTGCCTTCCGGGGTCTGGACGAGGGCGATGATGTCCTGGGGCAGGTCGGTGCCATCGTCATGGCCGGTGACGGCGAAGAGCTGGCCCTGCAGCGGCGGCCGGCCGGTGCCGAAGTAGACCTGCGTGGTGATCGACGGCGTCTCGGCGGCGCTGATCGGCTTGACGAAGGTCAGCGTCAGGGACTGGTCGCCCGCGGCCTTCAGGTCGGGCTGCCAGGCGAGGCGCGCGTTCATCGCGCGGACGTTGCCGGGCGGGTGGGCCGCGTCGACGGAACTGGCGGTCACGCGGCTGAACTTCTGCAGCTTGTGGATGTTGACCTGGTCGCCCGGCACCTTGTCGACGGTCACGTCGACGGCGGAGACCTGGTAGGCCACCGGCGCCGGCGCCGCCGGCGGTTCCGCCGCGACCTTGGCGTCCTTGGCCGCGCCCTTCTTGGGCGCCGGCTTGCCGCCCGGCGTCATCTTGGGCTGGAAGACGAGGCGCAGCGCGACGATCGGCTCCGTGGTCTTGGGCAGTTCCCCGAGCAGGTCGTAAGCCGCGCCGCCGAGGCCCTTGAAGGTGTTCCCCTCGACGGTGAAGCCGCCGCCGCTGTTCGGCGTGGAAATCTTCGTCAGGTTGATCGGGTGCAACCGGGTACCCTTCGTGCGGTCCGCCAGCCAGGCGCGCTGTTCCTGGATCCAGGCCGCCAGGACGGCGTCGTCGCGGGTCGCCAGCGTCCGGCGGAGCGCGGCGATCCGGGCCTGCAGCCGGCCTTCCTCATCGGTGCGCAGCACCGTCTTCTTGGCGACGGCCGGACCGGAGTTGTTGCCCCCGTTGCCGTCGAGCCCCGCGTCACCGAGCGTATTGAAGTAGGCGTAGAGCTGGTAGTAGTCCTTCTGGCTGATCGGATCGAACTTGTGGTCGTGGCACTGCGCGCAGGCCAGGGTCAGGCCCAGGACGGCCTCGCCCAGCGTCTTCAGGCGGTCCGCGTTGTAGTTGAGCAGGTTCTCCGCGGGGATCGTGCCACCCTCGTGGGTGTTCATGTTGTTCCGCTGGAAGCCCGTCGCGATCAGCTGGGCGTCCGTCGCGTTCGGCACGAGGTCGCCGGCGAGCTGTTCGAGCAGGAAGCGGTCGTAGGGCTTGTTGTCGTTGAAGGCCTGGATGACCCAGTCGCGCCAGAGCCAGAGGTGGCGGCCGCCGTCGATGGAGAAGCCATTGGTGTCGGCGTAGCGGGCCGCGTCGAGCCAGTCCAAGGCCATGCGCTCGCCGAAGTGCGGCGAGGCCAGCAGGCGGTCGACCTGCTTCTCGTAGGCGTCGGGAGAGGCGTCCTTGAGGAAGGCGTCGAGCTCCTCGGCCGAGGGCGCGAGCCCGGTCAAGTCGAGCGACACGCGCCGCAGCAGCGTCGCGCGGTCGGCCTCGCCGTTGGCCTTGAGGCCGCTCCGGCGCAGGCCTTGGTCCACGAAGGCGTCGATCGGGGAGCCCCGCAAGTCGGCGGGCAGGGCGGGCCGACGCGGCGGGATGAAGGCCCAGTGGTCCTCGTACTTGGCGCCCTGCTCGAGCCAGGCCTTCACCTTCGCCTTGTCGTCCGCCGAGAGCTTGAGGTGCGACTTCGGCGGCGGCATGACGTCGTCCTCGTCGCCGCTGGTGATGCGCGCCCAGACTTCGCTTTTCTTGAGGTCGCCGGGGACGATCGGGATGCCGGACTTATGTTCCTTGAGGGCGTCCGCGGGCAGGTCCAGGCGCAGCTTCGCCTTGCGGGACTTCTCATCCGGCCCGTGGCAGGAGAAGCAGTTCTCCGAGAGGATGGGGCGGATGTCGCGGTTGTAGCGCACCTCCTCGGCCGCGATCACGGACAGGGGTAGGGCGAGGAACGCGAGGGAGCGCAGGACGGGGGGCATGGGGCTGGCTTTGAGACAAGGGCATGGGCACGGGGTTTCAAGGCAAAGCCCAGTCTCGGGCCAAACTTGGCATGGTCTTATTTGAGGGAGAATGGTGGCCGTAGTCCGCAGTCGGGCTGGACAGCACCGGGGGGCGAAACACGATGTCGCCCCTTTGCCATGACTACCCTCCGTCTCTGGTCCTTGCTCGCGTTGCTGGCCGTGGCCGCGGTCCCCCTCCGGTCCGCCGGCCCCATCGACCCTCCCGCCGGCTCCGTCATCGTGCTCGTCGGCGGCGGTCAAGGGGAGCGCCTGCTCCGCGATCCCGCCTTCGAGGCCGAACTGCAGCGACGCTTCGCCGGCCGCGACCTGACGATCCGCAACCTTTGCGACGATGGCGACACCCCGGGTTACCGCGACCACTCCGGCCGCAACTCGCCCTACGCCTTCCCCGGCGCCGAGAAATTCTACCCGCTCTCCAAGGCCAAGGACTTCTGGGGTTCCGGCCACGCCGGGTCGGGCTTCGCCCAGTCCCCCGACCAGTGGCTTTCCGGCCTGAAGGCCGACGTGGTCGTCGCTTGGTTCGGCTATGCCGAATCCTTCAAGGGGCCGCCCGGCCTCGCCGCTTTCCGCGCCGAGCTCGAGGCGTGGCTCGACCACACCGCCCAACAGAAATACAACGGCAAGGCCGCCCCGCAGGTCGTGCTGGTCACGCCCCGCGCGCTCGACGTCGCCACCGCCCCGCAAGGGGCCGCCGCGGCCGCCGCCGTCAACGCGAACGTCGCCCTCTACGCCCAGGCCATCAAGGACGTGGCCGCCGCCCGCAAGCTCCCGCTGGTCGACCTGCACGCCGCCGCCTCGGCCGACGTGGCCAAGGCGCTGATCGACGGCGCCTTCGCCGCCGGGAGCTCCGCGCAGGTCGACCAGGCCGCGCTCGTCGCCGCGGTCGACGACAAGAACTGGTACTGGGAGAAGCTGTACAAGGTGCCCAACGGCGTCCACGTCTTCGGTCGCCGCCACAAGCCCTTCGGCCCCGATAATTTCCCCGCCGAACTCAGGAAGCTCGACGAGCTGGTGCTGATCCGCGACCGCGCCGTCTGGGCCGCCGCCAAGGGCGCGAAGTTCGACGTCGCCGCCGCCGACGCCAAGACGACCCCGCTGCCGCCGGTGAAGACCAACTATTCCGCCGGCAATTCCAAGAACGGCTCGCCCAACTACCTGCCCGGCGCCGAGGCCCTGAAGACCTTCACCGTGCCCGCGGGCTACAAGGTCGAGCTCTTCGCCTCCGAGGAGAAGTTCCCCGACCTCGCCAATCCGGTCCGGCTGACCTTCGATAACCGCGGCCGGCTCTGGGTCGCGACCATGCCTAGCTACCCGCAGTGGTGCCCCGGCGACGCCAAGCCCGACGACAAGATCCTGATCCTCGAGGATACGGACGGCGACGGGAAGGCCGACAAGCAAACCATCTTCGCCCGCGGCCTGCACCTACCGCTCTCCTTCGAGTTCGCCCCCGAAGGCGTCTACGTGCCGCAGAGCAGCCACCTGGTCCTCCTGCGCGACACGGACGGCGACGGAAAAGCCGACCGCTCCGAGGTCGTGCTGTCCGGCTTCGACGACCATGACACGCACCACGCGATCAGCGCCTTCCGGGCCGATCCCTCGGGCGCCTTCTACCTGGCCGAGGGCACGTTCCTCCATAGCCACGTGGAGACCGCCTACGGCGTCGAACGCAGCACGAACGGCGGCTTCTTCCGCTACGCCCCGCAGCGCCGTCAGCTCGAGCGCACCGCCCGCGTGAGCATCCCCAATCCGTGGGGCATCGCCTTCGACGCCTATGGCCAGGACTTCTTCGCGGACACTTCCGACCCCAACCTGCGCTGGATGTCCCCGGCCACGCTCCGCGTGCCCTTCGGCGAGTTCGCCCCGCTGCCGCCCAACCTCGTGCCCAAGGCCCAGATGGTCCGCCCGACCGCCGGCCTCGAGTTCGTGAGCAGCCGCCATTTCCCCGACGACGTCCAGGGCGATATCCTGATCAACAACACGATCGGCTTCCTCGGTACCAAGCAGCACGCCGTCGCCGAGGAGGGCACGGGCTTCAAGCTGACCTTCCGCCAGAACCTCCTGCAGTCCAAGGACGGCAATTTCCGCCCGGTCTCGATGGAGTTCGCCCCCGATGGTTCGCTCTACCTCGCGGACTGGCACAACGCGCTCATCGGCCACATGCAGCACAGCGCCCGCGACCCGATGCGCGACCACTCCCACGGCCGCATCTACCGCATGACTTATCCGGGCCGCCCGCTGGTCACGCCGCCCCCGATCGCCGGCGCCTCGATCCGCCAGCTCTTCGCCAACCTGACCTTGCCCGAGGACCGCGCCCGCTCCCGCAGCCGCCTGGAGCTCCGCAACCACCCTGCGAAGGATGTCCTCGCCGGCTTGGAGGGCTACCTTGCCTCGCTCAAGCCGGGCGACCCCAACCTCGAGCGCCATCAGCTCGAAGGCCTCTGGGCCACCTGGGGCGTCGACCAGCTTTCGCTGCCCCTGCTCAAGAAGCTCCTCGAGGCCAAGGACCACCGCGTCCGCGCCGCCGCCGTGCGCGTGCTCCGCTACAATACCCACGTCGTCGCGGACCATGCCGCGCTCCTGAAGCGCGCGGCCGGCGACGCCCATGGCCGCGTCCGCCTCGAGGCCGTCAACGCCGCCACGTGGTTGGGCAAGGACCTCGCCCTCGACGTGCTCGCCGAAGCCCGTCGCCAGCCCGAGGATGCCTGGCTCAAGCCCGTCTTTGCCGCCGCCGAAACCTACCAGAAGGGCGGCTCCGTCCTGGCGCCCGAGCCCGCCAAGGCCGTGACCACCTTGACCGGGGACGCCAAGCGCCTCTTCGAGCTCGGCGCCGAGGTCTACCGCCGCGAGGCCCATTGCATCACCTGCCACCAGGCCGACGGCCAAGGCCTACCGGCCGCCCAGTTCCCGCCCATCGCCAAGTCGGAATGGGTCACGGGCAGCCCGCAGCGACTCATCCGCCTGGCCCTGCACGGCCTCATGGGGCCGATCGAAGTCAACGGCGTCAAATATCCCGGTCAGGTCCCCATGACCGCCTTCAAGGGGCTCTCCGACCAGGAGCTCGCCGGGGTCCTGACGTACGTGCGCAATTCCTTCGGCAACCAGGCTTCGCCGATCACCGCGGCGCAGGTCGCCCAGGAACGCGCGGCGACGAAGGCCCAGGAAGGCTTCCTGAACCCCGCCGAGCTCCTCAAGCAGTTCCCGCACGGCCGTTGAGCCGGCGGGGCGAGCCGGCTCTTACGAGCCCCAGCTCCAGCGTTCCGGCACCCAGGCATACTGGTCGCCCTTGGGGACGACCGTGCCGATGCCGGGCCAGGGGAGGTGGAAACCAAAGGCTCGCGACTTGTTGGCGGCCATCCGGGTGAAGAGCTTCTGGCGGGTCTTGACCGCGGTCTCGGGGTCGTGGTCCATCGCGACGGTCCAGCCGACGTTCTCGAACATGAGCAGGTGGTGGTGGACGACGTCGCTGATGTGGACCAGGGATTCGTTCCCGGAGCGGATCTCGAAGCAGGCGTGGCCGTCGGTATGGCCCGGCGCGGCGATGACCTCGACCGCGTCGTGGAAGAGCTTCTGGCCGTCCTTCGCGATGACCAGTTGGTCCTTGAGGATGTCGAAGTTGCGGCAGACCGTCTTGACCATGTTCGGCAGCGGCCGCTTGTCGCGCTTCGACTTGGAGAAGTCGGGGTTGGCGCCGCGCCAGAAATCATACTCCTCCTTGAGCAGGTAGATCTTCGCGTTGGGGAAGGCCGGCTTATCCCGGTCGACGAACCCGTCGAGGTGGTCAGAGTGCGAGTGGCTGAGGAAGCCGGCCGTCACCTGCTCGCGCTTGATGCCGAGGGAGCGGAGGCCTTCCTCCATCCAGCCGAAGTTCACGTTCGGGTGGCGCTCGCCGAAGCCCGCGTCCACGAGGGCGACCTCGTCGCCGATGCGCAGGCCGAGGATGTTGACGTAGAGGGGGAGGGCGTCGAGACGCTCGCGGTGGAAGACCATCGTCTCCTTCATCTTGGGCCGGTCGGCCTCGGGCCACATCAGGTTGAGCCCCTCACGGAAGAGCATGTGCCCGTCGCTGATGGAGAAGGCTTCGATGGCCCCGATCTTGAACTTGTAGACGTACGGGTTGGGCGGGCGCTTCACGGGCGACTTGGGCGCCTCCTGGGCGGCCAGGCGGGTGGCCCCGGCGGCGGCCAGGCCGGCGAGGGTGAAGGCGGCGGCGCCGAGGAATTCGCG
>JBEBDN010000058.1:0-13386 GCA_041156945.1 Verrucomicrobiota bacterium | reverse complement strand
CCCTCGCCCGCGCGGTCAACGAGGTCAACCTCCTCTCCGCGCAGATCGAGATCAACAAGACCTACAAGGGCGTCGTCCGCTCCGTGAAGGAGTTCGGCGCCTTCGTCGAATGCCTCCCCGGTCAGGAAGGCCTCGTGCACGTCTCCGAACTCGCCGATCAGCGCGTCGAGCGCGTCGAGGACATCTGCAAGCTCGGCGACGAGATCATCGTCAAGTGCGTCGGCATCGACGACAAGGGCCGCGTGCGCCTCTCGCGCCGCGCCGCCATCGCCGAGAAGGAAGGCCGCGAATACACGCCCGCCCCGAAGCCGATGGACCGCCCGCGCGGCGACCGTCCGGAGCGCGGCGAGCGCCGTCCCTTCCGCGAACGCGGCGGCGACAGCGAAGGCGGCCAGGGCTAAGACCCGCCGGCCTCCGACGAGCCCCGGCCTCCGCCGGGGCTTTTTTGTGCCCGCCGCCGGCGGCCTACTTCGCGGGCTTTTCCGCCGCCGTCACGCGTTCGAACCACGCCCGTGCGGTCGCGGCGGCCGGCCCTTCGCGCAGCGGCCAGCGGTCGTTGTGCGCGTGCTTCACGGCCTCGTTCGGGAACTTCCCGTAGAGGGCGTCCATGTCGACCGACAGGAACCGGACCTCGGTCCCGGCCAGGGGTTCGACGAACCGGCGCGTCTCGTCGCCCGGGAAGCCTTGGCTGACGAGCAGCGGGCGCCCGGCCCACCGCCGCAGCCGCGTGGTCGCCTCCTCGCGGTAGCGGGCGAGCGGAGCGCCCCAGGGCGGGACCCACGCCCGGACGCCGTCGAAATGGTCATGGGCCCAGAGCCCGCACCAGAGGCGCGCAATCTCGTCGTCATGGAGCCCGAGGAAGGAGACGCCGATGGCCCCGCGGGAGAAGCCGCAGAGGACGACCTTCCTCGGGTCGCCGCCATACTCCGCGCAGACGCGCGGGATCTCCGTCTTGGCGTACGCCACCGTGGCGTCGAGGTCGCCCCACCAGGTGGTTTCGTTCTGCCGCCGGTCCTGCGCGACGTAGGGCAGGACGATCCAGAGGGCCCGCCCGCGGGCGACGCCGTAGCCGAGCGCGGCGCCCGCGACTTCGCCGGTCGAGCCCGACTCCGGGTGGCGGTTGCCGGTGTATTCGGCGACGACCGGCCAGGATTTGCCGCGGGCCTTCCAATCCGGCGTCCAGTCGTCGGGCAGGGCGAGCACGTGGTGCACCCGGGTGCCGGCGTATTCCGGGGGCGTGACCCTGACCCGCCGGCCGGCCGCCGGCGGGCCCTCGACCAGCGGCGGCAGCGGGAGGTCGGCGGCCGCGGCCAGCCCGACGGTCGCGAGGGCGAGGAAGGGGCCGGGGTGCATGCCGCCAGTGTCGCGAGCGGCTCGTCGGAATCAAGCCCGCCGCATCCGGAGGGTCACGTGGACCAGGGTCAGGATGGCGCTGGTCGGCATCATCACGGTCGCGACCAGCGGCGACATCGCGCCGGCGGCGGAAAGGCCGATGGCGACGAGGTTGTAGACGACGGTGAAGGCGAATACTTCGGTCAGCACGCGTCGGCGGTGGCGCGCCACGGCGAACAGGCGTCCCAGCCCGCGGAGGTCCCGTCCGAGGAGGTAGAAGTCGGCTTTCTGTTCGAGCAGTCCGAGGTCCACGATCGGCGTCCCGCGCAGCGTGGCTTCCGAGAAGGCCAGGGCGTCGTTGGCGCCGTCGCCGAGCATGAGCGTCGTGGCGCCGTCGTGGCGCCGGATCCAGGCCGCCTTTTCCCCGGGGGAGAGGCCGCCCAGCCCTCCGGCCTCGGGCAGCCCAAGCTGGCGCAGCAATGCGGCGACCTTCTCCGCCCGGTCGCCCGACAGGATGAAGACGGCCACGCCGTCCGCCCGCAGGCCGTCGACGACTTCCTGCGCGTAGGCCCTGGCCTGCTCGGCGAAGAGGAACAGCGCCTGCCGCGTGCCGTTCCGGCAGAATTCGGCGGCCGACATCCCCGCCGGAGCCGGGGCGCTGCCTTGCCAGCCGGGCTTGCCGAGCGTCCAGACGACGCCGTGCGCGTCGGTGAACATCACGCCGGCGCCCGGCACGTTGCGCAGGGTTCCCTCCAGCCGCGCCGGATCCTCCTTTGGGGCGAGCGCTTCGCGTAGGCTGCGCCCGAAAGGATGGAGGTTGCCATCGACGAGCGCGAACAGGGCGCGTCGGGCGTCGGCGGGGAGGGCGGCCAGCTGCTCGGGATTGGCGAGACGCGGGCTTTCCAGCGTCAGCGTGCCGGTCTTGTCGAAGACCACCTGGCGCACGCGCAGCGCGCGTTCCCAGACGCGGTGGTCGCGGAGGTAGACGCCGGCCCGGCGCAAGGCGCCGACCGCGAGTTCGGTGGCCAGCGGGAACGCCAGGCCGATCGCGCAGGGGCAGGAGACGATGAGGATCGAGATGGCCGACTGCAGGGCCTGCGGCCAGTCTCCCGTGAGCGCGCCACGGAGCCCGAAGGCCAGCGTCGCCAGGCTGATGACGATTCCGAGATACCAGCCGAGGATCAGCTCCAGTTGTCGCGGCACGAAGGCGCCGTCGCCACCCGCGTCGGTGAGCTTGCGGAGCATCGAATCCCCCCAGGCTTCGGTCGCCTCGAGGCGCAAAGGAGTCTTGCCGATGTTCAACGCACCGGAGGGCACGAGCCGGCCGGCCGGATAGACGACCGGCTCGGACTCCCCGTTGATCCAAGCGAGGCTGACCTCCGCTTCCTGGCCAAGCAGACGTCCGCAGACGGGGGCGACCTGGCCGCTCGCGACGGCGTAGACGTGGCCTGGGCGCAGGGCTTCGGCGGGGAGCCGTCGGAGCGGCGCGACGCCGTCCGCATGCTCGAAAATGTCGACCGGCCGCAAGGTCGGGGAACTCGCCGGCAGCCGCCGGCGGTTCTGTTCGATCGCCCGCTCCTGCGTCCACCGTCCCACCAGCATCAGGAAGGTGAATAGGCAGACGAAATCCCAGTACTCGAGGCTCGGCAGCCCGAGCGCCCAGCCGACGAAGGCCGCGAGGTAGGCGGCCGTCAGGCCGAGCGCGATCGGGAGATCCATGTGCAGCCGTCGCCGCCGGAGCGAAGCCCAGGCCCGGCCCGCGAAATAGCTGCCGCCGACCAGCATCGACAGCGTCGCGAAGAAGGCCGCGAGCAGGCGGAAGATCCCGGCGAACTGCTCGTCCGACTTCATGCCCAGGTAGGCCGGCACCGAGTTGAGCATCGCGTTCATCGCGAACGCCGCGCACAGGCCGAGCCGGGTCGTGAGCCCGTCTTCTTCCCGGTGCTCTTCGCCGTCGTCGGGGACGATCAGGTAGCCGAAGCCGGCCAGCCGGGCCGCGGCCCCGGGGAGGTCGGCGCCGTCCCGCCATTCCAGCCTTAGCGTGCCGCGGTGCGCGTTGACGCGGGCGGCGAGCACGCCGGGGGACTCTCCCAGCAGTTTCTCGATCAGCCAGACGCAGCCGACGCAGGAGAGGCCCCGCAGGGCGACGCGGAGGGTGCGGCGCCCCGCGTCGTCGGCGGACGACTGGGCCGCCCGCAGCCATTCGAAATCCTTGGCGCCCAGGGTCGTCTCGTTGATGGGCGCGATGGCCTCGGCCCGGAGTTCATAGTAGCGTCCGAGGCCGCAGCCGACGATCAGGCCGTGCACCTGCTCGCATCCCGCGCAGCAGAAGCCGGGCGGCGCCAGAGGGCTCAGGATGGCGGAGCCGCAGTGCCGGCAGCTGGCGTCAGAGGCACACATTGTCCGGAGCGCCGAACCAGGCCGTCTTCACCAGGAGCGCGACGGCGGCCGCCGCCGCGAGACCGCGCCGCAGCCGGATGCTCCGCGCCTCGCCGAGCCGGAGGGTCAGCCGATGGTAGCCCATCTGGGCGGCCCAGAGCAGGGGGATGGTGCCGAGCGCGAAGCCCAGGCCGATCTCGGCGCCGCGCAGGCCGTGGCCGCTCAGCAGGGCGAGTCCGAACAGCGCATGCAGCGGTCCGCACGGGAGCAGCGGGCTCAGGGCCCCGAGCCAGGCGCCGGCGAACGACGGGGCGCGCCCTTGCGTGCGCTCCATCCAGCGGGCGTGCCGGCGGCGCAGGAAGGCGGGCGCGGGGAAGCCCCGGTCGAGCCCGAGCGCGAGGGCGAACAGGAACACCACCATCGCCCAAGGCAGGCAATCCATCAGCGGCCACGCCATCCAGCGACCGAACTTGGCGCCCAGCAGGCCGGCGAACCCGCCGAGCATCGCGTACGCCAGCGTGCGGGTCAGGTGATAGGCCGTCGTGAAGCCGAGCCGCTGCTCGGCGGTCGCCCGCCAAGGGCCGAGCGCGCACGTCAGCGGGGCGCACATCGCCCCGCAATGGGGCGAGACGGCCAGTCCGGCGAGGAAGGCGCCGGCGCCGGTCTCAACGAGCGGGAGCATGGGCGGAGGTGGACCGGAGCGGCGGCACCGACTCGGGGGCGTGGCGCAGGGCGACGAGCAGCCAGCAAGCCCAGACCGCGACGAAGCCCAGGAAAAGGGCCGCGAGCGGAACCCAGGGATGGCGGCGGAGGAGGCTCATCGGGCGGGGGGCGCCGGGGCGGGGCCGATGAAGTGGGCTTTCTGCGGCACCGAGACCTTGCCGTCGTCGCTGCGCAGGCGGAGCGTGAAGCTGAACTCGCCGCGGTAATCCCGGCGGTCGACGAGCAACGTGAGCGGCAGCGTGACTTCCGCCTGCGGCGCGATGACCAAGCCCGCCGACTGGTTCAGCACGCTGACCTTCGTCGGCGACGCCTCGGCCTCGACGAAGAAGCGGCGGGGGACCTCGCCCTTGTTCTGGATCTTCGCGCGGAAGACGTTGGCGACCGAATCGGCGCTGACGACGTAGAGCTCGGCCTGCGGCGGACGGCTCAGTTTGAAGCCGGCCGGCTGGACGCGGAGCAGGGAGACGGTCGCCACGATCAGGCCGACCGTCAGGAGCGCGGAGTAGAGGATCGTGCGGGGGCGCAGGAAACGGGTGCGTCCGCCGGCCAGCTCCCGGAGCGACGCGTAACGGACCAATCCCGTGGGCCGCTTGAGCCTGGACATCACGTCGTCGCAGGCGTCGACGCAGGCCGTGCAGGCGACGCACTCCAGCTGGAGGCCTTGGCGGATGTCGATCCCGGTGGGGCAGACCTGCACGCAACGACGGCAGTCCACGCAGTCGCCCGCGGGGATGCCCGGCGCGGCCTTGCCGCGGGGTTCGCCGCGCTTCTCGTCGTAGCCCACGATGACGGAATCGTCGTCGATCAAGGCGGATTGGAGGCGACCGTAGGGGCAGATGATCAGGCAGAGCTGTTCGCGGAACCACCAGAAGTTGAAGAACAGCCCGCCGGTGGCGACGGCCATCGCGACGAACGCCGCCGGATGCGCCTGCGGGGCGGCGGTGACCATCGGGTAGAGCCCGGGGATCGAGATGAAGTAGGCCAGGAAGATGTGCGCGACGGCCCAGCAGAGCACGAGGTAGGCCAGGGCCCGTCCGCCGCGGCGCAGGAACTTGGCGGGCCGGCTCCACGGCTCGGCGTCGAGTTTCGCGCGGCTGACATGGTCGCCTTCGAAGAGCCGGTCGACGACCCGGAAGACGTGCTCCAGGTAGACCGTCTGCGGGCAGGACCAGCCGCACCAGATGCGGCCGAGGAGGGCGGTGGTCGCGTAGATGAGGAAGCCCCAGCCGGTGATGACGAAGAACAGGAGCCACACGTCGCCCAGGCCGAGCGTCGCCCCGAGCAGGTGGAAGCGGCGGTGCTCCACGTCGAGGAAGACGGCGGGGAAGCCGCCGACCTCGATCCAAGGCAGCAGCGCGAAGAACGCGATGAGCAGCCAGGCCACGAGGCGACGGGCCCGCCACCAGGCGCCGACCACGATGGCGGGCTGCAGGAAACGGCGTTCGCCGTCCCGTCCGATCGTGGTCACGCTTTCGCGGATGGGGCTCCGGTTCGACGTCATGGGGGCAGCTGCGAGGGTTCCTTCGCGCGCTCGATGGCCTTCATCTGGCCCTCCTTCTGGAACGAGAGGAGGTAGGCCGTCACGGCCGCGAGGCGGCCCGTGCCGAGCGCTTTCTGCGAAGCCATGCCGGTCGGCTTGCCGTCGAAGACGACGCCCTCGTTGATGTTGCGGAAGACCGCCATGCCGGTGTTGCCGTGGACCCAGAGGTCGTCGTTCAGGCGGAAGCCGACGCCCTTGATGCCGGCCATCGTCGGGCCATGGCAGCTGAAGCAGAGCGAGGCGTAGACCGCCTGGCCTTCGGCGACCGTCGCCGGGTTGCGGCTCATCCTCCAGAGCGTGGCTTCGTCGAGGTCCTTCACCGCGGCCAGTTGCCGGGCCTCGAGCGCGGCGAGCTCGGCGTCGAGGGCGACGCGGTCGTCCGACCCGACCCCCGAATGGAACCAGTACGCCCAGTACCCGAAGGCGAACGCGATCGAGGCGAACAGCATGCCCAGCCACCAGTTGGGGAGGCTCTGGTCGTATTCCTGGATGCCGTCGTAGGCGTGCGGCATGATCGCCGGTTGGTCGTCGTCTTTCTTCATGGGCGAGGGTCCCGTTCGTCGTGGAGGGGGAGTTCGGAGAGGCGCTTGACCTCGTCCTCGGGGGTGGTCAGCACCCGGGCCACGAGGATGACCAGGGCGATGCCGAGGAGGAGCAGTCCGGCGGTCTGCAGGTCGCGGAGAAGTTCGTCCCAGACGATGCGGCGGAACATGTCAGCGACGCGCCTCCGCGCCGGGGGTTTCGACGTTGAGCCCGAGGCACCGCAGGTAGGCCAACAACGCGACCATTTCGGAGTCGGCGCCGGCCCGGATGCCTTTCTCGGCGAGGGCCTTCACGATCTCCCTGGACTGCGCGTCGTAGTCGTTCTGGATCGCCGCGGGCGTGCTGGCGTCGGCGCGATAGGGCACGCCGAGGGTGCGCAGCGCCGAGATGCGTCCGAACAGCTGGGAGCGGTCCACCTGGTTTTCCTTCAGCCACGGGTAGGAGGGCATGATCGAGTCGGGTTCCAGTTCGCGGGGGTTCACCAGGTGCCGGTAATGCCAGGCGAGGTCGGGCCGCAGCAGGCCTTCGCGGGCCAGGTCCGGACCGGTGCGGCGGGAACCCCACTGGAAGGGGCGGTCGTAGATGGACTCGCCGAGACGCGAGTAGCCCTGGCCCGCGCCATAGCGGAGGATGTCCGGCTTCAGGGTGCGGATCATCTGCGAATGGCAGTTGTAGCAGCCCTCCCGGACGTAGAGGTCTCGGCCGGCCAGCTCCAAGGGGCGGTAGGGACGCTGGACGCGGCCCTCGAGCAGGCGGGCGTCGCCGTCCCCCTTGTAGAGGGCGACGGTCGGGACGATCTGCAGCGCGCCGCCGATGGCCACGGCGATGAGCGTGAGCACCGAGAAGGGGAAGGCATGCTGGAGCAGCTCCTCGTGCCAGCGCTTCCAGGTGTACTGGCGGACCTCGAAGTGGGCCAACGTGGCGAGGGTCAGCACGATCGTGCCCGTCAGGCCGACCGTCATCCAGGCGCCTTCGCCCAGCAGCCAGAGGCAGGCGCTTGCGATGATGCCGAGCGTGAAGAGCACCGGGGCGTTGACGAAGCCCGCGAACTTCGCCGTCGCCGGGGCCGCGACGGGTGCTTCCGTCACCTGCGCCGTGCCGTCGGTGGGCTGGCCGGAGCGGATGGTCCGGAAGAGATTGTAGACCATCAGCAGGTAGCCGAGGAGGTAGAGCCCGCCGCCGAGGGCGCGCAGGTGGTACATCGGCAGGATGTTCTTCAGCGTCTCGATGAAGGTATTCGCCGGGGCGGAGCCGTCGGCGGTGAGTTCGTTGAGCGACAGGCCCTGGCCGATGCCGGCCACCCACATCGAGGCGACGTAGAAGAGGATGCCCACCATCCCCACCCAGAAGTGGAGGTTCGCGAGGCGTTCGCTGTGCAGCCGCGTGCCCCAGAGGCGGGGCACGAGCCAGTAGAACATGCCCGCGGCCATGAAGCCGTTCCAGCCGAGGGTGCCGGCGTGCACGTGGCCGATGATCCAATCGGTGTAGTGTCCGAGGGCGTTGACGGCCTTGATCGAAAGGAGCGGGCCTTCGAAGGTCGCCATGCCGTAGAACGTCACCGCCGCGGCCATGAATTTCACGACCGGGTCCGTCCGGAGCTTGTCCCAGGCGCCCCGCAGGGTCAGCAGGCCGTTGAGCATGCCGCCCCAGGAGGGCGCCCAGAGCATCAGGGAGAAGATCATGCCCAGCCCCTGGAGCCAGCCCGGCAGCGCCGTGTTGAGCAGGTGGTGCGGTCCTGCCCAGATGTAGAGGAAGATCAGCGACCAGAAGTGGATGATCGACAGGCGGTAGCTGTACACGGGCCGCCCCACGGCCTTGGGGACGAAGTAGTACATGATGCCGAGGATCGGAGTGGTCAGGAAGAAGGCTACGGCGTTATGGCCGTACCACCACTGGACCAGCGCGTCCTGGACGCCGCCGAAGACCGGATAGCTGTGCAGCAGGCTCGTCGGCAGCGACAGGTGGTTGACCACGTACAGCAGGGCGACGGTGATGATCGTGCCGATGTAGAACCAGACGGCCACGTACAGGCTGCGCTCCCGCCGCCGGGCGAGGGTCGCGAAGAAGACGACCCCGAAGGCGATCCAGACCAGCGCCAACAGCGCGTCGATGGGCCAGATCAGCTCGGCGTATTCCTTGCTGCGCGAATAGCCGAGCGGCAGCGTGATCGCGGCGAGCAGGATCACGAGTTGCCAGCCCCAGAAGTGGGCCTGCGCCAAGGACGGGTACGCCAGCCGGGCCTTGAGCAGCCGCTGCGTCGAGTAGTAGACGCCGGCGAACACCATGTTGCCCACGAACGCGAAGATCGCCGCGTTGGTGTGGAGGGGCCGCAGCCGGCCGAAGGTCGTGTAGGGTAGGCCGAGGTTCAGGGCCGGGAAGGCCAGCTGCAGGGCGATGACCAGGCCGCAGAGCAGCCCCGCGACGCCCCAGAGCACGGACGCCAAGGTGAAGCGGCGGACGATCTCGTCGTCGTAGCGGAGGGTGGTGGTGTCGTTCATGGCGTCGGTTCGGTCGGGGAGGGGGGGGCGGGGGCCTCTTCGTCCAGCGGGCGAAGGGATTCGCGCTCGAGCCCATCCTCGCCGCGGTTGCGCTGGTCCCAGAGGAAGGCGAGCGATGCGCCGAGGGCCAGGAGCACGGAGAAGAGGACGGTGAGGGCGAGGGCTTCCACGAAAAGGCGGTGACGCCATGAGATTACCATCCGGCCAGACGCATTCAAAGCCGAACCCTCCGGCCCGATCGCCACCGGCCTTCCGCGGGCGCCGCGGCGGCGCGCGTCGCGGCCGCCGCGGGGAAACGCTTAAGGTCGGCATAAGCCGACGCAATCGCCGCGCGGAGCCTGCGCCGCAAGGCGGCGGCCTATCTTGCTAAGTTGACCGAAAAATGCGGCGCGGGGCGATTGCGGGGCTCGCTTCTCGGCGGAATTAGCCCGGCTTAAACCTCGCGGCCGTCGTCCTCGACGACCTGCGTGCGCGTCCAGAGGTCGTGCCAGGCGCGGCGATCCTTGCGGAAGAGCGGGACGTGCGCGTTGACGATCCCCAGCAGGCTGAACAGCGGGTTCGGCAGGCACAGGAAAGCCGCCTTCCAGGCGGAGCGCAGCAGGGCCGGCAGGAAGCCGGGGGCGACGCCGTCGGGGACCTCGGCGGTCCGGAGGTTGAAGATGCGCTTGCCCAACGTGCGGCCGCGCCCGAACCATTCCTGCGCCGTCAGGGCCGCGGCCACGACGCAGAACGCGACGGTGCCGAGGAACCCGAGCCAGGTCGCGTACGCCTCGAGCGTGGGCGCGGGCGGGTGCAGGGCGAGGTTCCAGAGCGCCTCCGTGGAGCCGGTGCGCTGCGACTGCAGGGAGAGCGCCTGCAGCTGGTCGTAGAAGGCGGCGACCCGGTCGCGGGCCGCCAGTTCGTCCGGTCCGGCGAGGCGTTGGGCCAGCCACCAGCTCAGGCCGAGCAAGGGGAGGGAGTCGGCGAGGGCGGCCAGGCTGCGGCGCCAGAGTCCCGCCGGCACGGGCGGGAGCGGGGGTGGCGAGGCTTCAGCCACGCTGGCGGACGCAGGCGTCGAGGGTGTTCTTCATCAGCATGGCGACCGTCATCGGGCCTACCCCGCCCGGGACCGGCGTGATGGCCGCGCAGGCCGGCGCGACGGCGTCGAAGTCGACGTCCCCCACGATGCGGTACCCGGTCTTCTTGCCGGCGTCGGGGATGCGGTTGATGCCGACGTCGATGACGACGGCGCCCGGCTTGACCATGTCGGCGGTGATGAAGCGCGGCTTGCCGATCGCGGCCACCACGATGTCGGCCTGGCGGACGATGGCCGCGAGGTCCTTGGTGCGCGAGTGCGCGACGGTCACGGTGCAGTCGCAGCCCTTGGCGAGGAGCAGGGCGGCCGCGGGTTTGCCGACGATGAGGGAGCGGCCGACGACGACGGCGTGCTTGCCGGCGGTCTCGACGCCGGAGCGCCGGAGCAGTTCGATCACGCCCGCGGGCGTACAGGCCGCGAAGGCCCCCGGCAGTTCCTGGACGAGGCGACCGATGCTCTGCGTGCCGAAGCCGTCGACGTCCTTGTCCGGGGCGACGCGGTTGAAGACCTCGGTCTCGGGCAGGTGCTTGGGGAGCGGGGCCTGGATGAGGATGCCATGGACCGAGGCGTCGGCGTTCAGCGCGTCCAGGTGGCGGAAGAGTTCCTCCCTGCTGACGGTCTCCGGGAACAGCTGGAGACTGGCCTTCATGCCTACTTCGGCGGCCGTCTTCTGCTTCTTGGTCACGTAGGAGACCGAGGCGGGGTCGTCCCCGACGCGGACGAACGCGACGTGGGGGACGGTCGGGGCGAGTTGGGCGACGCGGGCCTTGACTTCGGCGAGGACCTGCTGGGCGATGGCGTTTCCGTCGATGAGGCGCATGGCTCCAACTAGGACGAAGGGGGCGGGGAGGGCGAGCAAAGTCGGCGGACGGTCCCCGCGTGATTGTCTCGCCCTGCGGCCCGAAAGGCCCCAAGGGTAGGGCGTGCCCGACGAAGGACCCATGCGCATCCACAAGTTCCTCGCCCAGGCGGGGGTCTGCTCCCGCCGGGAGGCGGAGCGCCTGGTCGCGGCCGGGGAGGTCTTCATCAACGGCAAGGCCGCCGGCACCGGCCAGCCGGTGGATCCCTCCGTCGACGTCGTCACTTGCCGCGGCCAGCACATCAAGCCCCTGGCCCGCACCGTGGTGCTCATGATGAACAAGCCACGCGGCTTCCTCTGCACCAACGACGATTCCCATGGCGGCCAGACCGTGTTCGACATGGTCCCCCCGGAATACCGCCCGCTGCGCCTCTTCTGCGTGGGCCGCCTCGACAAGGATTCGGAAGGCCTGCTCCTGCTGACCAACGACGGAGCGCTCGCCAACAAGGTGATGCACCCCTCGGGCGGCATCATCAAGCGCTACGAGATCACCTTGAACCGCGACTACGACCCGACGCTGACGCCCCGGCTGCTCAAGGGCGCGGTGGAGGAGGGCGAGATGCTGCGCTTCAAGAAGGTCATCCGCCATCCGGAGGACCCGACGCGCCTGGAGATCCACCTCGACCAAGGCCGCAAGCGGGAGATTCGCCGCCTGCTGGAAATCTTCGGTTTCCATGTGAAGGTGCTGCGGCGCTTCCAGATCGGCGGGCTGGTGCTGCGCAAAATGCCGCTGGGCGATTGCCGTCCCCTCAGTCGCAAGGAAATCGACGAGATTTTCGGGGCTTAAGCCGGGTAGGGCGGTCTCATCCCGCTTGCCAGCCTTGGGAAATGCCTTCGAATAGGCGCTCCCCCATGCGTCGCTTCCTGCCCCTGCTCGTCGCCCTGCCGCTCTTCCTGGGCGCCGCCCCGAACTCCCAGATGAAGCTCGTCTGGTCGGATGAGTTCAACACCCCCGAACTCGACGCGACCAAGTGGAACGTCCACAACTCCGTCACGATCAAGGACGGCAAGGCCAACCTCAACCTGACGCCGGGCAAGGAAGCCGGCCTCTGGGGGAGCAGCACCCTCAACTCCGCGCGCAAGTTCAGCCAGGTCGGCGGGTATTTCGAGGCTTCCGTCCGCATGCTGCAGACCAAGGGCCGCACCGGCCGCTTCGAGGTGCGCAACACGAGCCTCGACGAGCCGCCGTCCGCCCGTCTCTTCTTCGACGGCTGGGGCGAGGACCGCATCGTCCCGGCCGCGCAGGTCGCCGACAATACCGGCCTCCGCATGCTCAAGCCGATCAAGCACGGCATCGAGTTCGACGGCGGGGCTTCCTACAAGAAGTTCCACACCTACGGCGTGCTCTGGACCCCCAAGTACTTCGAATGGTACGTCGACGGCAAGAAGGTCCATCGGCTCGAGCAGAAGGTGACCCCGACCACCCCGATGTACGTGGAGTTCTGCCACCACACCGCCGAAGGCGGCAAGGTGAAGGATTTCACGGACCCGGCCAACGGCCCCGAGCCTTTGCAGGTCGACTGGGTCAAGGTCTGGAAGTGATCCCGCCATGCACCGTCTCCTCTGCCTTCTCCTTCCGCTCGCGGTCGTCGCGGCCGACCCCACCGCCAAGCTGAAGCTCGCCTTCTCCGAGGAGTTCGACGGCGCCGCCTTGGACGCCGCCAAATGGACTCACGAGGGCAACGCCCAGGCGGCCTCGCTGAAGGGCGGCAAGCTCGTGCTGACCCTCATCGACCGGGCCGACGGTTGGCAGGGGACCGCCATCAGCACGCGCGACAAGTTCACCCAACTCCACGGCTACTTCGAGGCCTCCATCCGCTTCAACGCGCAGCGCGGCCACCATGGGGCTTTCCTGGTGCGCAACAAACTGACGACCGAGCCACCGGTTGCCTCTTTGCTCTTCGAGTGCTTCGGCGAGGACCGGCTCGTGCCGTGGGCCCGGATCGCCGACAGCAAGGGCCTCCGCGAACTCAAGCCCGTCAAGACCGACCTCACCCTCCGCGCCAACCAGACCTCCAAGGCTTTCAACACCTACGGCTTCGCCTGGACCGAGAAGGCCTACGTCTGGTATTTCAACGGCAAGGCCGTGCACAAGCTCGACAAGCCCGAGGTGAACGAGCCGATGCATGTGTACCTCGGCAATTGGGTCGGGGATTCCGAGCGCAAGAATCTCGTCCCGTCCAAGCTGCCGGATGACGTCGAGGTGGACTGGGTGAAGGTCTGGAAGTAGCCGCCCGGCCAAAAGAGGGTTGCCAACGCCCTCCGGTGCCCATCCTCCGGGCATCCCTCCCTCCGTGGCCTACGACAAGAACAATCCCTTCCCGGCCCGCCTCGTCGACCGTCGTCGCCTGAGCTCGCCGGACAGCCAGAAGGACACCCAGCACTTCTCCGTGTCCTTGGTCGGCAGCGGCCTGACCTACAAGTGCGGCGACTCCCT
>JBEBDN010000057.1:0-5506 GCA_041156945.1 Verrucomicrobiota bacterium | reverse complement strand
CTCGCGGTTCCAGGCGTCGTAGACCTTGCCATTCTGCACATACTCCGCCGGCAACGCCAACTGGGCGACCTTCGGAAAAGCCAGCCGACGGGCCTCCACGGTCGGAGGCGGAATTCCCCGCCGGACGGGCAAGGCGGCGGCGAGGCGCTCCAGCGCTTCCCGGGTGGCGTTGGTTCGGCCGAGTTCGTCCAGCCGATCCTTGAGCATCAGGATGACCGCGACCGAAATCGCGATGCCACCCACCCCGAGGATCCAGAGGAGGAGATGCTTGCGGAGGTCGGCCCAGCCCATGCGCCGAGATTGAACCCAGCCTCACTCACCGCAAGCCCGCAGGGTGGACTTGCCCCCCGTCCACCACGGCCTATCAAGGCTTCATGCGCCTACCCGCCACCTTGCTCCTCTCCGCCCTGACGCTGAGTTTCCCCGCCCACGCGCAGGCGGGCGGCGACTACGCCCACAACGATGGCTCGACGAACGCGACGACCCGCGCGCAGCGCGTGCAGGTGGAAGTCGAGGCCGACTTCCTCGGCGCGACCGTGGAACTCTCGGTCAAAGGCAAGGATCGCGCGGCGGTCGACGCGCGCCTCGAGGCCATCCTCGGCACCTTGCGCAAGCGCTTCGAGGGCCAGGACGGCTGGGAAGCCCGGGAACTCGACCGCACCTTCGCCGCTCCGGTCCGGAAGGGCGGCGGCAAGTCCAGCTTCGTCAGCCTGATCGACGACGAGGACCCGAAGCCGGACGCCCCGGTGGTGGCGACGGCCCGCTACGCCCTGCGCGGGCCGGCCGAGAACGGCCTGAAGACCGTCGAAATCCTGCGGGCCAAGTCCAGCGACCTCGTCGACCCCAAGAACGAGGACGAACGCTGCCGCGTCAGCCCGATCGCTTACGGCCTCGCCTCCGCGAACGATCGACGCGACGAACTCCTCGACCAGATCAAGGAAGACGTCGCCAACGCCAAGGGCCACCTCCCCGAAGGCGAGATGCGCCTCGAGATCGACGGGCTCGCGGACCCCGTCCAAGTCCGCCACCTGGGCGGCAACCGCTTCGTGGTCTGGATGAACTACAAGCTCCGCTTCACCAGCCCTAAGCCGGAAAAATCCGCCAAATAAGGGCTCCGACCCACGCCCGGCTGGCTTGTCCTTGCCCTTTCCCTCGGGCCGGGTAGTCGTCATCCATGGCCATCCGCCGCCTCGCGCTCGTCGTCAATCGCACCAAGACCGGTGTCGAGGACATCGTCCGCGCGGTGCAGGAAGCCACCACCGAAGCCGGCGTCCAGCTGGTCATCGCCGACACCTGGCCGGTCGACCGCGCCACCCTCCGTGGGGCCGACGCCTGCTGCGTGGTCGGCGGCGACGGCACCTTCCTCGGGGTCGCCGAGCCGGCCGCCCTCGAAGGCGTGCCGCTCTTCGGCATCAACCGCGGCAAGCTCGGCTTCCTCGCGGCCTACCCCGAGGAGGACGTCCGCGCGTCGCTCCGCTCGGTCCTCGCCGGGGACTACCGGCGCGAGAACCGCGCCTTGCTCGAGGTGCGCTTCGCCGACGGGAGCTTCACCCTCGCGCTCAACGACGTGGTCCTGAAGACCCGCGACGTCTTCCGGATGGGCCGCTTCGCCGTGCGCGCCGACGGGGCCCGCGTCAACGAATACCGGGCCGACGGGCTGATCCTCGCGACCCCGACCGGCACTTCGGCCTACAACCTCGCCGCCGGCGGCCCCTTGGTCGACCCCGCCGCCTCGGTCATCGCGCTGACGCCGATCTGCGCCCACACGCTCTCCAACCGCTCGGTGATCTTCGACGGCGAAACGGAGCTGGAAATCGCCAGCGAGGACGTGGCCCAGTTGGGCCTCTCCGTGGACGGCCGTCCGACCCTCGAGGCGCAAGGCCGTCTCCCTTTGGGCATCCGCACCGCCAAGGTCCAGCTCGGCCTGCTGCGCCCCAAGACACTGACCCACTTCGACGTCCTGCGCAGCAAGTTGAAGTGGAGCTGAGCGAAGCGAGGCTTCGCTGGGCCAGGGCCGGGGCTGGGGCCAGGAAAGGACCACCCGATCCGATAACCCGGCCCGGAGGTGTTTAGGTGAGACGAACCCCGCCGCATGGCAGGGCCTTGCAAGGTGGTTACGCTTTTTTCGGCAGTCCGTCCGCGCGTCAGGTTGCGACCTGGCCCTAGCCCCGGCCCTGGCCCCAATCCCCTTGTCTTTCCGCCTTCACCGCACTTTATCCCCTTTTCGATGCTGACGATCGCCAATGTCTCCAAGTCCTACGGGCCCCGCACCTTGTTCGCGGAGGTCTCGCTGAACATCGCGCGGACGGATCGCCTCGGCCTCGTCGGCGCCAACGGGGCCGGCAAGTCCACCCTCTTCAACATCATCCTCGGCAAGGACACCCCCGACGAGGGCCTGATCGAATGGGAACGCGGCGCGAACTTCGGCTTCCTGCCGCAGGAGAGCGCGCCGGTCGGCGACGAGACGATCCTGCAGATCGCGACGAGCGGCGGCAAACTCGAGCCCGAGAACGACGATGACTGGGACATCGACTATACCCTCGAGCCGCGCGCCAAGAAGATCCTCGCCGGCCTCGGCTTCCGCGAGACGGACCACGACAAGCTGGCCAAGACGTTCTCCGGCGGCTGGGTCATGCGCGCCCACCTCGCCCGCCTGCTGGTCAGCGAGCCGACCCTCCTCCTCCTCGACGAACCGACCAACCACCTCGACCTCGAGGCCCTGCTCTGGTTCCAGGACTACCTGACCCGCTACCCGGGAGGCCTCGTCGTCATCTCCCACGACCGCGCCTTCCTCAACGCGCTCTGCACGGGCATGATCGAACTGCGCGGGCAGCGCCTGCACGAGTACACCGGCAACTACGACGACTTCCTCGTCGAGCGCGTGGCCCGCAAGGAGCGCCAGCAGGCGATGTTCAAGAACCAGCAGCGCGAGATCGCCCACCTGCAGACGTTCGTCGACCGGTTCGGCGCCAAGGCGTCGATGGCCTCCCGCGCGAAGTCCAAGGAGAAGCAGATCGCCCGCCTCGAGGAGATCGCGATCGACGAGCCCGAGGACGACCTGAAGAAGATCCAGTTCCGCTTCCCGCAGCCCCCGCGCTCCGGCCTCAAGGTCATGAAGCTCGAGCACGTGAAGCAGTCCTACGGCGACCACGTGGTCTACCAGGACCTGAACTTCGAATGCGAACGCGGCCAGCGCACCGTGCTCGTCGGCCCCAACGGCGCCGGCAAGTCCACGCTCCTCAAGATCCTCGCCGGCGTGATCCCGATCAACGGGGGCCTGCGCGAGGAAGGCGGCAACGTCATCACGGGCTACTTCGCCCAGAACCGCGTCGACAACCTCAACCCGAAGCTGACCGTCCTCGAGAACGTGATGGAGCTGCGCACCAACGAGAACCAGCTCACCGAGCAGCAGGCCCGCGGCATGCTCGGCACCTTCCTCTTCCGCAAGGACGACGTGCACAAGAAGGTCTCGGTGCTGTCCGGCGGGGAGAAGTCCCGCCTCGCGCTGGTCAAGCTGCTGATCAACCCGCCGAACTTCCTGCTCATGGACGAGCCGACGACGCACCTCGACATCATGTCGATCGACGCGCTCATCGCCGCCCTGCAGACCTACGAAGGCACGCTCTTCTTCGTGAGCCACGACGTGCACTTCATCCGGCAGATCGCCAAGACCGTGCTGCACGTCCACTCCGGCCGCCTGACGCCCTACGCGGGCGACTACGCCTACTACCTGGAGAAGTCCAAGGCCGGCAACGAGCGCGCCGCCCTCACCGCCGGCTTCACCGATGGCCGCCCCAAGCAGGCCGAGGCCCCGAAGGCCGAGAAGGCGCCCGCCGCCGCCCCGACCAAGCTCTCCGGCTCCGACCTCCGCAAACTCGAGAAGGAAGTGGCCCGCCTGGAACAGCTCGTCGCCGACCTCGAGGCCAAGCAGGCCAAGCTGACCACCGAGCTCGCCGACCCGGCGACCTATTCGCAAGGCGCCAAGGTCCAGCAGCTCAACGCCGACCTGAAGGCCACGACCGACGCCCTCCACGCGGCCTCGGCCGACTGGGAGAAGGCCGCGCAGAAGCTGACGGACGCCAAAGGCGCCTAAGGCCAAGGGGTTGGCGGATAGCGGTTGGCGGTCGGAAACGAAGCCACCTCGCTGTCCCGCCGGCCTTACCCTTGCTTCAATTCGGCGCTCCCAGATCCATCCGCCAACCGCTGACCGCTAACCGCAGCGGCCTGATTCGTCCGCATTCCTTTCTGGCGCTCGGGGAACCCTTCCCCTACACCCCTGTCCTTACCTGACCCCCATGCGTTCCCTCCCCCGCACCCTCGCGACGCTCTGCCTGCTGGCGCTCGCCCTGCCCTCCGCCCTCGCCCATACCGCCGGTGAGGAGCTCGCCTCCTCCGCCCAAGCCTTCCTCGGCTCGCTTTCGGCCGAGCAGAAAGCCCAAGCGACCTTCAAATTCGACGACGCCGAGCGGACGAACTGGATCTTCGTGCCGGCCGCCCGCAAGGGTCTCCCGCTCAAGGCCATGAATCCGGGCCAGCGCCACTTCGCCCAGGCCATCCTCTCCGTCGCCCTGAGCGGCCGCGGCCACATGAAGGCCGAGTCGATCATGGCCCTCGAACAAGTGCTGCTCGAGCTGGAGAAAGGCTCCGGCCCCCTGCGCGACGCCGAGAACTACTTCGTGTCGATCTTCGGGACGCCCGACGCAAAGGGCACCTGGGGCTTCCGCTGGGAAGGCCACCACCTCTCCCTCAACTTCACGCTGGTCGACGGCGAGCTGATGAGCTCCACCCCGTCGTTCTTCGCGAGCAACCCGGGCAAGATCAAGGAAGGCCAGCCCGGCCCCGTCGGTTTCGAGCTGCTGAAGTTCGAGGACGACCTGGGTCGCGAACTCGCCAAGTCGCTGACCGCGGAACAGCGCAAGAAGGCCTTCCTCGCCAAGGACCCCTTCAAGGACATCCTCACCGGCAACAAGCAGCGCGCCAACGGCATCATCAAGCACCAGGGCATCCCGGCGACCGAACTCAACGAGGCCCAGCGCCGGATCCTCGGCCAGTTGGTCTTCGAATACGTGAGCCGCACGCGTCCGGACTTCGCGGCCAAGGAACTGAAGGCCATCGAAGCCGTGAAGGAGTCCCTCGTGTTCGCCTGGAACGGCGGCCTCGAGGTCGGCGAGCCCCACTACTATAGCATCCAGGGGCCGACCTTCCTCTTCGAACTGGTCAACTTCCAGGGCGGCGCCAACCACGTGCACGCCTCCTGGCGCGACCTCAAGAAGGACTTCGCCTACGACCCGCTGGCCGAGCACGCCAAGGAACACGCCGCCGGCAAGTAAGCCGGCAAAAACAAAACCCCGGGCAACCGGGGTTTTTTGTTTCAAGCGGTTGGCGGTTTGTGGTTGGCGGTGAGGAAAAACGCAAAGTGGGACCGTAAAACGGATCATGGGCTGCGACCTGTCTTTAGGTGGGGCTGACCGCCGCATTTGGGCATGATTTTCAGGTCTCGGGTCCC
>JBEBDN010000056.1:0-2956 GCA_041156945.1 Verrucomicrobiota bacterium | reverse complement strand
GGCGGTCCCGGCTTCGACGCCAGCTGGTGCCGCTCCGAGAAGACGCTGCTCGGCAGCGCCAACCCGGTCATCATCGACTTCATCGGCCTGCAGAAGATCAACGCCGGCCGCGCCGCCAGCGGCATCGCGACGATCCATCCAGAGCCCCCGATCTTCGCCGCCGCCAACGCCGGCGAGATCCGCCTCGGCTCCTGCCGTCCGGCCGACATCACCCTCGTCCGCCTCCCCGCTCCCTGATCACGATGCTGAACCGCCTGAAGCAGATCCTCGCCCCCATCCGTTACTGGAAGGAGCTCCCGTTGCGTCCGATGGGCGACCGTCCGGCGACGACCACGGCCCCCGCGAGCAAGATCCCGCCGATCGTGATCCAGACCTGGGAGGACCGGCTCTTCGGCAAATCCCATCTCCGCGAGATGGAGCATTTCCGCGCCCTGAATCCGGAACTGAGCTTCGAACTCTGGGATCGCGAACAGCGCGAGAGCTACCTGCGTGAGAAATGGGGCAAGCACCCGATCTTCGACATCTACCAAAAGTCCCTTTTCGGACCGATGAAGGCCGACATCTTCCGCTACTGCCTCATGGCGGACCGCGGCGGTTTCTACTTCGACATCAGCAAGGGCTGCATGGTGCCGCTACGCACGCTCTACGGACCTGAGACCGAAGCGCTGATCACCTTCGAGCCTCACGTCAGCCCGATACCCTGCCCGCCGGCCGTCGCGCCGCACCTCAAGCACCCGGACAAGCTTGCGCTCCAATGGGGCTTCGGCTTCGCTCCCGGCCATCCGATCCCGCTGCGGACGATCGCCAACATCTGCGCTGAATACCCGCGCTACCAAGGCAAGGTGTTCGGCTTCCCTAAGGACGCCATCCGCGAACTCACCGGCCCGATCATGTTCACGAAGAGCTTGCACGACGCATATGCGGAAGGGCCTTTGCCGAACGTAGTCCAAGCGGGCGTCGACTTCAACGGACAGGGCATCTTCGCGCTCAAGGGCTCGAAAGTACGCTACATGACCGCTCCGGCCTACACCAAGGCCAAGAACCAGGCCATCGTCCTCTAGGCCGCGACCTTACGGAGATTCTCCGCGCCGGCTCGAAAAGCGGCCAGTTGGAAACGTCGGTAGACTGGCAGTCCGCACCAGACGAACCAGCAGCTGGGACGGACGTGGCAAGAGACAGTCAGGACGAGCTGCTCGCCATCACGTTTCACGTCCGCCCTCCAAGATCCGCGTCCGTAGTGACGACGCGTCGTGACATACCCTAAGGCGACATGCTCAGGGCCTGATTCCACGACGTCGACCTCGACGATCGCGGGCAACATCAGGGGGGCGAGGCCGGGGAGATTGGGAACTAACAAACCAAGGCCGAGACGATCGCCGACGCGGACCGCGCGCCCCTCATCCTCGAACTGGGTCCGGCGTATCATCACGTGTTCCGGATAGAACCGATAGCCCAGGAGGGCCGTCCTGACCCGGGCGAAAGCTTCCGGAGACCAAGCGCCGACCACGACGCGATGGGTGTCCGCGAAGGTCGCCGTGGCGGGATTGCCACGCTCGACGACGGTGTCTCGGTCCGGCGCCGGCGCGGCGACGTCATCGAACGCCGGTGCTTGGGCCGCGAGCAGCACCGCGCCGAGCAGATTAAGCGAGCCGTGCACCGCCGCCATCTGCGGGATGGTCAGATAATCCCAGCCGAAGGCGTGCGCGGCGGTGTAGCCCACGCCGAGCAGGAAACCAGGGACGAGACAGACGTAAGGCCAAGGGCCGCGCCTGACGGGCATGAACGCAGCCCAGAGCAAGAAGCCCGCGGCGAAGACCACGGCGGCCGCGACTTCGATGGCACCCGGCCGAAGCGGGTCCGTCCGTAAGGCGAAGCATAACGCGGTGGCCGGAGCGCCGGCCACATACAGCCACTGCCCCAGATCACGCCAACGACAACGGGCGAGCGGACGTTCGCTGGCCGCCATCGCCAGCGGCAGGACACCGAAGGTGATGGCGAAGTGGACGGTGGTCAGCGTCGCGAGCGGATCAGGGAAACCCGCGAAGGTCCGGTCATAGCGTGACCAGATCCAGGCCACCGCGGCCACCAACGGACCGGTCGCGGACAACATCTCCAAATAACGACGCGGAGCGGGCGAGAGGTCATCGGAGAGGAATCGGCGCAGTCCGTGCGCCCAAAGCCAGAGCGCGAAGAGGAAAGCCGGAGCGGCGGCCAAGGCCATGACGGGCCCGGGCTCACTGGAGCCGACATAAGCCAAAACCCAGATCCAAAGGCCAGGCACGGTGAGCCGGTTGAGCCAATGTGGGAAACCTCGGTCCAGATGCTGCGCCCAGACCAGCGCCCCCCAGAAACAGAGCGCGGCGATGATCGTGAACCAATCGACGTGGGCGAGAAGCTCCATGACGTCAGCCTAGGGACGCAAAAAAGGCGGTCAAGGGAGGTCCCTTGCCGCCTTTGGTTTCAGGAGGCTGGCTTCAGAGCTTCAGGCCGAGGGCTTCCGAAGCCGTCGCGCGCTCTTCGAGCAGTTCCTTCTCGGTGATCGCGATCTTCTCCTTGGAGAAGGCGTCGAGAGGCAGGCCCTGCACGATCTCCCAAGAGCCATCGGCCTTGGTGCGGATCGGGTAACCGAACATGATGCCCGGAGCGATGCCGTAGTCGCCCTTGGAGAGCACGGCGACGGAGTGCCAGTCGCCGGCCGGCGTCGGGAAATGAAGGCTGCGCAGGGTGTCGAGGGCGGCGTTGGCGGCGGAGGCGGCGGACGAAGCGCCACGGGCCTTGATCACGGCGGCGCCGCGCTTCTGCACGTCGGGGACGAAGGTCTCCTTGAGCCAGGCATGGTCGGTGATGACCTGGGTGGCCGGCTTGCCGCCGATGGTGGCGTTGGTGAAGTCAGGATACTGGGTCGAGGAGTGGTTGCCCCAGATGGCGACGTTCTTGACGACGGAGTTGTGCGCGC
>JBEBDN010000055.1:0-17265 GCA_041156945.1 Verrucomicrobiota bacterium | reverse complement strand
GATGGTCCGCCCCGCCCTCTTGCTCGCGCTCGCCTGGTCCGCCCCGGCCGAAAGCCAGGTCTCCTTCAACCGGGAGATCCGCCCGATTTTGGCGGAACAGTGCTTCTCCTGCCACGGTTTCGACGCCAAGCACCGCAAGGCCGACCTCCGCCTCGACACGCGCGAGGGCGCCTTGGCCGACAACGACGGCGCCCGGGCGATCGTCCCGGGCGACCCCGCGAAGTCCGAGCTCTGGAAGCGCCTGCTGTCCACCGACCCGGATGAGGTGATGCCTCCGCCCGAGGCCCACAAACCCAAGCTGACGGCCAAGCAGAAGGAGACGCTTCGGCGCTGGATCGAACAAGGCGCGCCCTACGAACCGCACTGGGCCTTCACCGCCCCGCGCCGCCCGGCCCTCGCCGCGCAAGGCCCTGCCGCCATCGACGCCCTCATCGAAAACGGCCTGAAGGAGGCCGGCCTGAAGGCCTCCGGGGAGGCTTCGCCGGAGAAGCTGCTGCGTCGGCTCTCGCTCGACCTCACGGGACTGCCGCCCACGCCGGCCGAGCTCGACGCCTTCCTGCTGGCCCGCGCCAAGGACCCGCAGGGCGCCTACGCCGCCGAGGTCGACCGCCTGCTGGCGTCGCCGGCCTATGGCGAGCGCTGGGGCCGCTGGTGGCTGGACCAGGCGCGCTACGCCGACAGCAACGGCTACTCGGTCGACGCCCCGCGCAGCATCTGGAAATACCGGGATTGGGTCGTGGGCGCGCTCAACGCCGACCTACCCTTCGACCGCTTCACCGTGGAGCAGCTCGCGGGCGACCTCCTGCCCGACGCCGGCGAAGCCCAACGCATCGCCACCGGCTTCCACCGCAACACGCCCCTCAACCAGGAAGGCGGCATCGACGTCGAGCAGTTCCGCGTCGACAGCGTCTTCGACCGGGTCGGGACCACCGGCACGGTCTGGCTCGGGCTGACCGTCGGCTGCGCGCAGTGCCATGACCACAAGTTCGACCCGATCACGCAGAAGGAATTCTACCGGATGTTCGCGTTCTTCAACAACCAGGAGGAGCCGACCCTGAAGGTATCCGACCCGACCCGCGATGAAGCCAAGGTCGCCGCCGCGGCCCAGGAGGCCGAGCGGGCCCTCGCCGCCTGGCTCGACCAGCATGCCGCGGAGGCGCGGCAGTGGGAGGAAGGCTTGACCAAGGCGAACGCCGCCAAGCTGCCCGGGCCGACCAAGGCCGCCCTGCGCAAGCCCGCCGCGAAGCGCAGCGTCACGGAGCGCGCCCTCCTCTTCGCCGCGGGCCCCGGCGCCTCGGACCGGGAATTCATGGCCCTGCAGCGGCGCGCCAAGGAGGCCACCGACCGGCGCGAGGCCGCGCCGACCACGCTCGTCCTCAAGGAACTCGCCAAGCCCCGCAAGACGCACCTGCTCACCGCCGGCGACTTCACGCGCCCGGCCGAGGAGGTCACGCCGGGAGTCCTCGCGACCCTCCACGCCTTCAAACCCGACCAAGGGCCGGTCAATCGGCTCGACCTGGCCCGCTGGATCGTCGCCAAGGAGAACCCGCTCACCGCCCGCGTCATCGCCAACCGCGTCTGGCAGGCCTACTTCGGCCGCGGCCTCGTCGAGACCGAGAACGATTTCGGCTCGCAGGGCACCCCACCCTCCCACCCGGAGCTCCTCGATTTGCTCGCGGTGGAATTCGTCGAACGCGGCTGGAGCCTGAAGTCCCTGCATCGTACGATCGTGCTGACCCGCGCCTACCGACGGGATTCCGCCGACCGCGCCGACCTGGCGGAGAAGGACCCCGACAACCGCCTGCTCGCCCGCCAGACCCGGTTGCGCCTCGACGCCGAGCTCGTCCGCGACTCGGCCCTCGTGGCCAGCGGCCTGCTCACCCGGAAGGTCGGGGGCCCGCCCGTCTTCCCGCCCATCCCCGACGGGGTGATGTCCCTCGGCCAGGTGAAGCGCGCCTGGAACACCAGCCAAGGCCCCGACCGCACCCGCCGCGGCCTCTATACCTTCACCTACCGCGTGACCCCGCCGCCGGCCTTCGCCGTCTTCGACGCTCCGGACGGGCTCTCCACGTGCACCCGCCGCAACCGCAGCAACACCCCGCTGCAGGCCCTGACGCTCCTCAACGACCCGGCCTTCTTCGAGGCCGCCCAGGCGATGGCCGGCGTGATCGAGAAGGAAGGCCTGCCGGCCGCCTTCCGCCGCTGCACCTCCCGGAACCCGGAACCCTCCGAACTCGCCGTGCTCGGCAAGCTCGACCGCCTCTCGGCCGCCCGGGCGCTCCTCAACCTCGACGAGACCATCACCCGTGACTGACCTGCTCCACCTGCGCGGGCGCACCCGCCGCCACTTCTTCCGCGATTGCGGCGTCGGCCTCGGCGCGATCGCCCTGTCCTCGCTGCTCGCCCAGGATAAGCCCGCCCCCGCGGCGGACCCGCTCGCCCCGAAGAAGCCGCACCATCGCCCGAAGGCCAAGAGCATCATCTACCTCTTCATGGCCGGCGGCCCGAGCCAGCTCGAGTTCTTCGACCACAAGCCCAAGCTCAACGAACTCAACGGCCAGCCCATCCCCGCCAGCTTCATCGAAGGCAAGCGCTTCGCCTTCATGGGCTCGAGCCACCGGGTCAACCTGCTCGGCCACGACAAGAAGTTCAAGCAGCACGGCCAGAGCGGCGCGTGGGTGAGCGACATGCTCCCGCACACGGCCGCGATCGCCGACGAGCTCTGCTTCATCAAGACCTGCCAGACCGACCTCTTCAACCACGCCCCGGCGAAGCTGTTCATGAACACCGGCAGCGGCCTGTTCGGGCGGCCGAGCATGGGCGCGTGGATGACCTACGGCCTCGGCAGCGAATGCGCCGACCTCCCCGGCTTCGTGGTGCTGCAGAGCGGCCCCCGCGGCCCCCGCGGAGGCGCCTCGCTCTGGGGCAGCGGCATGCTGCCGAGCACCTACCAAGGCGTACCCCTACGCGCCCAAGGCGAACCGATCCTCAACCTGACGAACCCGCGGGGCGTCGCCGCGGCCGACCAGCGCAAGGTCATCGACGCGGTCCGCGAACTCAACGCCGGCCGCCTGGCCAAGACGGGCGACGACGAGATCTCGGCCCGCCTCAACGCCTACGAGATGGCCTACCGCATGCAGACGAGCGCCCCCGCGGTCATGGACCTCAAGGGCGAGAGCAAGGCGACGCTCGACCTGTACGGCATCAAGGACCCGGCCGAGGCCAGCTTCGCGCGCAATTGCCTGCTCGCCCGCCGCCTCGTCGAACGGGGCGTCCGCTTCGTCCAACTCTACGACACCAACTGGGACCACCACGGCGGGGTCACCGAGAACCTGCAGCAGCACCTGCCCGCCAAGGCCAAGGACATCGACCAAGCCTGCGCGGCGCTGGTCAAGGACCTCAAGTCGCGCGGACTCCTCGACGACACCATCGTCGTCTGGGGCGGCGAGTTCGGCCGGACGCCCATGGGCGAGGTCCGCGAGTTCACGGGCCGCAACCACCACATCGACGCCTTCACGATGTGGTTCGCCGGCGGCGGCTTCCGCCCGGGCCTGACCTGGGGCGAGACCGACGAATTCGGCTTCGGCCCGGCCAAGGACCCCGTCCACGTGCGCGACATCCACGCCACGCTGCTCCACCAGATGGGCCTGAACCACGAACGACTCAGCGTGAAGTCCCAGGGCCTCGACGTCCGCCTCACCGGGGTCAACCCCGCCAAGGTGCTGAAACCCCTGCTGGCCTGAGCCATCGTCCGTTCCGCCCCTTCGCCATGCCCCGACTCCTCCGCTCCCTCGCCTACCTGCTCCTCGGTCCGTTCGCCGCGGCCTACGCCGCCGACGCCGCCCGGCCCAACATCATCTTCATCTACGCGGACGACCTGGGCTGGGGCGACGTCGCCTGCCACGGCGCGGAGGACTGGATCCGGACGCCGCGGATCGACCGGCTTGCGGCGGAGGGAGCCGACTTCGCGCAGTTCAATGTGCTGAGTCCGGTCTGCTCGCCGAGCCGGGTCGCGGCCATGACCGGCCGATTCCCGGCGCGCTATGGCGTGAACAACGTCTTCAATTCCCAGACCCTCGGACCGAAGAAGGGAGGCACGATGCCCGACTGGCTCGACCCCGAAGCACCCACCCTGCCCCGTTTCCTCAAGGCCGCCGGCTACCGGACCCTGCACTTCGGCAAGTGGCACATGGGGGCCGACCAGCGCCTGGCGCCCGACGCCCCGCCGATGTCCGCCTACGGCATCGACGAATCCAAGGTCTACCACGGACCCGGCCCGAGCATCGGCCTGCATGACATCGGCGTCGAAGCCGCGCAGGCCATCGGCCGGCTGAAGGCCGGTCCGCCGTTCTTCATGAACGTCTGGCTCCACGAATCACACACGATGCACATCCCCTCGCAGGAGTCGCTCGACGCGTTCAAGCACCTCGACCCCCGCCGGCAGGTCTACGCCGCGGTGCTCCGCGAGGCCGACCTCAACGTGGGCCGCATCCTCGACGCCCTAAAGCAGCACGGCATGGACGAGAACACCCTCGTGATCTTCTCGAGCGACAACGGACCGGCCGGCCACCCCGTGGCTCCCGGCGACCGGGCCGGCCAGCCCGCCGACGGCAACCAGAAGAAAGGTTTCGACGTCCACTACAGCGTCGGCTCGACCGGCGGCCTCCGCGGACGCAAGGGCCAGCTCTACGAAGGCGGCATCCGGGTGCCCTTCCTCGTCCGCTGGCCGGCCCGCATCCAGGCGGGACTCAAGGATGACCGCACCGTGCTGTCTGCGGTCGACCTGCTTCCGACCCTCTGCGCCGCGGCCGGAGCGCCTCTCCCCTCCGACTACCCCGGCGATGGGGAAAACCTGCTGCCCGCGCTCCTGGGCAAGCCGACCGAACGGACCAAGCCGCTCTTCTGGAAACATTACGTGGTCAACAAGGGTGCTGACTCTTGGGCAGCATGGGCCATGCGCGAAGGGCGCTGGAAACTCCTGACCGACCTTTCGGGGGAACGCTGCGCGCTCTACGACCTCGTCGCCGACCGGGCGGAGGCGAAGGACGTGGGCGCCGCCCACCCGGAAGTCGTGGCGCGGTTGAAGCCGCAGCTGATGGCCTGGACCCGAAGCCTGCCGACGAGCGCCGACCCGCGTTGCCTGCAGCGGTGAGCAGCCCGCCCCCGCCTATCCCGGAAAAAAACGCGGTCGCTCGGGAAATCCTCGCCAACACGGGTGCCCCCGCCGCAAGATGAGCCTGGACCGGACCCACCCCATGCATCGCCGCCGCTTCATCCTGCGCTCCCTGGGAGCCTCGCTTGCCCTCCCCGGCCTTTGCTCGCTCAGCGCCAAGGCCCTCAGCGGCAACCCGACCGTGCAGACGTCCAAGGGCGCCGGCATCGGCGCCCGCCGCTTCGTCGCGATCGGCAACCTGCTCGGCTACCAGACCAAGCAGCTCTTCCCGAAGACCACCGGGCGCGATTACGAGAAGACGACCTTGCTGGAGCCGATCTGGGAACAGCGCGAACGGATGACGGTCTTCCGCGGCCTGGACCACGGCGTGAAGGGCGGCCACTTCGCGGTGCACTCCTTCCTTTCCGGCGTGCTCAACTCCGAGGCGCAGAACCGCCCGGACGGCAACGTCTCGCTCGACCAGTTCCTCGCCGAGGAGATCGGCCACCAGACCCGCTTCCCCTCGCTGACGGTCGGCTCCGAAGGCGGCATCCACGGCGGCTGCCAGATCGCCTGGACCAAGGCCGGCGTGCGCGTCCCGCCGATCACCAACCCGGCGGAACTCTTCGACAAGCTCTTCGTCAGCGACTCCGCGGAACGCCGCAAGCGCCGCGAACAGGAAAACCGCGTGCAAGCCTCGATCCTCGACTCCGTGCGCGAGGAGGCCAAGCGCCTGTCCGGCCAGGTCAACCAGGAGGACAAGGCCAAGCTCGACGAATACTTCACCTCCGTCCGCGACGTGGAGAAGCGCCTCGAGCTGCGCCAGCGCTGGACCCACCTCCCGAAGCCCACGGCCCCCTTCGGCAAGCCGGCCAACCGCAACCCGGTCGACGACCTGCCGCTGATGTACGAGCTGATCGCGCTGGCGCTGCAGACCGACAGCACCCGCATCGCCACGCTGGAGATCGGCGGGGACTTCCTGCCCCAGCATCTCGGCATCAAGAAGGACTACCACGGACTTTCGCACCACGGCAACGACCCCGAGTCGATCGCCCACCTGATCAGCCTCGAACGCTACCAGATCGCGCAGTACGGCAAGTTCGTCGGACGCCTCGCGCAGCTGAACGACGGCGACGGCACCCTGCTCGATTCCACCACCGTGCTGTTCGGCAGCGGCATGGGCGACGCCAACTCGCACCGGAACTCCGACCTGCCGATCTTCCTCGCCGGCGGCGGCTACAAGCACGGCACGTTCCGCGAGGTCTCGCGCGAGGTCCGGCACAAGGTGCCGCTCTGCAACCTCTACGTCGACATCGCCCAGAAGATGGGCGTCGAGACGGCGGCCTTCGGCAGCAGCACGGGCCGTTTCGCCTGAACCCGGCGCCCCGCGGTCGTGAGCCTGCTTCCGGCATCGCATACCTGGGCGTCCCGCCTGCGACCCGCGCTGGCCTGGTCCGCTCTCATCACCGCCGGCGCCCTGCCCGCCGCCGAGACCCCCGCCCAACCGGTCGAGCAGTTCCTCAACCGGTACTGCCTGGAATGCCACGACGCCAAGGTCCATAAGGGCGACCGGAGCTTCGAGCGTTTCAAGCTGCCGCTGGGGAACTTGCCGGCGGTGATCGAGGCCCGCGACATCATCGACCAACTGACCCTGCGGGAGATGCCGCCCAAGAAGGCCGACCAACCCAGCGACGAGGAACGCCTGGCGGCGATCCGCGCCCTGCGCGCCGCCACCGCGGCCGCCGAGGCTTCGCTGCAGAGCACGGGCTCGCGGACCGTCCTCCGCCGGTTGTCCAACCGCGAGTATGAGAACACGCTGGAGGCCTTGTTTGGCCGACGCGTGGACACCCTTGGCCTCACCGCCGACTTCCCCAAGGAGAAGACGGCCCGCCACCTGGACACGATCGGCCAGTCGCTCGTGACCTCCGGCTTCCTGGTCGACCAGTATTTCCTGTCCGCCAACCGCCTCGTCGAGGCCCGCCTCGGCAAACCGGCCACGGCGCCGAAGACCTGGCGTTTCAACAAGAACTTCCTGCAGTACGAGGAGCTGACGGGCTCGCACAAGGCCGCCTTCAACTTCCGCTACCTGAACCTCTACGAGCAGCCCAATACCGACACCCGCCAGGGCGGCTACGGGCACATCGAAGACTTCAAGCAGGGCGTGCCGGTCTCCGGCCTCTACGACCTCGAGGTCGAAGCGGTGGCCCTGCACCGCGACACCCACTACGACCCCGCCATCTTCGGCATCGACCTCTCCGAGCCGTTCATCCTCGGCGTGGTGCCCGGGGACGTGACCAAGGGGCACATCCATTACCCGCAGGCCATCGAACCGCTCCTCGCCAGCGCCGTGGTGCCCGACAACACCCCGACCCGGCTCAAGTTCCGCGTCTGGCTCGAGGCCGGCCAGACCCCGCGCTTCATCTTCCCCAACGGGCCGTATGAATCGCGGGCGTCGGTGATCGCCATCAACAAACGCTACGAGAAGGAGTTTTCGACGCCGGTCGGATCGTCGGGCGTCGGCCGGGCGCACATCCTGCGCGAAGGCAAGCTGCCGCATATCCGCATCAGCGAGATCGTCGTCCAAGGCCCGGTGGCGGAGCCGATGGGCGGAGCCGAGGAAGTCGCGGTGTTCGGCCAAGAAGGCTTCCGGGAGGACCGCGCGCTCGAGCAGCTCTTCACCTTCGCGGCCAAGGCCTACCGTCGCCCGCTGCAGGACGCCGACCGGGCCTCGATCCGCCGGATGTACGACAAGCGGATCGCCGAAAAGGCCGCGCCGCGCCAGGCCGCGCTGGATGCGGTCAAACTCATCCTCTGCTCGCCCTCGTTCCTTTACCTGAGCGAAGTCACCGCGGAAGGCGACCGTCGCCTGCAGCCCCACGACCTCGCCACCCGGCTCGCCTACGCCCTCTGGGCGACGCCGCCCGACGAGGCCCTGTCCGCCGAGGCCGGCTCGGGCAAGCTGACCGGCGACGCGGAGCTGAAGCGGCAGATCGACCGCCTGCTCGCCGACGGACGCGTCGATGGCTTCATCAACGGCTTCCTCGACAGCTGGCTGAACCTACGCGACCTCGGCGGGATGCCGCCGCCCCGCGAGACGAACCGGGCCTACTACGCCGAGGACCTGCCGGCGTCCATGCGGACCGAGGTGCGTCTGTTCTTCCGCGACCTGCTCGCGTCGAACCGTCCGGTGACCCAGTTCCTGCGCGCGGACCATAGCTTCGTCGACAAGAAGCTGGCCAAACTCTACGAGCTGCCCGAACAGAAGACCCTGCGCCTGGCCGACGGCTTCCGGAAAGTCAGCCTCAAGGGCGACCCGCATCGCGGCGGCCTGCTGGGCATGGCGGCCGTGCTCACGGTCAGCGCCAACGGCGTCGAGACCTCGCCCGTCACCCGCGGCGCCTGGGTCAGCGAGAACATCCTCGGCCTCAAGCCCCCGCCGCCGCCGGACGTCGTGCCCGCCATCGAACCGGACGTCAGCGGTACGACCACGATCCGCGAGCGGCTCGCCAAGCACCGCAGCGACCGGGCCTGCGCCGAGTGCCATCGCAAGATCGACCCGCTCGGCTTCAGCCTGGAGTCCTTCGACCCCGTCGGTCGCTGGCGCGTGAACTACGCCAAGCCGAAGAAGGGCCCGGCGCCGAAGATCGACCCCTCCGGCGAATTCGCCTCCGGCGAGACCTACCGGGACTTCGCGGGCTTCCGCGACATCCTGTGCGACAAGCGCGAGGAGATGTTCACCCGCCACCTCATCCGTTCGCTGCTCGCCTACGCCACGGGCCGCCTGATGGAGCCGGCCGACGAGTTCGCCGTCGACCGGATCCACGCGAAGGTCAAGCAGCAGGGCCTCGGCCTCCGCAGCCTCGTCGTCGAGTGCCTGACCAGCGACGTCTTCCGCTCGCGCTGAGGGCGGGGGATCGCCGACCCTTTGGGACCGGCAGGCTTGACCCAGGTCCCAGCCTGACCGCAAGGCGCGCAGGGAGCCCGAAAGCGGCCTTGAGGCCCGGGCGCGCTCCCCTTAAAAATCGGCACCCCATGAAGTCGCCCTTATCCGTCGGTCTCGCCCTGCTGCTGTCCACGCTGGCGGCCGGCGCCACCGCCTGGGCTCTCGTCGGCTGCGCGACCCGCGACACCTTCACGGTCCGCGAAGACTTCGGCGCGGACTTCGACCCGAAGAAATTCCTCACGCCGATCCCGAACAAGAACACGTCCGTCCGCGACGGAGCGATGTGGACGCGCGGCGCGAGCGGGGGCAAGTACCCGCCGATGGTGTACCTGGCCCTCGACGGCAAGGACCTGACGATGTCCTTCCGCTACCGCCACCTCGAAAAGGGCGGCATGCTCTGGCTCTTCGTCGACGGCGACGACGGGTACGGCTCGGTCGACCATATGCTGCGAGTCCGCCTCAACCGCGACGCGGTCGTGCTCGAGGTCGACGCCCACACCCTCGACCCGAAGCACCCGCTGCGCCAGAACACCCGCGAAGCCGATCCGATCAGCAAAGCCTACCGCACCAACGAGCACTTCCCCGCCGAGCAGGTCGACCTGTCGGCCAACGCGTGGCGCACGGTACGGCTCGCCTTCCGGGGCGACACGGTCGACATGTCCGTCGACGGCAAGTGGACCCGCGCGCTGAAGCGCCCGAACTTCGACGCCACCAAGCGCAAGCTGCTCTGGATGCAGAGCGGCGGCGACGCCGGCATCGAGATCGACGACGTGGTCGTGACCCCGACTCGCTGAGCCCCCCTTCACCCCGCTTCCGATGCGCCTCCTGCCTTGCCTCCTCGCCCCGCTCGCGGCCCTCGCCGGGGACAAGCCGAACATCCTCCTGATCCTCGCCGACGACCTGGGCGCGCGCGACCTCGGGTGCTTCGGGAGCACCTTTTACGAGACGCCCAACCTCGACCGGCTGGCCGCCCGGGGCGTCCGGCTGACGAACGCCTACTCGGCCAGCCCCCTCTGCTCGCCGACGCGCTCGAGCATCCTGACGGGCCAGCATCCGGCCCGCACCGGGATCACCGCTCCGGCCTGCCACCTGCCCAAGGTGGAGCTGACCAAGCGCCTGGTGGTCGGACCCGACCGCGTACACCTCGCCAACTCCGTCACGCGGCTGAAGCCGGGCTACTTCACCTTGGCCGAATCGCTCAAGGCCACCGGCTACGCCACGGCCCATTTCGGCAAATGGCACCTCGGCCACAACCTCGCGCCGACCGACGCCTACGAACCCCGCGACCAGGGCTTCGACGTCGACTGGCCGCACGTGCCGAGGGCGGCCGGCCCGGGCGGCGGCTACCTCGCGCCGTGGAATAAGTTCATCACCGACCCCGAGATCAAGGACGCGCCGGGCCGGCATATCGACGAGCGCATGGCCGACGAGGCGGGCAAGTTCATCGGCGCCCGCAAGGGGCGTCCGTTCTTCCTGAACTTCTGGCTCTTCTCCGTCCACTCCCCCTGGAACGCGCGGGCGGACTACATCGCGCATTTCAAGGCGAAGGCCGATCCGGCCAACCCCCAGCACAACCCGCTCTACGCCGCGATGGTGAAGAGCATGGACGACGCCGTGGGTCGCCTGCTCAAGCACCTCGAAGATTCGGGCGAGGCGGACAACACGCTGATCGTTTTCTGGTCCGACAACGGGGGCTACGCCTACCCGCCCAAGCTGACCGACCCCGCCGGCTACGCCGAGATTCCCGCGACGAGCAACCTGCCCTTCCGCAGCGGTAAAGCCTCGCTCTACGAGGGCGGTACGCGCGAGCCGGGCATCGTCGTCTGGCCAGGCAAGGTCAAGGCCGGCACGACCGCCGACTTCCTCATGCAGTCGACAGACCTCTACCCCACCCTGATCCGCGTCGCCGGCGCGGAACGCAAGGCCGACCAGAAGCTCGATGGGTTCGACCAGTCCGAGGCCTTGACGGGCGGCGCGTCGCCCCGCCGGCGCGTCTTCTGCCACTTCCCGCACGGCAACGCCGCGAAGGACGCGGTGATGGACGGCTTCTACGCCGGGTCCTATGTGCGCGAAGGCGACCTCAAGCTCATCCGTTTCTACGCCCGCGCCGACGACGGCAAGGACGAGCTGGAGCTCTATGACCTCGCCCAAGACCCGGGCGAACGGCATAACCTCGCCCAAGCGCGCCCGCAGGTGGCCGCGCAAATGAACGACCTGCTGCAGACCTACCTTCTGGACAACGAGGCGATCCTGCCGCGCCATAACCCCACCTACGCCCCGGCCGCGGCGGCCAAGAAGCCCCCCACGCCGCCGGTCGCCGCCGACCCCTTGCAGGGCTGGAAGAACCGCGGCTGCGCGGCCACGGTCAAGGATGGGGTGCTGACCGCCCGCGGCGAGAACGCGACGCCCTTCCTCGGGGTGGGCGCCTCCCTGGCGGGCCCGGCCAAACTCAAGTTCCGCCTCCGCTGCCCGAAGGAGGGAGCCGGGGCGATCGACCTCGTCCCGAAAGTCGAGACTCCCGCCGACTCCATCACCCGCGTGGCCTTCCACGCCCGGGCCGGGGAATGGCAGGAAATCGAGGTCGATCTCGCGTCCCCACGGGAGACGAGCATCCTTCGTCTTTATCTGCCGAACGCAGCCGAACCGGTCGAACTCGACTGGGTCGAACTGAAGCCGACCGGAGGCAAGGCCCGCCGGTGGGATTTCTGACCTAATCGAGCGTAAAAGAAACCCTCGTTTCCGCCGGAATGGGAACATCCGATTCGACCTAGCCGTCTAATCCCCTAACTTGCCGTTGATCCGGCCACCCCGCCCATGCGCTTCCTCCGCCTTTCCCTGTTCCCCCTCCTGACCACGGCCGCCTTCGCCGCGGACGCCGTGGAGTTCAACCGCGACATCCGCCCGGTGCTCGCCGACAACTGCTTCCACTGCCACGGACCGGACCCCGGCACCCGCAAGGCCGGCCTGCGCCTCGATACCGAAGCCGGTTTCTTCGCCCCGCGCCAGACCAAGGACGGCAAGCAGGAGCCCGCCCCCATCATCAAGGGTAAGCCGGACCAGAGCAGCCTGTACCAGCGCCTCCTCTCCAAGGACGAGGACGAGATCATGCCTCCGCCGGAGACGCACAAGAAGCTGAAGCCCGAGCAGATCGCCCAGATCAAGTCCTGGATCGAACAGGGCGCCCCGTGGCAGCCCCACTGGTCCCTCTTGCCGCCCGTCGCGGTCACGCCGCCGACGCCCAAGGACGCGGGCTGGGCCAAGAACCCCGTCGACCGCTTCGTCCTCGCCCGCCTCGAAAAGGCCGGCCTCACCCCGGCCCCCGAGGCCGATGCGCGCACGCTGGTCCGCCGGCTTGCCCTCGACGTGACGGGCCTCCCGCCCTCCCCCGAGCTGCTCGCCAAGCACCTGCCGAAGGATGGTTCCCGCCTCTCGGACGCCCAGGTCCGCGCCTTGGTCGACGAACTGATGGCCACCCCGGCCTACGGCGAACACCGCGCCCGCTACTGGCTGGACGCCGCCCGCTACGCCGATTCGCACGGCCTGCACTTCGACAACCCGCGCGAGATGTGGCCCTACCGCGACTGGGTGGTGAAGGCGTTCAACGCGAACCAGCCTTTCGACCAGTTCACCGTGGAACAGATCGCCGGCGACCTCCTGCCGAACCCGACCGAGTCCCAGCTGATCGCGACGGGCCTGCAGCGCTGCAACGTGACGACCAACGAGGGCGGCACGATCGTCGAGGAGAACCTCGCCAACTACGCCGCCGACCGCGTCCAGACGATGGGCTGGGTCTACTTCGGCCTGACGACCAACTGCGCCCAGTGCCACGACCACAAGTTCGACCCGTTCACGCAGAAGGATTTCTATTCGCTGGCGGCCTTCTTCCGCAACACGACCCAGCCCGGCCTCGACGGCAACGTGAAGGACGGCCGCGGCCCGGTGATCTACCTGCCCTCCGACGCCGACCGTCCCCGCTTCAAGGCCTTGCCGGGCGAGATCGAGGCGGCCAAGAAGGCCGCCCTGGACGCCCGCGCCGCCGCCCAGAAGGATTTCGACGGTTGGGTGGCCAAGCTGAAGCCAGCCGACCTCGACCAGGACGTCCCCGCCAAGGGCCTGCTCCGGCGGTTCGCCCTGAACGAGGGCACCGGCACGCCCGCCCAGACGCGCGCCACCGGCCCGCTGACCTGGAGCAAGGACGGCCAGACCGGCCCCGCCCCGCTGCTCAAGAAAGGCGCCAACCTCGAGCTGGGCGACGTCGGCAACTTCGACACGATGAAGCCCCTGACGGTCGGCGGCTGGTTCCGCCCCGCGAACGTCCAGGGCCTCCAGGCCCTCGTGGCCCGCATGGACGACCCCAAGGCCGCCCAAGGCTGGTCGCTCTTCCTGAACAACGCCAACTACGGCTTCTACCTGATCAGCAAGTGGCCGAACGACGCCATCAAGGTGACGACCGCCAAGCCGATCGCCAAGAAGGACACCTGGCAGCACGTGCTGCTGACCTACGACGGCAGCGGCAAGGCCGAGGGCATCAAGCTCTACGTCGACGGCGCGATGGTCCCGCTCAACCTCGAGATCAACAGGCTCGCGACGTCCAGCCAGTCCAAGACGCCCACCCGCCTGGGCCAGCGCAGCGCCAGCGAGTTCTACGAAGGGAACGCCCAGGAAGTCCGCTTCTACGACCGCGCCCTGTCCGCCGCCGAGGCCTTCGCGCTCGCCCGCGTCGACGGCATCCGCGCCAAGGTCGCCGGCAAGCTGGCCGGCAAGGACCGCGCCGCCGTGCTCGACTACTACCTCGGCGTGCGCCGGCCCGACGTCCTCGCGGTCGCCACGCGCCAGACCGCGCTCGAGGCCGAATTCAAGGCCATCAAGGACCGCAGCCCGCTCACGCACATCCAGGAGGAGCGCAAGGACATGATGCCGATGGCGAACATCCTGCTGCGCGGCGCCTACGACAAGAAGGGCGACCAGGTCGCCGCCGAAATCCCGTCCGCCCTCGGCAAGCTCCCCGCGGACGCGCCGAAGAACCGGCTGGGACTCGCCCGCTGGTTGGTGAGCGAGCAGAACACCCTCACCGCCCGCGTCACCGTGAACCGCTTCTGGCAGGAAGTCTTCGGCCAAGGCCTCGTGAAGACCTCCGAAGACCTCGGCATCATGGGCACGCCGCCCACGCACCCCGAGCTGCTCGACTGGCTCGCGGTCGAGTTCCGCCGCACCGGCTGGGACGTCAAGGGCTTCTACCGGCTCATCCTGACCTCCGCCACCTACCGTCAGGCGGCGGTCCAGACCAAGGAGAAGGTCGAGAAGGACCGCGACAACAGCCTCTTCAGCCGCGGCCCGCGCTTCCGCATGGACGCCGAGATGATCCGCGACCAGGCCCTGGCCGCCAGCGGCCTGCTCGCGACCCGCATGGGCGGCCCCGGCACCAAGCCCTACCAGCCCGAGAACATCTGGGAAGTCGTCGGCGTGGGCATCCAGGCCTACCGGCCCGACAAGGGCGAGAACCTCTACCGCCGCTCGCTCTACAACTACTGGCGCCGCATGGCCCCGCCCGCGAGCCTCGACCTCTTCAACGCCCCGTCGCGCGAGGTCAGCTGCGTGCGCCGCGACCGCACCAACACGCCGCTGCAGGCCCTCGTGACGCTCAACGACCCGCAGTTCGTCGAGGCCGCCCGCGTGCTCGCCCAACGCGCCCTGCTCGGCGCGAAGGACGACGGCGCCCGCCTCCAGGCCGCCGCCGAACGCGCGCTCGCCCGCACGCTCAAGCCCGCCGAGACGACCATCCTCCAGGCCAGCCTCGCGAGCCTGCGCCAGCACTACGCCGCCAAGCCGGCCGACGCCGAAGCGCTCCTGAAGGTCGGCGACACGCCGGCCGACCCCGCCCTGCCCAAGCCGGAACTGGCCGCCTGGACCATGCTCTGCAACCAGCTCCTCAACCTGGACGAAGTCCTCAACAAATAATCCCATGTCCATCCTCCACGAGTGGAACAACCTCCAGACCCGCCGGCGCTTTCTCGGCCGCGGGGCCAACGTGCTCGGCGCCGCCGCGCTGACCTCCCTCCTCGGCCGCTCCCTGGCCGAGGCCGCCCCGGGCGCCATGAGCACCCAGCACCTCCCGAAGGCCAAGCGCGTCATCTACCTCCACATGGTCGGCGGCCCCGCCCAGATGGACCTCTTCGACCATAAGCCGGGCATGCAGGCGATGTACGACAAGGACCTGCCGGCGAGCATCCGCAACGGCCAGCGCCTGACGACCATGACGAGCGGCCAGGCCCGCTTCCCCATCGCGCCGACCAAGTACAAGTTCAGCCCAGCCGGCAAGTGCGGCATGTGGATGAACACCGAGCTGTTGCCGAACCTCGCCAAGAGCGCCGACGACATCTGCTGGATGCGCTCCCTCAACACCGAGGCGATCAACCACGAGCCGGCCATCTGCGCGATGCAGACGGGCAACCAGATCGCCGGCCGGCCGTGCCTCGGCTCCTGGGCCTCCTATGGCCTCGGCTCGGGCAACGACAACCTCCCCTCCTTCGTGGTGCTCATCGCCACGCCGACCAACCGCGACCAGGAGCAGGCGATCTCCAGCCGACTCTGGTCCAGCGGCTACCTGCCGGGCGAGCACTCGGGCGTCTCCTTCCGCAGCAAGGGCGACCCCATCCTCTTCATCAACAACCCGCCCGGCGTGCCCGACGACCTGCGCAAGCAGACCATCGACGGCATCAACCAGCTCAACCGCCTGAACTACGAGGCGGTGGGCGATCCCGAGACCCACACGCGCATCAAGCAGTACGAGATGGCGTTCCGCATGCAGGCGAGCGTCCCCGAGCTCACCGACCTGACCAAGGAGCCGGAGCACGTCTTCAAGCTCTACGGCGAGGAGGCCCGCAAGCGCGGCAGCTTCGCCAACAGCGTGCTGATGGCCCGCCGCCTCGTCGAACGCGGCGTCCGCTTCGTCCAGATCTACCACAACAACTGGGACCACCACTCCAACGTCAACGGGCGCATGCCCAGCCAGTGCCGGGACGTCGACCAGCCCTGCCACGCCCTCATCGAGGACCTCAAGCAACGCGGGATGTTCGACGACACCCTGATCATCTGGGGCGGCGAATTCGGCCGCACGATCTACTCGCAGGGCGGGCTCAGCAAGGCGAACTACGGCCGCGACCACCACCCGCGCTGCTTCTCGATGTGGATGGCCGGCGGCGGCGCCAAGGGCGGCCAGATCTACGGCGAGACCGACGAGTTCAGCTACAACATCGTCAAGGACCCCCTTCCGATCAACGACTTCCACGCGACGGTGCTGCACCTCCTCGGCTACGACCACGAGCGCTTCACCTACAAGTACCAGGGCCTGGACCAGAAGCTCACCGGCGTGCTCCCCACCAAGGTCGTCAAGGCCCTGATCGCCTGAGCCCGATGTGGCGCGCGTGCTGCCTCGCCCTCCTGGCCGTATTCCCGCGGCCGGCGCGGGCCGGGGAGGCCGATGTCATCGTCTACGGCGCGACCCCCGGAGGCTTCTGCGCCGCGATCGCCGCCGCCCGGGAGGGCGCCAAAGTCATCCTGCTCGAGCCGACCGGGCATGTCGGCGGACTCAGCACGGGCGGGCTCAGCCACTGCGATTCCAACCAGATGCGCCGGGAAGTCCTCACGGGCCTCTTCGAGGAGTGGCACGTTCGGATTGCCCAGGACTACGTCGCCCGCGGCCGACGGGCGCCGTACGACCCGAAGGACAAGACCCCGGGGCTCCGTTGGGTCTTCGAGCCGAGCGTCGCGAGCCGGGTCACCCAGGCGATGCTGACGGAGGCCGGCGTCTCCGTCGTCACCCGCTGCCGCCTGCAGTCGGTCGAGAAATCCGGGGCCCGGATCGTCGCCTTACGGACGACGCAGGGCCCGTTCACGGCCCGTAGCTTCGTCGACGGAACCTACGAGGGCGACCTCATGTCCGCGGCTGGCGTGGCCTGGACCATCGGCCGTGAGGGCCGCGCGGAGCACGGCGAGTCCCTCGCCGGCAAGCAATACCCCAAGCCGGCGATGAAGGTGAACGGACTCGACGCAGCGGGCCGGCCTCTCCCCCTGATCACCGGCACGGACGCGGGTCCGGCGGAGGCGGGCGACCGACATGTGATGACCTTCAGCTTCCGGCTCTGCCTCACCCGTGACCCGGCGAACCGCG
>JBEBDN010000054.1:0-25041 GCA_041156945.1 Verrucomicrobiota bacterium | reverse complement strand
CCGGGGGAGAGGCTCGCGACGAAGCACACCCCGATGAGCATGCCGAGGTCCATCGGCCCTTAGCGGAGGGCTTGCTTCCAGCGCGCGATCTCGCGGGCGACGGCCTTGGGGCCGGGCATGCCGATGTTCTCGCGCGCGGCGAAGCCGCGCCGCAGGCTGAAGACTTCGCGCCAACCCTTCGTGAACTCCCCGTCGGCCGTGAGCGCGGCCTCGTCGGACAGCTTGTCCAGCGGCACTCCCGACTTCTCGGCGAGCGCGACGAGGCGGCCGACCGCATGGTGCGCATGACGGAACGGCATGCCCTTGCGGACGAGCCAGTCGGCGAGGTCGGTGGCGAGAAGCGCGGGGTCGGAGGCGGCCGCGAGGCAGCGTTCCTTATGGAACGTGGTGCCCGCGAGCGTGGCGTCGGCCACGGCGACGGACAGGAGCAGCTGGTCGGCGGCGTCGAAGAGCGGCGGCTTGTCGTCCTGCAGGTCGCGGTTGTAAGTGAGCGGCAGGCCCTTGGTGAGGGACAGCAGGTGCGTGAGCGAGGCCTGGAAGCGCGCGGCCTTGCCCCGGAGCAGCTCCATCGAATCCGGGTTGCGCTTCTGCGGCATCAGCGACGAACCCGTCGAGAACTCGTCGGGCATGCGCGCGAAGCCGAACTCCGCGGAGGACCAGAGGACCATGTCCTCGGCGAGGCGCGAGAGGTGGACGCCGCAGAGGGCGGCGGCGAAGCAGAACTCCGTGGCGGGATCGCGGTCGGCGACGGCGTCCATGGAATTGCGGGTGACCTGCGGGCGGCCCTTGGCGTCGACGAACCCGAGGAGCTTCGCGGTGACTTCGCGGCGGATCGGGAGGGTCGTGCCGGCGATGGCGCCGGAGCCGAGCGGGCACCAGTTGGCCGAGGCCTTGGCGGCGGCGAGGCGCGCGCGGTCGCGGCCGAACATCTCGGCGTAGGCCAGCAGGTGGTGGGCGACCGAGACCGGCTGCGCGCGCTGCAGGTGCGTATAGCCCGGCAGGATCACGTCGGCGTTGGCTTCCGCCAGCTTCACGAGGGTCTTCAGCAGCGACACCAGGGCCGCGTCGGCGGCGTCGCACTGGTCCTTGATCCAGAGGCGGACGTCGGTGGCGACCTGGTCGTTGCGCGAGCGGGCGGTGTGCAGCTTGGCGGCCGCCGGGACGCGCTTCGTGAGCGCGCTCTCGATGTTCATGTGCACGTCCTCGAGGTCGCGGCTCCAGGCGAAGCGGCCGGCGGCGATCTCCTGCGCGATGCCGTCGAGGCCGCGGAGGATCGCGTCGCGCTCCCGCTTGGTCAGGATGCCGGCCTGGGCGAGCATCGTGGCGTGCGCCTTCGAGCCGCGGATGTCCTGGGCCCAGAGGCGGTGGTCGAACGAGACGGACTCGCCGAAACGCAGCATCAATTCGGCGGGACCGGCGCTGAACCGGCCGCCCCAGGTTGCCTGGGCCTTCTTCCGTGCGGACATGACGAACCAATGCCCGCGGCGAGGCGGGCAGGCAAGCAAGGATGCTCAGCGGGCGGCCTTGGCGGCCTTATCCTTCGGGGGCGCGGCCTTCGGCGCCGGGCCCTTGGGCGGCGCGACCGGCGGATTGGGCACGGTGGCGACGACGCGCAACGGCGCGCCGGCGGTGCCGCCGCCCTCGATGCGGATCACGATTTCGCCCTCCTTGGCGACGCCGAGCCGCTCGCGCGCCTGGTCCTGCACGAATTCGGGGTCGCGGCCCATGCGCTCGATGTAGCGGGCGGTCTGCTCGCGCTGGCGTTCGAGCGCGTCGAGCTGCGCCTTCTTCTGGCGCTCGGAAAGCCCGAGGGCCTCGAGGCGCTCGGTCTCGTCGGCGTAGGTCGAGAGCGTGAAGGCGAGCACCGCGCAGAACAGGAAGAAGACGGCCCAGAGGACGAACTTCTCCGTCTGCGGGTTCGAGGAAGTTTCGGCGCTCTCCATGGGACGGTCGGGAGTGAAGCCGAAACCGGCGGACGCGCGAGGGGAAAGTGGCCGACTACTTCACAGCCTGCAGGGCCGCCGCGGCCAGGGAACCGCTGAACTCCATGAAGGCCCAGACGAGAACGCCGGTCACCGAGACGTAGAGCCAGACCGGGAAGACCCAGCGCGTGAGGCGCTTGTGGTCCTCGAAGCGGCCGGCCCGGGCGAGCATCACCGAGCGGATGATGAAGGGGGTGACGGCGATCGCCAGGAGGATGTGGGGGAACAGGATGACGTAGTAGAGGAGCTTGTCCCAGGTCAGGCCGACCTCGGGCCGGTAGAGGATGTTGGTCTTCCCGAGGGCGACCCAGAGGTGGACCTTGGAGGCGAGGTAGAGGGCGAGGAAGAGGGCCGAAGTCACGAAGGCGGTCGCCATGGCCTTGCCGTGGCCGGCCCGGTCGCCCCGGCGGATCCGGAGGAAACCCACGACCAGGAAGACGGTGGCGAGGGCGTTCAGCGCGGCGACGCCGCGGGACAGGAGTTCGGTGGTGGAAGCCATGCCCCAGCAGAACCGCCGGCCCGGAAAAAAGCAACCGCCGCGGGGGCCTTAACCTTTGCTTAAGGCCTTCGGGTGTAAGATAATACCCTTATGACCCCCCCTCTCCTCCCCTGGGCCTGCCTCGGCTTGGCCGCCGGCCTGGCCGCCGCCGACGCCCCCAAAGGCCCCGCCCTGCAGCCCGCCGACGCCAACCCGCCCGGCCAGAACAAGGTCACGATCACCGTGAAGGGGGACAAGCGGGTCATCGAATCCAACGGCATCCCGGACCATAAAGTCTCCAAGTTCCCCAACCGGGGGAATCCCAACGCGATCGCCGAACAGAAATACCGCTTCGAGGTGCCCGCCAACCCCAAGCCCGCGACCGGCGGCGCGGGTCGGATGATGTCGGCCTGGGGCGTGGCCCTCAACGGCGTGGTCTTCGACCCGGGCACCGCCGAAGTCTACAACGACGGCGACCGGAGCAACCCTTGGCATTACGAGGCCCTCCGGAGCAACACCACCATGGGCACCACCCCCCGCATCCCGACCGGACTGGGGCTCGACGACAACCACGGGCACGTCCAGCCCAACGGCGCCTACCATTACCACGGCCTCCCCACCCTGCTCGTCGAGCGCCTCTCCACCGGGGAGAAGAAGATGGTGCACGTCGGCTGGGCGGCGGATGGCTTCCCGGCGTATGCGGTCTATGGGTACGCGAACCCGGAGGACCCCAAGAGCGAGCTGAAGAAGCTGAAGAGCAGTTACCGCCTCAAGACCGCCGACCGCGGCGGCGACGGCAAGGAGACCCCGACCGGCAAGCCCGACGGCTCCTTCGCGCTGGACTTCGAGTACGTCGCCGGCTCGGGCGACCTCGATGAGTTCGGCGGCCGCACCGGCGTGACCCCGGAATTCCCCAAGGGCACCTACTATTATGTGCTGACGGAGGACTTCCCCTTCATTCCCCGCAAGTTCAAGGGCACCCCCGACCCGTCCTTCAGCAAGCAGCGCATGGACCCGCACGCCAACCTCGGCGGCCAGGCCGGCGGCCCCGGCCAACGCAAGGGGGGACCCGGCCAAGGCAAAGGCGGTCCCGGCCTGCGCAAGGGCGGACCAGGCGGGCCGCCCCCGTTCGGCGGCCCTCCGCCGCTGGACGTCCCGCCGAAGGGCGAGGCGCCCACCGCGAAATAAGGGCGATAAAAAAGGCCTCCCACCCGGGAGGCCTTTTGCTTGCCTGCGTCGCGCGGGCTCAGGCGCCTTCCTTGGCGTCCCGCTTCTTCTTGGGCTTCTCCGGCGCCGGGGCGCCCTTGGCGGAACCCTCGGCCTTGGGTGCGGCGCCCGGACCGTTGAAACCGGGGATCGAGAAACCATTGCCTTCGACCAGCTTGAGGCGACGGCGGGCTTCCTCGGGCATCGCGGCGCGCTGCTCGGGAGTCGTGACCTCGCCCTCGAAGACGACCTTGCCGGAGGTGTCCTTGATCGTGGCGTGCTTCTTGCCGTCCTTCTCCTCGAGGGAGACGGTGCCCGACTCATCGGAGGCGACCGAGCTCGAGGACGAACCGACGCCGCCGCCGAGGCTGAAGGAGAAGCTCTTGGAGAAGGACTGGGTGGCGCCGCCCGGGGCGACCGTCACGGAACCACCGACGCCGAGGCCGGGCTGATCCAACTGCGGGATGGGCAAACCGCGGGCGCGCATCTCCTCGAGCCGCTTGAGCACCTCGGGCGGCAGCTGCTGGCTGTTCGGGCCGATGACGATGACCTGGCCCTGGCCCGCCTGGGACTTCCCACCGGTGACGTCGATCTCAATCGGCTGGCCGTTGATGGTGATGGAAGTCCGGCCGCTGGCGCCGGAAGTCGCGGGCGGCGTCGGGTTGGTCGGGACGACGCCGGTCGCGGCGCGCGGCGTCGCGGGGCGGTTGACGAAAGCCTTGGGCACGCGGCCTTCCAGCTTCACCTCGGCGACCTGCACTTCGGCCCCGCGGAGGAGCGTCAGCTTGATGGTGTCGCCGGCCTTGCGGAGGCGGACCAGCGACTGGAACTGGGACGAATTGACCAGGATCTGGTCGTCGAAGCGCGTGAGGATGTCGCCCTCCTCCAGCTTGCCGGCGGCGGGACCGGTCGGGTCGACGAAGCCGACGAGCACGCCGATGCCGGCCGGGAGGTTGGCCTGGGCGTGCTCGGCGCGGATCTTGTCCGAGAGGTAGCCGAGGTTGACGCCGGCGTAGGGCTGGGGTTCGGCCGGGGCGGCCGCGGACGAGGCGGCCGCGGTCTGGGCCGGGAGGGCCGCGGGAGCGACCAGGCCGGCGAGCAGCAGGATGTGGAGGGGGATGTTCATGGTGATTCGGTGGTTGAAGGTGAGCGACGCCCGATCGGCGATTTGTTCAATAAGTTTCCAACGGCAGCAGGGCCAAGGTCTCGTTGGGGCGGTAATTGATGAAGCGCGTGCGCGTCCGCGGGTCCTCCCACTGCGTGGTGTTGTCCCAACGGACGCGGACGGGCCGCGCGAAGGAACCGTCCTCGAGGCGGATCGGCCGGAGCACCTCGACGTTGGCCGGGGACTGCTCCGCGCGGACGAGCCGGTAGGAGGGCGACTCCTCGGACCCGGCGGGACGCGCGAGGAACAGGCCCAGCGCGAGCGACGCGGCGGCGGCGAGGCCGGCGGACCAGGCGAGCACGACGCCGCGACGGGCCGGCGGCGCGGCGAGCTCGCGCGCGAGCGCGGCGCCTACGGCGGGCGCGGGCGGGCGCGGGCGGAGCCGGGCGAGGTCCAGTTCGAGGTCGTGGTCGGGGTCAGTCATGGGCGCGGGCGGTGATGAGTTTACGGAGGGCCTCCATGGCATAGCGCCACCGGGAGGCCGCGGTGTTCGGGGAAATCTCGAGTTGCTCGCCGACCTGGTCGAAGGTCAGCCCGCCCCAGACCTTCAGCACGACGACCTCGCATTGCTCCGGGGGGAGGAGCGGCAGCGACTGCGCCAGCGCCTGGAGACGCGGGTCGGCCTCGGGCTCGAACCAGGCGACCGTGTCGGCCTCGGCCGCCGCGGCCTGCTCGCGGACGCCGCGGCGGTCGGTGCGACGCAGGAGGTCGAGCGCGGCCCGGCGGATCGAGGTCACCACGAGGGCGTTCGGATCGCCGGGCAGGTGACGTTGGTGTTTCCAAAAGCGCACAAAGGCCTCCTGGACGACATCATCGGCGTCCGCCTCCGAACGGGTCCACTGCCGCGCGATGAGCCGGAGCCGGGCGCCGTGCTCGGCGAACCAGGCCCGCCAATCTTGTTCGGCAGGGGCGGCGGACATGAGGGGTTAACTATGGAGAGCGGAACGGACGGGGGCATTTGTCTACCCGCCCGGCGATTTTGGCCCCGAATCCAAAGTGGTCAAAGCAGTTGCGAACCCTCGGGGCACCCCCTAACTCGGGCTAGATGTCCGTCCCCCCCGTCCAACCCGCCGCCCCCGGCCTTTTCCGGTCGCTGATCCGCTGGTTCGACGCCGACCACATCCCGGAAGGGGTCGAGGCGCTGCAGAACACCCCCAAGAAGGTCGACTGGCCCCGCAGCCTCCCCTTCGTCGTGATGCATCTGGCCTGCTTCGCGGTCCTCTGGGTGGGGGTCAGCCCGATCGCCGTGTGGACGGCGGTCGGCCTGTATTTCGTCCGGATGTTCGCGATCACCGGCTTCCTCCACCGGTATTTCTCGCACAAGACCTATTCCACGTCGCGCGCCTTCCAGTTCATCATGGCCGTGTGGGCCGCGACCGCCGTGCAGCGCGGAGCCCTTTGGTGGGCCTACACGCACCGGCACCACCACAAGCATTCCGACGAAGAGGAGGACAAGCACTCTCCCGTGGTCGACGGCTTCTGGTGGTCCCACATCGGCTGGATCACCTCGAAGAAGAACTTCCCCACGGACTACGCGAAGATCCCCGACCTCGCGAAGTACCCCGAACTCGTCTTCCTCAACCGCTTCGACATCCTGGTCCCGCTCCTGTCCGGGGCCGCCGTGTACGGGGTGGGCGCCTGGCTCGGCGCCCGCGGCTACGACACCAACGGACCGCAGCTCCTCGTCTGGGGGGTCGTCTCGACCGTCGTGCTCTTCCACGGCACCGCCTGCATCAATTCGCTCGCGCACGTCTTCGGCACGAAGCGCTTCAAGACCACCGGGGATGAGTCGCGCAACTCCTTCCTGCTGACCCTCATCACCCTGGGCGAGGGCTGGCACAACAACCACCACCGCTACCAGGCCACGACGAAGCAGGGCTTCTACTGGTGGGAATTCGACCCGACCTACTACCTGCTCAAGCTGATGTCGTGGTTGGGCCTGATCTGGGGCCTCAAGGGCGTACCCGCCTCGGTCTACGAGGAGGCCGCCCAGAGCAAGGCCGAGTCCGCCGCGAACCGTGCGTGAACGGATCGCCATCGTCGGCTCCGGCGTGAGCGGACTCGGGTGCCTGCGCTTCCTCGCGGCCCACCACGAAGTCACCCTCTTCGACCCGGACACCCGCCCCGGCGGCCACGCGCACACGATCGACGTCGCCGAACCCGGCACCGGGCGCGCCCTGCCGATGGACACCGGCTTCATGGTGTTCAACGAGGTCACGTACCCGCACCTCTGCCGCCTGTTCCGGGAGCTCGGCGTGCGCCCGAAGAAGACCTCGATGTCCTTCGCCGTGCGCCACGATCCGACGGGGCTCGAATGGTGCGGCAGTTCGCTGAACCACCTCTTCGCCCAGCGGCGCAACCTGGTGAGCCCCCGCTTCTGGAGGCTCCTCTGGCAGATCAACAAGTTCAACGGGCTCGCGAAGACCGGTTGGCGCTCCGCCGCGGCCGAGACGACGTCGCTGCGCGACTGGTGCGCCGGCCACGGGCTCGGCCGGGACTTCCTCGACCTCTACCTCATCCCGATGTCGGCCGCGGTCTGGTCGACCCCAGCGGAGAAGATGCTCGGCTTCCCGGCCGCGGCGCTGCTGCGCTTCTTCCATAACCACGGCTTCCTCGGCCTGGATACCCAGCACCAGTGGCTGACGCTCGAAGGCGGTTCCCGGACCTACGTCGAAGCGCTCCTGAAGGCGCATCCGGCGGACTTCCGCTTCGGCCAAGGCGTCACCGCGCTCCGCCGCGAGGGCGCCGAGGTCGTGGTGACGACGGCGGCGGGCGAGGAGCGCTTCGACCGCGCGATCTGCGCGACCCACGCGCCGACCTCCCTGCGGCTGCTCCGCGACGCGGACGGCGAGGAGCGCCGGATCCTCGGGGCCTTCGCCTACAACCAGAACGACGCGATCGTGCACACGGACACGGCCCCCCTGCCCCGGGCGACCCGGGCGCGCTCCTCCTGGAACTACCGCACCTGGGCCAAGGACGGCGGACTGGCGACGTCGACGCACTACTGGATGAACTCGCTGCAGGGCCTCACCGACAAGGGAGACTTCGTGGTGACGATCAACCACCCGGAGCAGGTCGACCCCGCGAAGGTCATCCGGATCATCCCGACCGAGCACCCGCTGTTCTCGCTGGAGGCGGTCGCCGCGCAGGGCGAGGTCGCGGCGCTCAACGCCCGCCCCGGCGCCCGCGTCCACTTCGTCGGCGCCTGGCAACGGTATGGCTTCCACGAGGACGGCCTCTGGTCGGCCCACCGCCTCTGCACGCAGCTGCGCGGCCGCGACGCCTGGGAGGCCTGATCAGAACTTCACCCCGACGGCCGCCCGTTCGAAGCCGGTCGCGGCGAACAGGGCGGCCGGACGCATCTTCAGGAGGTTCGCCACGTAGCGGTCCGGCACGCGCTCGAGGCGGGTGTTGTGGAAGGTGGCGCTGTCGTTGTAATAGTTCCGCGCCAGCGCGATGCGTTGCTCCGTCTCCACGAGGTTGCGTTGGAGTTCGCCGAAGGACGCCCGCGCCTGCAGTTCGGGGTAAGCCTCGGCCAGCGCCAGCAAGGTCGGCGTGAGCGCCTGCGGGCGGCCGCCGGCGGCGGCCTGGGCGCGGAGCGCGGCGACCGCCGTCTGCAACCGGGCCTCGTGGTCGCGATACCCCTGGACGCAGGCGACGAGCGGCGGGATCAGGTCGGCCCGCCGCTTCAGCTGCACGTCGATGAGCGACCACGCCTGCTGGACGCGCAGCCGCAGGCCGACGAGGCTGTTGTGGACCATCCAGACCCAGCCGCCCAGCCAGGCGAGCAGGTAGGCGATCCCGCCCCACCACGGGGCGGCGCCGCGGAACCCGACCTCCGTGGCGGCGAAGCCGCAGGCCGCCACGATGGCGAGGAGGAAGCCCAGCACGCACCAGGTCCAATAGGCGCCCGCGCGGCCCGCGCTGAGGTCGCTCTCCTTGCGCGGGCTGATGATGAACATCTCGGCGCGCGGGTCCTCGGCGATCTCCGCCGCCACGATGTCCGTGCGCTCGCGGGCGCGCCCGCGGACGAAGAGCCGCGTGCCGAGGGGCATGCCCGTCTCGAAGAACCGGCGGCGGCCCGTCGAATCGTCGATCTCCTCGGCCGGCCCCTTCTCGTGGTAGAGGTCATCCCCGCGGTCGGCCGAGGCCGAGAACATCGTGAGCAGCTCGATCTCGGCGCCCTTGGGCCGGACCCAGACGTACCCCGTCTCGTCCTGGACATAGAAGCCGGAGGATTCGCCGCCCTCGGCGACGGTCGTCCAGCCGCTGCGCAGGACCCGGCGGGTGCGCGTCTTGCCGTCCTTGTCGGTATAGGTCTCGGTCTCCCAGCGCTCCCACTGCTCCTCGACGCTCCAACGGTAGATCGCGCAGCGCTGGCCGGAGAGGTGGGCGATGAACGGCTCGCTCAGCACGCAGGTCCCCTCGATCTCGACCTCCCCGATGAAGACGCCGAGCGCCTTCGAGACCGGGGTGTCGTCGAGCAGGCGTTGCTTGCGCCCCGCCCGGAGGCCGCACCAGAGCAGCCCCAGGGACAGGGCCGTGGCGATCGCGCCGATGGTCTTGGGGTCGGACGACATCGGAGCGAGGTATGCCGCCCGGACGGCGGAAGGCAAGCGAGCCGATAAAGCCCCCCGATGCTTGCGCCCACGGGGCGGAACCGCCACCTTCACCGGGTGGCCCGGCTCTACGATGCGCAGGTGATGCACGCCCGGCTCTGGCCGAAGGCGCACCGCTTCACGCACACGGCCTTCGCCTGCGCGGTGGCACCGGCGGAATTCGGGGAACTGGGCCGGGGGCGGTGGCTGCTCGGCCGACGCTGGTCGCCCTACGCGTTCCGCGACCAGGACTTCCTCCCGGCCGCCCCGCTCTTCCAGCCGGAGGGCGCGCCCCAGGCCTTCGGCGCTTCGCCGGCCGACCTCGAGGCGCGGGTCCGCGCGTTCTGCGCGGCGCAAGGCGAGCCCCTGCCGCCGGAGGCCCGGGTGACGCTCGTGGCGATGCCGCGGGCGTTCGGCAAGTCCTACAACCCGGCGAGTTTCCTCCTGGTGACGGTCGGCGACGAGCTGCGCTGCGGGATCGCGGAAGTGCACAACACGTTCGGCGAACGCAAGGCCTGGTTCCTCGGCGCGGGCTGCCAGCAGGTCGACGAAGCGGGCCGGCCCTGCCTGCGGCTGCGCACGCCCAAGCGGTTCTACGTCTCGCCCTTCTCCGGCCTGGACACGGAATTCGAGTTCACGCTGCGCCTGCCGGACGCCCGGCTCGCGATCGGGGTCGACCACTACGAGGGCGGGCGGCTCACGCTCGTCAGCGCCTGGACCGGCCGCGAGGTGCCGTGCACCGACGGGCGTCTGCTCTGGCTGACGGCCAAGACACCCTTCCTCATCCTCAAGGTCGTCGCCCTGATCCACCTGCACGCCGCCTGGCTCTGGCTGGTGAAAAAACTTCCTTTCCGCCGCAAGGGGGATGACATCCCCCTCCAGCGCAACCTGCGCCACCCCACCCCCGAACTGACCCGCCCTTCATGAGCCAACCTTCCCTCGCCCGTCGCCTCGTCCTGAACGAGCTGGCGAAACTCCGCCGGGGCCGGCTCAGCCTCCGCCTGCCCGAGGGCTCGGAGCTCGTCTACGGCGACCCCGCGGCCACCGGCGGCGCCCGCCTCGAGGTCGGCGACGAGAACGCGTTCCGCCGGATCATGCTCGCGGCGGACATCGGGCTGACCGAAGGCTACATGGAAGGCGAGTGGGACTCCCCGGACCTCAACGCGCTCATCGGGTTCTTCATCGAGAACATCGACCAGACCCCGGGCATGTCCGGCTCGGCCCGCAAGGCCCTCGGCGTCGGCCTGTTCCGGATCGCCGACCGCCTCGGCCACCTCCTGCGTCCGAACGACAAGAAGACCGTCCGCCGCAACATCTCGGAGCACTACGACGTCTCCAACGACTTCTTCCGCCTCTGGCTGGACCCGTCGATGATGTACTCCTCCGCCCGCTGGGAAGGGGCGGCCACCCTCGAGCAGGCCCAGGCCAACAAGAACGAGTCGCTCTGCCGATTCCTGCAGCTCAAGCCCACCGACCACGTCATCGAGATCGGCACCGGCTGGGGCGGTTGGGCCCTGCACGCGGTCAAGCACCACGGCTGCCGCGTCACCTCGCTCACCATCTCGCAGGCCCAGCATGACCTGGCCGTCGAGCGGATCAAGGCCGCCGGCCTGTCGGACCGCATCACCGTCAGGCTCGAGGACTTCCGCGACCACCAGGGTGCTTACGACAAGTGCGTCTCGATCGAGATGATGGAAGCCCTCGGCGACAAGTACCTGCCGGCCTTCTGCGCCTCGATCGGCCGCCTGCTCAAGCCGGACGGCATCGCCGCCTTCCAGTACATCACCTGCCCCGATAGCCGTTACGCGCAGTTCCGCGACGGGGTGGACTTCATCCAGAAGCACATCTTCCCGGGCTCCCTGCTCCTCTCCATCAACCGCGTCGGCGCGCTGATGACCTCGGAAAGCGGCTTCCAATTGGAGCGACTCGAGGAATTCGGCCTCGATTACGCCCGGACCCTCGACGCCTGGTGCCGGACCTTCGAAGCCAAGCTCGACGCCATCCGGGCGATGGGCTTCGACGAGCGCTTCATCCGCAAGTGGCGCCTCTATTTCCGCTACTGCCAGGCCGCCTTCGAGAAGCGCAACATCGGGGTCGTCCAGGCCGTGTACGTCCGCCCGAATCGGAAAGGTTGAGGGGGCGGATTACAGAGTACGGATTACGGAGTGCTGAATCGAATACAGGGCACCGAGGGCAGGGCCAGGAAGGCACCGTGCCCCCGGTGCCCTACACTCCGTAATCAGTAATCTGTACTCCGTACTCCACCCCCCTCCCCCATTTGCCTTTTCCCCTCTTTCCCCCATCCTCGACGCCATGAACTCCCGCCGCGCCATCGCCCTTTATTTCGTCCTCGTCCTCGCGGCCATGACCTGGGTGTCGTGGTACGCTTCGACGGCCCCCACCATCACCTCGTTGCCGCAGTACGCCGACCTCGCCAAAAACAAGGAAGGCATCAACGTGCTGAAAGGCTTCGTCACGGTGTGCTCGGAGCCGTGGGGCCTGGCCACGATGTTCGACGCCTACTTCGGCTTCCTGGCCTTCTGGCTCTACGTCGCCTGGCGCGAGCGCACCGTCGCCGCCCGCCTCGGCTGGCTCGTCTCCCTGCTGCTCCTGGGCAACTTCGCCATCGCCGCCTACGCCCTCCTCTGCCTACGCGCGGCCCCCGGCGTGACTGACCTCGGCCAGGTCTTCTTCACCCGCAAGGCCGCCTGATGGGCCGGGTCGGCGACTGGCTCCGCCGCAAGGTGCGCGATCCGCTGGTCGCGGAGCTGCGCCAAGGCGTGACCCCGGAGGCGCTGGCCACCGCGGTCGCGACCGGCGCCGCGCTGGGGTTGTTGCCGTTCCTCGGGACGACCACGGCGGCTTGCGCGTTGGCCGGACGGCTGGCGCGCTTGAACCACCTGGCGCTGCAGCTGACCAACTACCTGCTGGCGCCGGTGCAGCTCCTCCTGATCATCCCGTTCGTGCGGCTCGGCGAGCAGCTGACCGGGGCGGAGCCCGTGGCCATCGACCTCGGCACCGTCGCCCGCGTCTTCACCGAGACCCCCGGGCTGTTCTTCGAACGCTTCGGCCTCGCCGGCCTGCATGCCGCCCTCGCCTGGGTCGTCGTCGTCCCCGCCCTTGCCTGGATCCTGCGAGGCCTGCTCTTGCCCGCCTTCCGCCGGCTCGCCACCCTTTCCCCGAAAGCATGAACCCTCTCGCCGCCCTCGGTCTCGACGTCCTCGTCCTCTTCGGCGAAGCCTGCCTGCTCTTCGCCCTCTGCTGGTTCGTCGCCAAGCGCCTCGACAACTGGTCGATCGTCGACGTCGTCTGGTCCTACGGCTTCGCGCTGGTCGGCCTCCAGATGCTCGCGACGCACCTGGTCCGCGGGAACTTGGATGGGCCCGGCGTGCTGATGGCGGGCGCCACGGTCATCTGGAGCCTGCGGCTGGGCACCCACCTCGCCAAGCGCGTGCTCGGACACCTGGACCAGGAAGATGGTCGCTACCTGCGCATGCGCGCGGAGCACGGCGACCGGATGCCGGCGCAGATGGCCTACTTCTATTTCGTGCAGGCCGTGGCCTTGACGATCCTCTGCCTGCCCTTGCTCTCCGCCAGCCCCGCCGGGGAGCCGAGCCCGCTCCGCGCGGTCCACTGGGCCGGCCTCGCCCTCGTCGTGGGCGCGGTGCTCATCGAGACCCTCGCCGACGCGCAGTTGGCGGCCTTCAAGCGGGACCCGGCCAACCGGGGCAAGGTCTGCGCGCGCGGCCTCTGGGCCTGGAGCCGGCATCCGAACTACTTCGGCGAGTGGCTGGTGTGGGTCGGGTTCCTCCTCATGAGCTACAACGAGACCTTCCGCGGCCTCCCCGGCCTGCTGTGCGTCGGCGTGATGTACCATTTCCTCGCCAACGTCACCGGCATCCCCCTGACCGAGGCGCAGCTGCTGAAGTCGAAGGGGGCGGCCTACGCCGCCTACCAGTCCCGCGTCCCGGCCTTCTGGCCCCGCCCGCCGCGCGGCTGATTTTTCCGCGGCGGCGGATTGCCTTGGGCCGCGGCTTCCCCACGTTCGGGGCATGCCGCTGATCGACACCCTCATCGCGAAGGACGTCCTCCCCGACTCCGTGCTCCGCTGGGGCATCCGCCGCCTGCTCCGCCGGCGCCTCCGGGACGAACGACCCGACGACGCCGCGGCGCGCTTCGCCAAGGTCGACGCTTTCGCGGCCGAACTGCGCACGTTGCCGGTCGCGATCGAGACGAAGGCGGCCAACGACCAGCACTACGAGGTGCCCGCCGAATTCTACAGGCTCTGCCTGGGGCCGCGCCTGAAGTACTCGTCGTGCTACTACGAGCTCGGCGGCGAGACGATCGCGCAGGCCGAGGAGGCCATGCTGGCCCGCACCTGCGCCCGCGCGGAGCTGCGGGACGGGCTCGAGATCCTCGAGCTCGGCTGCGGCTGGGGCTCGCTGACGCTCTGGATGGCCGAGCAATACCCCCACGCCCGCATCACCGGCGTCTCCAACTCCGCCTCGCAGCGCGCCCACATCGAAGGCGAGTGCGCCAAGCGCGGCCTCCGGAACGTCCGGATCGTCACGTGCGACATGAACGTCTTCGCGGCCGAGGCGGCCCGCTACGACCGCGTGGTCTCCGTCGAGATGTTCGAGCACATGAAGAACTGGGCGGAGCTGATGCGGCGCATCGCCGGCTGGCTGAAGCCGGGCGGCAAGCTCTTCTTCCACGTCTTCACGCACAAGGACATCGCCTACCATTTCGCGGCCAAGGACGGGACGGACTGGATGTCGCGCCACTTCTTCACGGGCGGCATCATGCCCTCGAACTGCCTGGCCAGCCGCTTCCAGGACGACCTGACGCTGGAGCAGCAGTGGGAAGTCGAGGGCCGCCACTACGGGCAGACCTCCGAGCACTGGCTCCAGAACACCGACCGCCACCGCGAGGAGGTCCTGCGGATCTTCGCGCGCACCTACGGTCCGGAGCGGGCCAAGGCCTGGCTGGCCAACTGGCGGGTGTTCTTCATGGCCTGCGCCGAGCTCTGGAACTACCGCGGCGGCGCCGAGTGGATGGTCTGCCACTACCGCTTCGCCAAGCGCGCGGGTTAAGTCCGCGTTTGCCACCGGCGGCGCGCCGCGTTTGCTCGGCCCCATGGAGAGCTACGAAGAGAACGGCGTCCCGATGGAACGATGGAAGGTCGGGGCCTCGACCTATGAGACGTGCCTGACCCGCGGCGCGCGCCTCCTGCGCTGGCGGCTCGACGTCCCGTCGGGCCGGCGCGAGATCCTCTTCTGGCCGGAGGGCGCGCCGATGGACCTCGACAAGATCGGCCCCGTCCGCGGCGGCAACCCCATCCTCTTCCCGTTCATGGGCCGCAACTACGCCGACGGCGAGAAGTTCGCCTGGAAGGCGGCCGACGGCGTGAAGCGGCCGATGCCCCAGCACGGCTTCGCCCGCGACTCGGCCTTCGAGATCGTCGAGTCCGGCCCCAAGCACGCGGTCGTCCGTCTGGTCCCGGACGAGCGTGGCCGGCAGTGCTACCCCTTCGCCTACGACTTCCGTGTCCGCTTCGACTTCCTCGAGCTCTTCCTGCGCATCACGTTCGAATTCGAGAACCGCGACGCGCAGCCGCTGCCCTGGTGCGCGGGCCACCACTTCTACTTCACCTTACCGTGGCATCCCGGCCTGGCCCGGCGGGACTACGTGGTGAAGATCCCGTCCAAGAAGCAGTGGCGCCACGCCGCGGACGGCAAGCTGGTGCCGTTCGCGGAGCTCAAGGGCCAGGCCGCGATCGGCTTCGATAACCCGCACCTCTCGGACTGCATCTTCACGAACCTGACGTCGGCCACCCTCGCGTTCGGCCCGAAGTCGGGCGAGGAGGACATCACCGTCAAGGTGGGCGAGGAAGCCATCCCGGGGGCCTGGGCCAGCGTCGTCACCTGGACGCCAGACCCGGAGGCCCCCTATTACTGCGTCGAGCCCTGGATGGGACCGCCCAACAGCCCCGAACATAAGAACGGGCTCCGTTTCGCGGAGCCCGGTCAGGTCGACACCTTCGTCACCGAGGTGTCGTTGATGTAAGGCGGCGGCTTACTTGTTGCCGACGTTGTTGCCGAGCGGGAGCTTGCCGGTCGACTTCTTCGCGGGGGTCGTCTTGGCCGGGGTGGTCGGCTTGACGGGGGCGACGGGGGCCACCGGGGTCAGGCCGGCGTCGATCGGGACGAGGACCGCGGGGGCCGCGCCGGTCTGACCATCGGTCACGGGGCTGGGGCCCTTGGTGGGACCCATGCAACCGACGAAGGCGAGGGAGAGGGCGGACAGGACGAACAGTTTGCGTGCCATGGCGGGGAGTGGTAGTATGGCGGCACACTAACCCGCATGACGATTCGCACAAGCGCAGATTCGAAGCTCCTCCTGTTCGTCTGCACCGGTAATTTCTACCGGAGCCGCCATGCGGAAGCCCTCTTCAACTGGCATGCCGAACGCCACGGCCTGGCCGCCCGGGCCTTCTCCCGCGGACTCCTGACCTCGCTGGTGGCGGACGAGCCGACCCTGCTCTCCCGGGACACGGAGGCCCGGCTGGGCCACCTCGGCATCCCCCTCCACCACACCGGGGCGGCCCCGACCCAACTGCGCAAGGAGGACCTCGCCCGGGCCCACCGGACCATCGCGCTCAAGCGGGACGAGCACCATGCCATGATGCTCCAATCGCACCCGGAATGGGCGGACCGGATCGAGTATTGGACGGTCCACGACATCGACTTCCTGGAACCTGCGCACGCCCTGCCCCAGATCGAGGCGCGCGTCCTCGAACTGGTCAGGGAATTCGGCGGGCCGGCCTGATCAGGCGGCCGAACCGGCGTCGGCCCGGCGCAGGGTCTCGAGATGACCGGCGGCCTGGTTCAGCAGGGCGCGCAGCTCGACCATGGTCTCGTGGGCGACCTCGGCCTTGTTGGTCGCGGCTTCCTTGAGCGCCTCGGCGCGGACCGCGAGTTCCTTGGCGAGCTCGTGGGCGGCGGCGATGGTCTTGGCCTTGAGCTCGCGGGTGCGGGCGTCGAGGCGGTTGGCGAGCGAGTCGATGTCCTTGCCGAGGGTGAGGCTCTTCTCCTTGAGCTCGGCGGCCATGATGCGGGAGTCGGGCACGCGGCGCAGGTCCTGGACGAGGCCGACCTTCGAGAGGGTCCAGATGATCCACTTGGTCGGGTCGAACTGCCAGGGCTTCACGCCGTTGCGGTAGTCGTGCTGGAACTCGTGGTGGTAGTTGTGGTAGCCCTCGCCGAAGGTCAGGAGCGCGACGGCGCCGGAGTCGCGGGCGCTGTGGTTCGTCGAGTAGGGCTGGCGGCCGAACATGTGGCAGAGGGAGTTGATGCAGAAGGTGCCCTGCTGGACGACCACGGTGCGGAGGAGGCCGGCGATGAGGAAGCAGGCCAGGGCGGTCATGCCGGGGTTGGCGAAACCGCGGGCGGTGGCGTAGGCCCAGCCGAGGGCGGCGGGGGTGACGAAGCCCACGAAGAAGCCGATCCACTGGACATACTTGTGCTGCCACATCACGAGGGGGTCGGCCTCGAGGTCCTTGACGTTGGTGACGGGCGGCTTCGGCTTGAGGCGGAAGAGGAGCCAGCCGATGTGGGCATAGAAGAAGCCCTTGGAGATGTCGTACGGATCCTCATCCTCGTCCACGTGCTTGTGGTGGATGCGGTGGTCGGCGGACCAATCGAGCGCGGAGTTCTCGAAGGAGGCGGCGCCGAACAGCAGGACGAACAGCTTGACCGGCCACTTGGCCTTGAAGGACAGGTGGGAGAAGAGGCGGTGGTAGCCCAGGGTGATGCCGAAACCGGTGGCGTAATAGTAGAAGATGAAGAGGGCCCAGACGAAACCCCAGCCCTCGACGTTCTCGAACTGGGTCCAGAGAAACCAGGGCACCACGGTCAGGGAAAGCAGGGCCGTACCGATGAGGAACGTCGAGGTCACCCATTCGATGCGGTAGATCGGGAAGTTTTTGAACTTCATGAAAATCCAAGTTGTCGGCCAGGCCCGATTTGGCGAGACGAAACGACTGATGTCGGGCCCGCTATCCTCGCGGATTAACCGCCTTAATACCCCGTTTTTCGACCACCAACACGGCGCCATCCGCCTTAATCAGCCCGCGCCACGGAACCTTCAATCCGCGGAGCGTCGGCGACCGAGGGCGTTCTTCACCGCGATGACGCGGACGGGCTCGCGCGTCTTCACCCAGACCTCGCGTTCCTTGAGCAACTTGGACGGCAGGCTCTGGCAGGCGTCGCCGAACGAGGTCACCGGTACGCGCTTGCCCTTCGGCGAGCCGTTGAAGGCCGCGGCCACTTCGACGATCTTGTCGGACACGTCGCGGGGATCGCCGTCCTCCGGGTACTGGACGACCCAGCCGGTGAGATCCTTCGGGAGGCCGCCCTCGGGCTCGCTGACGAGCACCAGGAACTCCTTCTTCTGGGGCTTCTCACGCTCGACGGCATCCTCCGCGGCCGCCTCGCGGATCTGGTTGAGGATCGCGGCGGCGACGCGGACGTCCACGCCGTTCTCCTTGAGCAAACGCTGCACCAACTCGATGTCGACCTTGGCCATAGGCCCCCAAGAGAGGGCAACCCCGCCCCCGAGGGAAGCCGGAGTTATTCGCAACGCCGAGGGTAGGGGCGGCACCGCGTGCCGCCCTAGGATTCAGGGGGCTAGGGCAGCACGCGCTGCTGCCCCTACCTGACCCGGCCCTTTTTCCCTTCGCCTCCCCTCCCTCTTTCCCCCTTAACCGACCTGTGCCTGAGCATACCAAAGTCATGGGCAAGGAATGGGCGGACGCACGCCGGCAGGCCAACGTGGAGCGGCTCCGCGCGACCCTCGCGTCGGCCCTGGCCGGACGCACGGGCCTCACCTTCGAGCTCGGCAGCGGCCACGGCCACTGGCTGGCCGCCTACGCGGCCGCCCATCCGGAGGAATCCTGCGTGGGCATCGACCTCATCACGCACCGCGTCGAACGCTCGGTCCGCAAGCAGACGCTCGGCAAGCTCGCCAACGTGATCTTCCTGAAGGCCGAGGCGACGGAGTTCCTGGACGCCCTCCCGGCGGGGGTGGAGTTGCGCAAGATCTTCATCCTCTACCCGGACCCGTGGCCGAAGAAGAAGCACCACAAGAACCGCTTCATCCAGGCGGAGAACCTGGGAAGGCTCGCCGCGCACGCGGCCCCGGGGGCGCGGCTGCACTTCCGCACCGACAACGCCGACTACTTCGCCTGGACGCGGGAGGCGCTCGCCGCGCACCCGGGCTGGCGCCTCGAACCGGAAGCCACCTGGCCGTTCGAACAGAAGACCTTCTTCGAGGAGCGGATGAAGGAGCGGCGGGATGTCTTCGCGGTGCGGGCGGAGTAGCCGTCGCCCATTTGTGACACAGTAAGTGCTTCATAAATAGCGGGTAAAGGGCCGCCATCCTTTCCCTTGCAAGGGCCGCCGTCAGACCTAGTCATAAACGCCGTGAAGCCTTTCCGCCATACCCGGGTCACTTTCACCATCGGACCCGCGACCGAGTCCGAAGCACAACTGGAGGCGATCATCAAGGCGGGGGCGAACGTCGTCCGCCTCAACATGGCCCACGCCGACCACGCCTGGGTCCGCACCATCGTCGCGCGGGTGCGGGAAGTCAGCCGCCGCCTGAAGAAGGAGCTTGCGGTGATGATGGACATCAAGGGCCCGGAAATCCGCACCGGCGCCCGCAAGGAACCCACGCAGCTCGCCGAAGGCCAGGTGGTCGACGTCGCCGGCTCCGAAGCCACGCCGGCCGAAGGCGGCATCCTGCTCATCCCCACCAACTACCCGAAGATGATCGCCGCCGTCCCCGTGGGCGGGATCGTCCTCGTCGACAACGGCCTGATCCAGTTGCGCGTCCTGGAGCAGAAGCCGGACCGCCTGCGCTGCCGGGTCGAACAGCCGGGCCCGCTCGGGAGCCGCCGGCACATCAACCTCCCCGGCGTGAAGGTGGACCTGCCCGCGCTCACCGACAAGGACCGGGCGGACGTCGCGGTCGGCTGCGAGGTCGGCGTCGACTACTACGCGCTCTCGTTCGTCCGCGAGGCGGCCGACGTCCTGGCGCTGCGCACCCTGCTCGCCCAGCACGAAGCCAAGGCGCTCATCATCTCCAAGATCGAGGACCAGTCCGCCATCGAGCACCTCGGCTCGATCCTCCAGGCCACCGATGCGCTGATGGTGGCGCGCGGCGACCTCGGCATCGAAATCCCCTACGAGACGCTGCCGCTCGTCCAGCGCAAGGCCGTCGCCATGGCCATCGCGGCGCGCAAGCCGGTGATCGTCGCCACCCACATGCTCGAGTCGATGATCCAGGCGCCCGTCCCGACCCGCGCCGAGGTCACGGACGTCTCCAACGCGGTGCTCGAGATGGCCGACTCCGTCATGCTCTCGGGCGAGACGACCACGGGCAAGCACCCGATCCGCTGCGTGGACGTGATGACCCGCATCGCCGTCACCACCGAACACGAGCTGCCCCGCGTCCTTTCGCCGGAGCAGCCCAACGAGACCCCGAAGGTTAAGCTCCTGCGGGCCGCCGCCGGCCTGGCCCAGGACCTGGGCAACACCGGCATCATCGCCTTCACGCGCAACGGCGACGTGCCGCGCACCCTCGCCTCGCTGCGGCCCATCGGCTGCCCGATCTACGCATTCATGGAGGAGGAGCACGTCCATCGGAAGATGAGCCTCCTCTGGGGCGTCGAGTCGTTCCAGATGAAGTTCGAACCCAAGGCCGAGGACAACATCACCCTCGCGCTGATCCGCCTCCGCGACGAAGGCCACGCCGTCCCCGGCCAGATGCTCGTCATCGTCACGAACGTCATCCTCGGGCCGACCGTCATCGACTCCGTCCAGCTTCGCGCCGTCCCGGCATGCGAGGCGCCGAAGGGGTGAGGCGAGGCAAGTTGACCCGTCGATCGGTTGGCCAGAGGCGGATGGGCTACCGCGCGATGACTCACGCCTAACCCTGGCCCTGACCCTGACCCTGTCCCTTTTGCATCCATCCCCCAACCGCCATCCGCTAACCGCCTCAACCTGAGGCAGCACTCGGCGCCGCCCCTACCTCGAGAAATAGAGCTTCGCCAAGGCCTGCGTACCGCAGTCGCCATCGCCGGCGGCCTGGACCTCGGCGTAGAGTTTCGCGGCGAGCTCGAGGCCGGGCAGCGAGAGCTTCAGTTCGCGGCAGACCTCGAGCGACAGGCCGATATCCTTCACGAAGTGCTTCACATAGAAGCCCGGGGCGAAGTCGCCCTTGAGCACGCGGGGCGCGAGGTTGAGCAGGGCCCAGCTGGAGGCACCGCCGCCCGACAAGGCCTTCAGCACCGCCTCGAGGTCGAGTTGGTTGGCGCGCGCGAAGGCGAGGGCCTCCGCCATCGCGACCATGCCCGAGGCGATGGCGATCTGGTTGGCGAGCTTGCAAAGCTGCCCGGCGCCCGGACCACCCTGCAGGGAGATCGTCCTGCCCATCGCCTCGAAGAGCGGTCGGGCCTGCTCGAACGCCGCGGCTTCACCGCCGACCATGATGGTCAGGGTGCCTTCGCGCGCGCCGCGGTCGCCGCCGGACACGGGGGCATCCAGGGGCAGGCACCCCTTCGCCGTCGCCGCCGCGGCCAACTGGCGCGCCAAGGCCGGGCTCGAGGTGGTCATATCGATGATGAGGCAACCCGGGCGCGCGGCGGACAGGAAGCCCTGCCAGACCTCGTCCACATCGTTCGGGTAGCCCACCATCGAGATCGCGGCGTCGGCCCCGCGCACGGCCGCGGCCGGCGAGTCCGCCCAGGCCGCGCCCAGCGCGAACAAATCCACCGCCTTGGCCTTGGTGCGGGTGTAGACGACGACTTCATGGCCGGCCTTGAGCAGGTTGATCACCATGCTCTTGCCCATCACCCCCGTGCCGACGAACGCGATTTTCATGAGGGCAGTCAGGAGTGAAAAACGAGGGATGGCAAATAGGTAGGGGCAGCACCGCGTGCTGCCCTAGCGGCCGACCGAGGACGGCCGGCCCTACCGAGGATGAAGTTGACCCGTTGATTGGTTGATCCGTTGGCCAGAGGCGAAGCGGGCACCTCGAGATGACTCACTCCTAACCCTGGCCCAAGCCCCAACCCTAGCCCTAGTCCCTTTGCATTCCAACTCCCTACACCCTACTACCTACATCCTACCCCCGATTTCCTACTCCCTACCTGCTACTCCCTAACCCTTGCCCTCCCCACCGAAATCCCCGAACCTAAACCCATGGCCTCGGCCCCCCTCACCATCAGCGAACTGGCGGATGTCCTCAAAGGGCACCTCAACGGGATGGGGACGCTCGAGGTGACGGGCGAGGTCTCGGGTTACAAGACCTACCCTTCCGGCCACCACTACTTCGCGCTCAAGGACGCCGAGGCCAAGGTGGACTGCGTGCTGTACTCCTTCCAGGCCCGCTGGCTCAAGGAGCCGCTGCGCGAGGGCCAGAAGGTCGTGGCCAAGGCGAAGGCCGACTTCTACGGCAAGTCCGGCAAGATGTCCCTGATCGTCGACTCGATCAAGCCGGCCGGCGAAGGCGACCTCTTCCAGAAGTTCAAGGAGCTGCGCGACAAGCTGAAGGCCGAAGGCCTCTTCGACGAGTCGCTCAAGCGGCCCCTGCCGGAGTTCCCCAAGGTCGTCGCGTTCGTGACCTCGGAGATCGGCGCCGTCTGGCATGACTTCACCGAGGTGCTCAAGACGCGCGGCTGGAGCGGGACGGCGTGGCTCGTGCCCGCGCGCGTGCAGGGCGAAACCTGCCCCGGCTCCGTGATCAACGGCCTGAAGCAGGCGAACGCCATCCCGGGCATCGACCTGATCGTGGTAGGCCGCGGCGGCGGCTCGATGGAGGACCTGTGGGGCTTCAACGACGAGCAACTCGTCCGGGCCGTCCGGGCGAGCCGCACCCCGGTCATCTCCGCCGTCGGGCACCAGACGGACTTCACGCTGTGCGACTTCGCGGCGGATAAGCGCGCGGAGACCCCGACGGCCGCGGCGGAACTCATCGCCTCCGGCCAGACGAAGCTGCGCGACCGCCTCCGCCTCCTCGGGGCCGAGCTCGCCCGCCACTCGCCGAAGGCCCGCCTGCAGTCGCTCTACCAGGACCTCGACCTGCTGCGCGAACGCCTGGATGGGGCCGCGGAGGAGATCGTCGCCGACCGGCGCCACCGGCTCTCCGAGCTCGGCGGCGAACTGCACCGCCTCTCGCCCAAGGCCCGGATGAGCGTGGCGCGGGAGAAACTCGACCAACTGGGCAAGCGCCTGACCTCGGCGGGCTTCGAGTCGGTGCTCGCCCGCGGTTACAGCATCGTGCGCGACGCCGACGGCGCCGTGATCAGCACGCACCGGGGCGTGACCGCGGGCCGGAAGCTCCGCCTGAAGTTCGGCGACGGCGAGGCCGCCGCCACGGGCGGCTAGAACCGCACGTTGACCGAGACGTTGTAGCGGTTGTCCCGGCGGATTTCGCGGTTCCCGCGCACTTCGGCGCCGAGGCGCAGGGTGGCGCGGGGGTCCAGTTGCCACGAAGCGCCGAAGCCGACGGTCGCGGTATGGCGATCGTCGATCGCGCGGACCGTGGTCATGGGCAGCGTGGAGGCGGCGCCGACGAAGGTGGCCGTGGCCGCCCCCACCGAAGAGGCGTACTCATGCTCGTAGGCGGCCGTCAGGTCGAAGACCAGCTGGGCGCTCGCGAGGTAGGTCAGGCCGAAGCCGGCGACCAGGCGCGCGGAATCCTGCTCGAGGGCGTCGAGCGCGAGGTTGGCGCCCGGACCGGACTCGCTGAAGGCGTTGGTCGTGGAGCGACCGTGCACGAAACCGAGGGTCGGGCTGAAGCTGAGGCGGCCATCCTTGTAGAGTTCGACGGAGGCGGTCAGCTGACCGCCGAGGGAACGGAGCTTCTGGCGGCTGGCCGAGGAAGTCGCGCCGGCCCGCGTGGCGTCGAACCGGAGGTCGGAGGCGACGACGGCCCCTTTCAGGGTCACCGGGTAGGCGCCGGGAATACGGCCGACCGACGTCAGGCCGAAGATCCCCCCGCGGTAGTCGATCTGGGCGGCGGAGGCGGCGGTCTTGCCGTGGTTCTGGCCGTAGAAGAAACCGATGGAGCAGTGCGGCCCGAAATCGAACGCCGCGGTGACGAACGGGTTGTCGCTCGTGAGGCGATGATTCAGCGTCTCCGCCGACCCGACGTAGGTCCGTTCGGTGCGGTTGTAGCCGGCGCCGACCGTCCAGGAACCCGTGCGGAACAGCGAAGCCTGGGCGAAGGCCGCGTCGGTGAGCGCGCGGGTGGTCGTCAGCGCGTAATCCCCGGTCGCGAGGTACGCTTCCGGGGAGAGCGCATCGAGGTAGGCGGCGGTGTCGCCGGTGGTCAGGAGGCCGATGGCGACCTGGCCCAGCGCCGTGCTGCCGTCCAGGAAGGCGCCCGGGTGGGCGGTCGTCGAGGAGGCGGAGGGCGAGATCGCGGCGGCCCAGAGGCTCGCCCCGATGGCGGCGCGGGACGCGGAGTCCGCGTACGCGGCGAAGGTCTGGTTGCCGGCCAAGCCCGTGCCGTAGAGGTAGCCGTACTGGTCGGCGGGATTGGTGTTGTTCTCGTAGATGATCCACTGGCCGTAGTCCAGGTTGGTCAGGTCCGCGAACTGGCCGACGATGCCGTTGTTCGCGCGGATCACCGCGAAGATGTCCCCGCGGGCGGGCACGAAGGTCGTGAGGCCGTCGGCCTCGACCCAGGAGCGGACCTCGAGGGTCGCGTTCGTCCCGATGAAGAAGGCGCCGTTCTGGACGAAGTACTGGTCATGGAAACCGTCCCCGTTGCCGGGGCTGGTCCCGCCGAGCTGGGCCAGGAAGCCCGCGCCCGGCGCGAGCGTCGTGTCGCCGACGGCCTGCGTCTGGAGGCCCGGCGAATTGCCCGGGGCCAGGGTGCCGGCCACGATGACGGCGCCGTTGAGGATGCCCGAACCGCCCAGCGTGCCGTTCGCGGCGACGAAGACCGCCCCGTTGATGACGCCGTTGTTGGTGAGGAGGCCTTGGGAGACGACGACACCGGCGGAGTCGATCACCGCCGTCGTATCCAAGAGCAGGACGCCCGCGCCGTCCTTGGTCACTTGCGCGACCGTGGCGGCCGTGGTGCCGGTGAGCTTGAGGGTGTGGTCGGCGACCTGGAGCGTCAGGTTCCGGCCCGGCGACGCCCCGCCGATGCTGCCCGCGATGACTTGGTCGGCGGAACCGGCGCGCACGGTGGCGTCGGCCGCGAGCGTGACCGCGCCGGACAAGGTGTTCGCGACGGAGCCACCGAGCTGCAGCGCCGCCCCCAGGCCGCCGGCCCCGGCGCCGGCGATGGTCACCGCTCCGGTGAAGTCGGCGTTGGCGGCCAGGATCATCGTGCCACCGCTCGCGACGGAATTGTTGGCGGAAGGCAAGGCGGCGGCGCTGTCGAGCCGGAGGGAACCGCCGGTGACCGAGAGGCCAGCGCAGGTGTTCGCCCCGGAGAGGACGTTGTTGCCGCCGGCGTTGACGAGGATGCCCGTACCGGAGATGTCGCCGGCCAAGGAGATCGTCGAGGTGGCGGAGCCGGTCAGCGTCAGGCTCG
>JBEBDN010000053.1:0-2577 GCA_041156945.1 Verrucomicrobiota bacterium | reverse complement strand
CCGTCGCCTCCCTCAACACCGGCATGATGGGCGGCGGCTCCTCCAAGGGCTTCGGCGGCGGCTCCGGCGGCGGCATCGGCTCCGGCATGGGCGTCGGCCGCGGCAACGGCCGCAACTTCGTGTCGGTGTTCGGCAGCAAGACCGCCATCAGCGGCCTTCCCGGCACGTTCTACGACTTCAAGCAGAACAAGGCGGGCAAGCCCACGCCGATGATGGGCGGCGCCCCCGAGAAGTTCGGCGACCCGTCGAACAGCGCGGCGATCGGCCTCTACAGCCGGGAGGTCAACGAGTTCCTCGATAAAGGCTTCTCCGTCTCGAGCCTGAGCAACGTCTTCCGCGCTCCGGATACGCTGCTGGCCTCGCAGATCTTCATCCCGCCCTGCCCCGCCACGGAGGCGCCCAAGGCCTACGGCGTGGACAAGGAGTGCAAGCCGTCCCGCTGGATCGCCCACTACCGCGGGGCGGTCAAGGCGCCGCAGACGGGCAAGTTCCGCTTCGTCGGTTCGGGCGACGACTTCATGGCGGTGCGCTGGAACAAGAAGATCGCGCTCGACTCGGGCTACCAGCAGTTTCTGACCGGCGGGGATAATGTCTACAAGGATTTCGGCGGCAAGAAGTGCGACGAAACCCACCCCTCGCGGCTCGGCAAGCCGATGCGCGCCGGCCCCTGGATCAGCATCACCAAGGACGCCGAAGTCCCGCTGGAAGTCGTCATCGGCGAAACCCCCGGCGGCACCTTCTACGCGATCCTGTGCATCGAAGTGATGGCGCCCAACGGCAAGGGCGAGGGCAACCTCAAGCTCTTCCGCCTGACGAGCGACGAGCTCCCGGACGCCATCAAGAACGGCCACCCGAGCGTCCCGAACGTCGACATGGTCGCCGAAGGCTGGATTTTCAAGGCGGTCAAGTCGACCGTCGCCCGCTGACGTCCTGTTTGGGGTTGTCCCTAGGGGCGGGACTAGGGTAATTTCTCCAACCCTAAGGCATGCCCGACGAGACCCCCAGCCCCACCCCTGAACAGGACCCGTCGGCCGCGGCGCCGGAAGCCTTCCCGACCGAACCGGCCGCCGAAGAGGTGCAGGCGACGCGCTCGAAGCGGACGTTCTGGCAGAAGCTGGGCGGCGAGGGCCTGACGATCTCGCTGATCATCCACCTGGTCCTGATCCTCATCGCCGCCATCTGGGTGATCTCGACCGTCACCGACTCCGTCAAGAAGGACCCCGACTCCTTCTCCACCGGCCAGGGCGGCGGCGCCGCCGGCGACAAGGCCAAGCAGTTCAAGACCCGCGCCCAGCCCAAGAACCCCAAGGCGATGGCCAAGAACGCGGCCCGCATCACCTCCAAGAGCTCCACCGCCACCATCTCCCTGCCCGACCTCCCCACCTCCTCCGTCGCCTCCCTCAACACCGGCATGATGGGCGGCGGCTCCTCCAAGGGCTTCGGCGGCGGCTCCGGCGGCGGCATCGGCTCCGGCATGGGCGTCGGCCGCGGCAACGGGAAGAATTTCGTCGGGGCCTTCGGCGCTTCCTTCAAGCGGCCGAACGCGCTGGAGGGGACGCTCTACGACCTGAAGTTCAGCCCGAGCGGCAAGGCGCTCGGCGGCGACGCGCCCGCCCGCATCGCGCAGATCCAAAAGGCGTTCGAGACGATGGACCGCGGCTGGACGGGCGCCAAGGCGATGCTGGACGCGCGCTACCGCCAGGCGGAGCTCAAGCTCTACGCCTCCAACATCTTCATCCCGCCCCGCAACGCGGCGGAAGCCACCAAGGCCTTCGAATGCGAGAAGGAGATCCAGGCGCCGGGCTGGCTGGCCTACTACGAAGGCAACTTCAGTCCGCCGGTCACCGGCAAATACCGTTTCGTCGGACTGGGCGACGACATCATGGTCGTGGCCGTCGGCGGCAAGACGGTGCTCTCGACCTTCTGGCCCAACTCCAAGCTGAACGTGACCCGCTTCGAACCGGATTGGCTGCCGAAGGACGCCAAGAAGACGGACGGCGCCGGCCTGCGTTTCCCGCCCCATGGCGGCGGGCGCTACGCCGGGGAATGGCTGGAGCTCCGCAAGGGCCAGGCCTACCGGATCCAGATCACCTTCGGCGAATCCTACGGCGGCCTCTTCTCGGCGGCGCTCCTGATCGAGCAGCAGGGCGTGTCCTACCCGACGGCGGGTCGCGACACCCAACTCCCCATCTTCATGCTCGAACCCCTCACGGCCGAGGAAATCCAGCTCAAGCGCAGCAACCACATCGACCACCAGACCGAAGGTCCGGTCTTCGGCGCCACGGCCAATGGCGCCTCCGGCCGGCCGGGGGTTCGTTAAGTTGGGATTGGCTTTCTTGGAGGAGAGCTCAGCCTAGGTGGATGCCTTCAACGGACCCCCAGGCACCCCTCCCTGACGACGCCTCCGCTGCGCCGACCGGCGCCGAAACGCCCACCGAAGGCGTGGCTCAGGAACCCGCGGCCGAGGAGGTGCAGGCGACGCGCTCGAAGCGGACGTTCTGGCAGAAGCTGGGCGGCGAGGGCCTGACGATCTCGCTGATCATCCACCTGGTCCTGATCCTCATCGCCGCCATCTGG
>JBEBDN010000052.1:0-3880 GCA_041156945.1 Verrucomicrobiota bacterium | reverse complement strand
GGCACGCACGACCTGACCAACCAGTTCGGCGTCTGGCCCGAGGCCAACCAGAAGATGGCCGACGCCTGGAAGGCCAAGGGCTACGACTACCAGTTCGTCATGGGCGAAGGCACGCACGACGGCCGCCACGGCGGCATGCTCTTCCCCGACGCCATGAAGTGGCTCTGGCGCGACGTCCGTTAAGCCTTCCGACCATGCGCCTCCTGTCCATTTGCCTCCTCGGCGCGACCCTCGGCGCCGCGGAAGCCCCCGTCTTCACCCCGCTCCTCGACGCCCAGCTCTCGCAATGGGAAAAATGGCTCGGCGTGCCCCATCGCGCCTACGAGGTGCCGGGCTATGTCCGCGGCGCCACCCCCAAGGACGACCCGGTCCTGGGGCTCAACCGCGACCCCCTCGATGTCTTCACCCTCAAGGTCGTCGACGGCGAACCGGTGCTGAACATCACGGGCCAGGTCTTCGGCGGCCTGACCACCCTGAAGTCCTTCGAGAACTTCCACCTCCGCACGCAGCACCGTTGGGGCACGCGCAAGTGGGAGCCGCGCCTCAACGCGGTCCGCGACAACGGCATCCTCTTCCACTGCATCGGTGAGCACGGCGCCGGCGGGAAGAACTGGATGCGCAGCCAGGAATGCCAGGTGCAGGAAGGCGACATCGGCGACTGGTGGCCGATCGCCGGCGCGATGGTCGACGCCGCCGTCAAGGACGAGGACGGCAAGGTCGTCCGCTATGTCCCCGGCGCCCCGCTCCGCGCGATGCGCTCGCGGATCTGGCACGGGACCGACTACCCCGAAAAGCCCTCCGGCGAGTGGAACACCGTCGAGGTCTACGCCTTCGCCGGCGACGCCGTCTTCCGGCTGAATGGCCGCACCGTGAACGTCATCCGCAACTCCCGCTACCGCGAGAAAGGCTCAGAACAGGAAATCCCGCTGCGCGCCGGCAAGCTGCAGATCCAGTCGGAGGCCGCGGAGTGCCAGTACCGCCGGCTCGAGATCCGTCCGTTGGGCGCCTGGCCGCAGGACGTCCTCGCCGACGTGCCGGCCGCGAAGTGACCGCATGCTGTCCGTCCGCGAGCTGACCAAGACTTTCGGGGGTCTGCCGGCCCTGCAGGAGGTCACGGTGGAGTTCCGGCCGGGCGAGGTGCACGCCCTCATGGGCGAGAACGGCGCGGGTAAATCCACGCTGATGAAGATCCTCGCCGGCCTGCAGCCGGCCGACGGCGGCGCGATCGCCCTGCGCGGCAAGACGGTGCGCTTCGCCTCCCCGCAGGACGCGCTCGCGCACGGCATCGCGATGGTCCACCAGGAGCTCATGCCGGTCCCCGACCTCGACGTCGCGGAGAACCTGCTGCTTGGCCTGGAGCCCGTCAACGCGCTCGGCTGGGTCGACCGCGCCGAACTGCACCGGGAGGCCGCCGAGTGGCTCCGGAAGCTCGATTGCGTCCTCGACACCCGCCAACCCATGCGCCGGCTCTCCGTCGCCCAAGGCCAGGTCGTCGAGATCGCCAAAGCCTTGGCCCGCCAGACGGACGTGCTCCTGCTGGACGAGCCCACGGCCGCGCTGTCCGACCACGAGGTCACCGCCTTGTTCAAGGCGATCGACGTGCTGCGTCGCCGCGGCGTCGCCATCGTCTACACGACGCACAAGATGGACGAGGTCTTCCGGCTGGCCGACCGCGTGACGGTCCTGCGGGATGGTCGCCTGGTCCGCACGGCCGCCGCGGCGGAGCTCACGCCGGACGCCCTCATCACGTACATGGTCGGTCGCGAGCTCGCCCAGGTGTTCCCGCCCGTCGTCGGCATCCCGGGCGAGGTCGTGCTGGAGGTCGCCGGACTCACCCGCGAGCCGGCCTACCGGAACATCTCCTTCTCGCTGCGCCGCGGTGAGGTGCTGGGTCTCGCGGGCCTGATGGGCGCAGGTCGCACGGAGATCGCCGAAGCCCTCTTCGGACTGCGTCCCGCCCACGCGGGCGAAATCCGCCTGCACGGACGGCCGGTCCGCCTGGCCTCCCCGGCCGACGCCTTGGCCGCGGGCATCGGCATGGTCACCGAGGACCGCAAGGGGCTCGGCATCCTTCCGGCCATGTCGGTCCGCTCCAACCTCACGCTTTCCGCGCTCGACCGTTTCGCCGGGCTCGCCGGCCTCGACGCCGCGGACGAGGCGCGGACGGCCGATGAGCAGATCCGGGCCTTCGCGATCAAGACCAGCGGCCGCGAGCAGCCGATCGGGCAGCTCAGCGGCGGCAACCAGCAGAAGGTCCTGCTGGCCCGCACCCTCCTCACCGGTCCCGACCTCGTCATCCTCGACGAGCCGACCCGCGGCATCGACATCGGCGCGAAGGCCGAGATCTACGCGCTGATCGGCCGGCTCGCCGCCGACGGCAAGGCCGTGCTGCTGATTTCCTCGGAACTGCCCGAGGTCCTTTCCCTCACCCACCGCCTCCTGGTGCTCCGCGAGGGCGAACTCACCGCCGAGCTCGACCCGCGCCGCGCCACCCAGGAGGAGATCCTCCGCCACGCCATTCCCCGATGACCTCCAACCTGCGTTCCCGCTTCGACCGCGAACTCGTCCACCGCTTCGGCATCGTCGCGGTGCTGCTGCTCATCTCCGTCGCGCTCGCCGCCACGACCGACAGCTTCGCCACGGCCTCGAACCTCACCAACGTCGCCCGCCAGGTCTCGATCAACGGCATCCTCGCGGTCGGCGTGACCTTCGTGCTCCTGACCGGCGGCGTGGACCTTTCCCTCGGCTCGGTGGTCGCCCTCAGCGGGGTGGTCTGCGCCCTCAACGCGCAACCGGGCGAACACTCCCTCTGGGTCCCGATCGCGCTCGGGGTGCTCACGGGCGGGGCCTGCGGGCTGGTCAATGGCCTGCTGGTCACGCGCGGCGGCATCGCCCCCTTCATCGTCACCCTGGGCATGATGACCATCGCGCGCGGCCTGGCCCTCATCCTCAGCGGCGGCAAGCCCGTGGCGAACATGTCCCCCGCGCTGACCGACCTCGCCGGCGACCTCGGCCCCGTGCCCATCCCGCTGCTCTGCTTCGCCCTCGTGACCGCGGGCGCGGGGCTCTTCCTCGGCCGCTACCGGCTGGGTCGCCATCTCTACGCCGTCGGCGGCAACGAACAGGCCGCCCGCGCCGCGGGGATCTCCGTGCCGCGCATCAAGCTCTTCGCCTACGGCCTCTGCGGCCTGTTGACCGGCCTCGCCGGCGTCGTCCTGGCGGCCCGCATCACCACCGGCCAGCCGAACGCCGGCCAAGCCTACGAACTCGATGCCATCGCGGCCGTGGTCATCGGCGGCACGAGCCTGTCCGGCGGGGTCGGCGGCGTCGTGGGGACGCTCCTCGGAGTCCTGCTCATCGGCATCATCAACAACGGCTTGGACCTGCTCAGCGTCTCCTCCTACTACCAGGCCGTGATCAAGGGCGTCATCATCGTCGGTGCGGTTTGGCTCGACCGACGTCAGGCCCGTTCATAGTAACCCGGCATGCGCCCCGCCCCACGCATCGCCCTCGGCACCCTCGGCCTGCTCGTCGCCCTCGTCTCCGGCTGCAAGAAGGCCGAACCCCGCAAACCCGGCGAATGGCTCGTCGGCTATTCCTCCCGCGACCAGTCCGCCGAGTACACCGCCCGGCTCGGCGACGCCGTGCAGGCCCGCGCGAAGGAACGGGGCGTGAAGCTGGTCTTCGTCGATGCGCAGGCCGACGCCCAGAAGCAGATCAGCCAGGCCGAGAACTTCATCGCGCAGAAGGTCGACGTCATCATCCTCAACCCCTGCGAGGTCGAGGCCAGTTCGCCGGCCGTCGAGCGTGCCCGTGCGGCCAAGATCCCCGTGGTCAACGTCAACTCCCTGACCAAGGCGGCCCCCGATTGCTACGTCGG
>JBEBDN010000051.1:0-4000 GCA_041156945.1 Verrucomicrobiota bacterium | reverse complement strand
TCGAGGCGAACATCCGCCGCACCCAGGAATACATCCGCGCCGGCGACTGCGTGCAGGTGGTGCTCTCGCGCCGCACCGACGTCCCCTTCCAGGGCGACCCGCTCGACCTCTACCGCGTGCTCCGGCATGTGAACCCGTCCCCTTACATGTTCGTCATCGAGACGGGCCGCGGCTTCGACGTCGTGGGCGCGTCGCCGGAGGTGAACGTGCGCCTGACCGGGCGTCGCTGCGAGATCCGCCCGATCGCCGGCACGCGCCCCCGCGGCGCCGACGAGGCGGCCGACCGCCAGCTGGAGGCCGAGCTCCTCGCCGACCCGAAGGAACGCTCCGAGCACCTCATGCTCGTCGACCTCGCCCGCAACGACCTGGGCCGCGTCTGCGTGCCGGGCACGGTGACCGTACCGGACTACGCGGTCATCGAGCGCTACTCGCACGTGATGCACATCGTCTCGCAGGTGGAGGGCACCCTCGCGGCCGACAAGGACGCGTTCGACCTCTTCCGGGCGACCTTCCCCGCCGGCACCCTGAGCGGCGCCCCGAAGGTCCGCGCGATGCAGGTGATCGCCGAGCTCGAGGGCGAACGGCGCGGCATCTACGGCGGCGCGGTCGGCTACTTCGGCTTCGATGGCGGCCATGATTCCTGCATCGTCATCCGCACGGCGGCCCTGCGCGCCGGCGTGGCGAGCATCCAGGCGGGCGCCGGCATCGTGGCCGACTCCCTCCCGACCTCGGAATACGAGGAGACGGTCAACAAGTCCAAGGGCGTGCTCCGCGCGCTCGGGCTGGCCGCCGGCCTCCGCTCCTAAACCCGTGCCCAAGCCCAAGCCGCAGAAGAACGCCCGACCGAAGGCGTCGCCTGTGGCCAAGCCATCGAAGGCGACGAAGCAGGCGCCCCCGCCCAGCCCGCTCCCCAAGCCGGTCGCGGCCAAGCCGACTCCGGCACCCCGGGTCGCCCCCGCCCCCGAGCTCCGCCCCACCCCGGTCCCCGCCCCGGTCCCCAACGCCGACCTGGACCCCACCGAGCCGGGCTTGCCGTGGGAACAGCTCTCGAGCGACGAGCGTTCGCCGCTGCGCTCCTACCTCGACCAGATCGGCAAGACGCCGCTGCTGACGTTGGAGCAGGAGACCGCCCTCGCGCGCCGCGTACTCAAGGGCGATGAGGCCGCCCGGCAGCACATGATCCAGGCGAACCTGCGCCTCGTGGTGCGCATCGCCAAGGACTACGATGACTTCGGCCTGCCGCTGATGGACCTGATCAGCGAGGGCAACTTCGGCCTGATCAAGGCGATCGAGCGGTTCGACCCGGACAAGGGCGGCAAGCTGAGCACCTACGCCGCCTGGTGGATCAAGCAGGCCATCAAGCGCGCCCTCGCCTCCAACGGGAAGACGATCCGCCTGCCCGTGCACATGGTCGACCGCATCGGCCAGATGCGCCGCGCCACGCACCGGCTCGCGGCCGAGCTGGGGCGCGAACCGCACAACGAGGAGATCGCCCAGGCGATGGACATCCCCGTCGCCAAGGTGGTCCACATGAAATCGGTGGCCAACCGCGCGGCCTCGCTCGACCAGCCGGTCGGCGAGGAGGGCGACGCCACCCTGGGCGACCTGGTCAAGGACGAGTCCGAGCGCTCCCCCTTCGAATCGCTCCGCACGAAGTCGGACCTCTCCGAGATCGCCGAGCTGCTCGCCCAGCTCGACCCCCGCGAGGCCGACATCATGGTGCTGCGCTTCGGCCTCAACGGGGAGAGCCCGCTCACCCTCGAGGAGGTCGGTGTCCACTTCAAGCTGACCCGCGAGCGCGTCCGCCAGCTGCAGCAGTCGGCCCTGATGAAGCTCCGCCGCGTCATGACCGAGCGCCAGCGCCTGCTGACGCCCGAGGACGTCCGCCGCAACCAATTGGCCGATGCGCGCGCGGAAGTGCTCCGGGAATTCTTCCGCTCCAAGGGCATGCAGGTGCCGGAGCGTCCGGACCGGAGCGGGCTCTAAGCCTGCCCATTTTTGGCGGTCCCTGCCCAAGATAGGTCGGGGGGCGGGGATTTTTCGGTCATCCGGCGGCCGGCGGCGGGCTGGCAGGCTCCGTGCTTACTTCTGGGCATGAAGCTGACCGATTACCGCGGAGCCGACCTGTTCGACGAACTCGTCGACGCCCAAGGCGCCATCCGCCCCTACTACCGCGCCGTGGCCGACAAGCTCGCCGGGCTCGGTCCGGACGAGCTGGGCCACAAGCTCCGCAGCCTCGAGCTGCTCTTCCTCAAGCAGGGCATCACCTTCACGGTGTACGGCGACGAGCAGGGCACCGAGCGGGTCTTCCCCTTCGACCCATTCCCGCGCGTGATCCCGCACCACGAGTGGGAGACCATCGAGGCCGGGCTGGTCCAGCGCATCACGGCGCTCAACCTGTTCCTCTACGACGTCTACCACGAACAACGCATCATCAAGGACGGGGTCGTCCCGCCCGAGGTCGTCTTCGGCGCCTCCCATTACCGGCCGGAATTCGTCGGCGTCTCGGTCCCCAAGGACGCCTACATCCACGTCTGCGGGACCGACCTGATCCGCGACCGCGACGGGCGCTACCTGGTGCTCGAGGACAACGGCCGCTGCCCATCGGGCGTCTCCTACGTGCTGGAGAACCGGTCCGCGATGAAACGGGTGTTCCCGCACCTCTTCGGCGCCGGCGGGGTGCGTCCGGTCGACACCTACCCGTCCGACCTGCTGGCGACGCTGCGCCACGTGGCCCCGCGCGAAAACCCGAACCCGAACGTGGTCCTGCTCACGCCCGGGGTGCATAACAGCGCCTACTTCGAGCACTCCTTCCTGGCCCGCCAGATGAGCATCGAGATCGTCGAGGGACGCGACCTGATCGCGCTGGACGGCTTCGTCTACATGCGCACGACGCGCGGGCTGCGCCAGGTCGACGTCATCTACCGGCGGATCGACGACGATTTCCTGGACCCGCAGGTGTTCCGCAAGGACTCTTGCCTGGGGGTACCGGGGCTGGTCGACGCCGTCCGCCGCGGGAACGTGGCGCTGGCCAACGCGATCGGGACGGGGGTGGCCGACGACAAGGTGACCTACGCCTACGTGCCGGACATGATCAGGTACTACCTCTGCCAGGAGCCGATCCTCGACCAGGTGCCGACCTACCTCGCGTGGCGGCCCGACGACTTCCGGTACATCCTCGAGAACCTGCCGAAGCTGGTGGTCAAGGCGGCCAACGAGAGCGGCGGCTACGGCATGCTCATCGGCCCGACGGCCACGGCGGCGGAGATCGAGGAATTCCGCCGCCGCGTCACCGCCGCGCCCCGCAACTACATCGCGCAGCCGGTGGTGAACTTCTCGCAGCACCCAACCCTCGTGGACGGCGCGCTGGAGGGGCGCCACGTCGACCTGCGGCCCTTCGTGCTCTGGGGCGACACCGTCAAGGTCCTGCCCGGCGGCCTCACCCGCGTCGCCCTCAAGCGCGGTTCGCTCGTCGTGAACTCTTCCCAAGGCGGCGGCAGCAAGGACACCTGGGTCCTCGCCGCATGAGCCCGATGATGCTGTCGCGGGTGGCCGACCACCTGTACTGGATGTCCCGCCAGATGGAACGGGCCGAGAACCTCGCGCGCCTGGTGCGCGTGAGCGAGGAGATGCTCCTCGACGACGAGTCCCTGGGGCGGGGCTCGGCCCAGGAGTACTGGACGCCGGTGCTGGCGGCGACCGCGATGGAGGGGGCCTTCCGCAGCCTCTACCCGGAGCCGCGGCAGGGGGACGCGGCCTGGTTCCTGACGCTAGACCTGCGCAACCCGGACTCGATCCTCTCCTGCATCAAGCAGGCCCGCGAGAACGCCCGCTCGGTCCGCGACAAGATCTCGGACGAGATGTGGACGGAACTCAACGCCCTGCACATGCTGGTGACCTCCCCCGAGGGCGCGGAGCTGCTGGCCCGCTCGCCGCACAGCTTCTACGAGAAGATCATCGCCTCCTCGATGCTCTTCGACGGCATCACCGAGGCGACGCT
>JBEBDN010000050.1:0-8911 GCA_041156945.1 Verrucomicrobiota bacterium | reverse complement strand
ACGGCCGCGAAGCAGGAGGAGCCGAAGTTGGTCGCGGCGAACAAGGCCGCGCAGGAGGCGCTCGCCCAGGCCGAGGCGGCTGAATTGGCCGCGGCCAACGCTGCGCTTAAGGGTGCCGAGGGTTTTTTGGCCGGCGATAAGTTGGACGCGAAGCTGGTCCGTTGCGCGGTGCTCTTCAACGCGACGCCGAAGGGGCTCGCGAAGTACGCCGCGCTGGGCGCCGCCGAGGCGGCGACGGTGGAGCGCTTGCTGGCCGACGACGAGTTGATGAAGGCGATGCTGGTCGCCGGCGGCGCGGAGGGCGGCAACTACGGCCAAGCGGCACAGATCTACGCGACGATCCTGAAGGCACACCCGGAGGCGGCGACGGGCCTGCTCCAGCGGTTGGCCCTGGCGGTGAGCTTGGAACACGCGGTGCCCATCGAGCAGAGCAATCCCGAGGCGGATAAGTCCGCGCCGCCGGTGGTCGACCCGCTGGGTCGCTACCGCCATTACGCGAAGGCCCATGCCGCCGGGGAGCTCGACCCGGCCTTCAAGACGCTGTCGGTCTGGGAGCTCCGCAACGTGGTCAACGGCGACGAGCCCGACGCTTTCCTGACGTGGGGCCGCGAGATGCTCCGCAACTATCGCCCCGACCATGTGCTCAATCCTGACTACGGGTGGCGCTATTCCCGCGCCGTGAACACGGATGTGCGTTACGGGTCGCAGAACGTGAAGGACGACCTGCCGACCCTCCAGAAATACCAGAACATCATCAAGAACGGCGGGATCTGCGGGCGCCGCGCGTTCTTCGGACGGTTCATCCTGCGGTCGTTCGGCATCCCGACGGTGGCCCGTCCCCAGGTGGCCCACGGGGCGCTGGCCCACTGGACCCCGAAGGGTTGGGTGGTCAACCTCGGCGCGGGGTGGGGCGCCCCGACGGCGAAGGGCGTGATGGAACTTTCCGACGCGGACTTCCTGCTCGAGACGCAGGTCCGGCGCTCGCCGGCGGCCCACCTCAAGGCGCTCCGCGCGCAGTGGGCGGGCGACGCGCTCGGTGAGGCCAAGTACGTGAGCCTCAAGCCCGGCTCGGGCGGTTTCTGGAACCTCCTCACCGTCTACGCCAAGAAGGCGGCCGTGGCCGGGGAGGCCGCGGCGCCGCTGGCCGCCCTCGGCGAAGAGCTGAGCGAGGCGAACGAATCGGCGGAAGTGCGGGCCCGGGCCCTCGTGAAGGTCGCCGTCACCGCGGACGACAAGAAGATCGCCGTCGCGGCCGACGGCACCCTGACGATCCCGGCGGCGGCGTGCGGCGGCGCGCAGGTCCTCGGCAGCTTCGGCGGCGGCCATCAGCTCTTCTCCGGCGGCGGCACCATCACGTGCGACGTCGAGGTCGCGCAGGGCGGCACCTATGCCTTGGTCGCTAAGGTCGCCACCGTGCAGGACAACCCCAAGGTCAAGGTCTCCGTCGGTAAGGCCGCACCGGTCGAGCTCACCATCCCCTACACCGTGGGCAAGTGGGAGAAGACCCCCCCCGCCACCGTGACCCTGGCGCCCGGCAAGAACACCCTGCGCATCGTCCGTCCCGATGGCAGCCGCGGCCTCAGCATCCGCGAGTTCGTCCTGACTCCCGTCAAGTAAGCCCGGCGTTCGCTCCCCGGAGCGCTGCCAATCAACAGGGGGTCAGACTATCTTAAGGGGGTCAGGCTACCTTAAGGTAGTCTGACCCCCTGCTATAACTGAGTGTTTATCTCCAGGTGGTAGGACCGGTTGAGGTCAGCCAGGTGCAAGGGTTGGCTGGTGTATGGCCCGACCGATTCGCCGAGAGAATCCCGACGCAATCTACCACGTCTATTCGCGCGGTAATTATCGGTCGCCGATCTTCGCGGATGCCGGGGCAGCGCAATCATTCCTCCGTGCCCTCGATGCGGCCATCCGTCGCACAGGCTGGGATGTCTATGCTTACGCGATCATGCCCAACCACTTCCACCTGATGCTGCGGACTCCTCGGGCGAATTTGGCTCGGGGTATGCATTTACTGCTTTCGGCCTTTGCCCTTCGTTTCAATGGTTTTAGGGAAGAACACGGACACGTATTTCAGGGACGTTACCATGCGAAAAGAGTGCCGCGGGGGATGGATTCATCCCGGGTGTGGGACTACATCCACCTCAACCATGTCAGGAAAAGCCTGCTGACGATTGACGAATGCACGACCAGTTCCTTGAGCAGCCTTTCTCGGCTCGTGCATCCTGACCGGCGGGGGCTGTTTGCCGTTGGCGATGCTGTCGAGAGATTTGCGGGTTACCCGGATAGCTCAAACGGGTGGAACCGCTACCTTACGCACTTGCGCGCTGTGCTCCTAGAGGATGCCTCCGGGTCGAAGTTTGAGGCCGAGTGGGTTGCCTTGGAGAATGCGATTGGGCAACCCAAGGTCGGGATGGTGCAGAAGGAGGTGAGTCTCCTCTCTTCACCCGAGGGGGATTATTCGCACCTGGATCCGGATCACGCCGAGGCTACTTTCAAAAGCTTGCTGGCTAAGGAGGGGAAGAATGAAGCAGACCTTGCCGTCGTCCATGGCCTAGCCCCTTGGAAACTACGGATAGGCAGGGGCATGATTCTCGATACCACGGTTACTTTCGCGTGGCTGGCTCAGCGCTTGAAATCGGGTAGTTCTACCCATCTCTCGGCCGTCTTGAGCGAACCATGGGGTCAGACTACCTTAAGGTAGCCTGACCCCATTAAGGTAGTCTGACCCCATGGTGGTGGGGGCTTAGCGGAGCAGGTCTTCGCCTGGGCTCGGGCGGTCCTTGGCGAACCAGCGGTTCTTGGTCGCGGTGGCGCCGAGCGGGGTCTGCCCGAAGCGTTTGACGAGGAGGCGATAGGCCGGCGTCGCGGCCGAGGGATCCACGTATTTCAGGAGGTTGCCGACGTACTGCAGGATGAGCGCGCCGGCCGGATCGTGGTCGGGCAAGTCCTTGACCGCAAGGAGCCCGAGCCGGAGGACTTCGTAGCGCGGCATGCGCTCGGAGTAGGTGGGGCGCTCGATGTGCTGGGCATACCAGGCCCTGACTCGGTTGATTTCATCGGCGCAAGGGGCGGCGAGGTTCATGGCGAAATCATCCGGTCTCCTACCTAGGCGTAGGCTAGGCAGGAAAGAATGCAGGTAGAGGTGCCAGCCATGGGCATACTCCAGGTAGTTCGGATCGGGGTCCCGACGGGTTCCGCCGGCTCCGGCGGACTGCGACTTGTCCAGCCCGAAGGGACAGAAGAGGAGTTCGCGACCGTACTTTTGGATGATGAGCGCGGAGCGCCAATGCGCATCGGCCCTTTGCCGCGGCGGGGTGTCGGCGCGGGCGGCAAGTCGCCGAAGTTCGGCGTAACGCCGGGCGGCGGCCGCGAGCTCGGGCGGGAAATAGGCCGCCGACTCGTCCCACCGATCCTCGCGGAAGAGGCGTCGCGCGAGGAGCGCGCGCGGGCTGTAGTATTCCTGGTCGTAGAAACTCCCGTAAGGGCCGTCCGGTTTCTTGTCCCGGTAGCCATGCAGGTCGACCAGCCGCCTAAGTTCGTCGGTCGTGAGGATGCACTCCGCGATGTAGGCCCCATCGGCGGTGTCCCCGTGCGCGTAGAAGAGCCGTAGGGCTTCCGCATAGTCGCCCAAAGAGAGCTTGAGCATCGCAAGTTCGTTCCCGATGCGATTCACGACCTGGGCGGGGTCGGTGAGGTCGAGGTCCAGCCCTGCGCCGGAGAACGCGAAGGTCGCATGCCGTTCGCGGAGCCCCGGAGGGTTCGCCTGCAGCGCTTGGCCCAGCAGCCGCACGGCGGTGCCTTTGTCGCCGCCTTTTTGGAGGTGGCAGTGCGAAGCGATGAGGGCCGTGAGCGGATCGCGCGGGTCCAAGGTGCGGAGGAGCCGCTCGCATCCCGCGAAGTCACCGACCTGGAGGCGGAGCATGGCGATGCGATGGGGGGCGAACGCGGGTTCGATGCCCGCCGCGTCCAAGGCTTGGAGCCAACCGCGCGCTCCGATCGGGCCGGACTCCTTCTCATAATCATGGTAGCTACCGATCCCGATGCTGTAGTCGGGCGAAGCCCCCAGGTAGATCGTCATGAGCATCCGGAGGTCGGGGTCGCCGACGCAGACGTCGAAGGCCGACTCCTCGGCGAGCTTGCCGATGAGCCTATGCGTGGAGTTGAAGCCATTGGCGTGACGGCGCTCCGGCATCCGGAGGTAGATCGCCGCGGCGCGCGGGTAGTCGGCCTCGCCCAGCGCGACCAGCCGCCGGGCGGGTAGGACCATCGCATAGCTGTAGGCGAGCCAGCCGGGCGCATTGGCGCCGACCTGCCCGAAATCGACCGCCCCGGCCCGCAGGTCGTCCGCGATGGCCGTGAGATCCGCGCGAATCTGTCGTAGGCGCAGTTTCGCGGTGGCGTCGGAGGTCGCCTCCCAGTCCGGCAAAGATAGACGGAGGCGGGCGCGGCGGTAGCGGGCGAGCGCGCTGAGCTCACGGCGTTCCGGTTCGGGCAGGGTCAGGAGCTCGTCCATCGTGGAGAGGGCCCAGACCCGCGGCTCGGCGATCGAGCGGAGGTAGAGGGCGTAGGCCCGCGGCAGCCGCGCCAGTTCCTCGAAGAAACGGCGGGTAAGCAGCCGTTCCTCGGACGTGAGGCGGTCGTAGAAAACTTGGCGGCGGAGGGAGCGCTCTTCGGTGCGATGGTAGGGGCCTTGGGTGCGCGTGAGGAGGGCGTTGGCCAGCGGCGTCTCCTGCCACCGAAGCGGACGCGCGGAATAATCATCCATCGGCGGCAACTTGCGCAGGTAGCGTCTGATCGCGAAAAGGCGCGCCGGGATGTCGTCGGCGCCCTCGCTCCGCAGGCGCTCCTCCAACCGGAGCAGCACTTCCCCGGCCACCTCGAGCTGGGAGGCGTCGGCGAGGATTTCCCGGTTGATCCGCGCGCCGAAGACGCCGCGGAAGTCGGAGATGTAGGCGGTCTGAAGCGCCGCCGTGAGGCCGCGGTCGCCCACATTCAACAGGGTGGGTCGGCCCCGCGGCTGGCCGTTCGTGTAGCCGAAGACGCGGTGATCGCGCAGTTCCTCGTCGCGGTCGGCGGAGGTCGGGACGGGCCGGTCGACCCGCTCAGGCGGAGGGGGAATCGGCCGGGGCGTGATGAGGGCGAGGCAGGAGACGGGCAGCAGGCAGCACCAGGCGAGGCGAGGGGACATCGGCGAAAAAGAAGCAGCCCAGCAAACCCGAATCCCAGGGGTCCCGCAAGCGACCGTCCCGGCGGCCCAAGGAGATTAGCGGGCCACGACCGGCGACGGCGGACTATTAGATTTTATTAAGACCCGTCGGGCGGTCACTTGGTCCGGTGGAAGCCGTCCCAGGCGGCCTCGTGCTCGGCGCGGGTGGCGAAGCCGGTATCGGCGAGGATCTCCGTGGTCCACCGGTAGGCTTCGTGTGCTTCCTGCCGCTGGCCGAGGTCCTCCCGGATCTGGGCGAGGTTGAGGGCCACGTAGCGGGCCTTGGGCAGCCAGTGCAGGGTGTCCGCCCGGGCCAGCGTCGCCGCTTTTTCGGCCTCGTCCAAGGCCGCCTCCAACTTCCCGTCCAGTCGCAAAACCTGGCTGCGGCGCAGCCGGGCCGCGCCGATGGCGCCGGCGACGTCGACGTTCCTCTCCATCCGGAGGATCTCGTCGCAGCAGCGCCAGACTCCCCTCCGGTTGCCTTGGCGCAGGTAGAGGTGCGCCAGTTCGCCCAAGGCGACCGCGCGCAGGCCGGCCCGCTGGCCGCGGTCGGGAAGGAAGCGCAGCGAGCGCCGGGCGAAGCGGATCGACCGTTCGACCGGGCCGTAGCAGGAAAGCGCCCGGAGGTGATAGGCGATGATGTAAGCCTGCACCTCGATGTCGTGTCTTTCCACCCGCGCCAAGTTCTCCCAGATCATCCGGAGCCCGGCGCGGATGCTCCGGTCATAGAAGACGATTTCCGCGTTGCGGACCAGCTGGCGCCCTTCGCCATGGAATTTCACGAGGTCGTTCAGCAGATCCACGTCCGCCGGTGGCCGGCGGAAGTAGGCGGGGCCGCGCAGGGGTTGCGCGCCGAACTCGTCGAAGTCCCGGATCATGGGGTGGGAGGGTCGAGGATAGGAACCGTTCGCCGCGTTCCTAGATTTTATTGAAGAAAAAGAGACGCTAGGAAATGGGTGGAGGCTAGTGTGGGGAGAGTAGGTGACAAGTGGGCAAGGAAGCACGGGGGCAAGGGGAGGGGGGATGCAGGAGGGCCGGGGCTAGGGCCAGGAGATACAAGAGGCGCGGACCGGCAGGGACGCCGGTCCCTACCTAGAGGCAGGTGCTACGCCCGTGCCCCCTTATATCGCTCGTCCCTACCTGAGTGACCAAGATACATCAGGCGCCAGGGGCAGGGTCAGGCGTTAGGGTCAGGTTCACATTCCTGTCCCTGGCCCTAGCCCTGTCCCTGGCCCTTCTGAATCTCTCCCCTTGCCCCCTTGCCCCCTTATATCGTCCCTCCCCGCGACACCTGCCCGGCGAGCGGGGATGCTGGACAAGGCCGGGTTTTCGCCAAAACCTTGCTAGCCGTCATGACGACCCCCACCGCCCCAGGTAATTCCGCCGCCGCGTCCGGCGCCGGGGGGGCTTGGCTGAGCGTGGACCGGATCTTCGGGGCGGAACGGGAGTTCCGTACGGAGTCCTGGGGGCCGGCGCATTGGCTGGCGGATGGCCAGGGGTTCACGACGTTGGAGCCCTCGGAGGCTTTCAAGGACCACCCCCAGGCGGCCGACATCAAGGACATCGTCCGGGTCGACCCGGCGACGGGCGAGCGGTCGGTCCTGGTCTCCGCCCGCGAGCTGCTGCCGCCGGGCGCCTCCCGACCCCTCGAGATCGAGAAATATGAATGGTCGAAGGATACGACCACCTTGCTCGTCTTCACCAACGCCCAGAAGGTCTGGCGCGAGAAGACCCGCGGTGATTATTGGGTGCTGCACCGCCCGACGGGCTCGTTGCGCCAGCTCGGCGGGACGGCCCCGGCGGCCTCGCTGCTCTTCGCCACCTTGTCGCCCGACGGGACCCGCGTGGCCTACGTGCACGCGAACAACGTCCACGTGCAGTCCCTGGCCGACCTGGCCATCACCGCCCTGACCACCGACGGCGGCCCGCAGCGCATCAACGGCACGGCCGACTGGGTCAACGAGGAGGAGTTCCGCCTGCGCAACGGCCTGCGCTGGAGCCCCGACAGCCGGCACCTCGCCTACTGGCAGTTCGACACCACCGGGGTGAAGGACTTCTCGCTGGTGAACCTCACCGCGGACCGCTACCCGGAAATCACGCCCATCGCGTACCCCAAGGTCGGCGAGGTCAACTCCGCCTGCCGCGTCGGCGTCGTCGCCGCCACGGGCGGGCCGACCCGTTGGATCGAGTCCAACCCCGACCCGCGCAACCATTACATCCCGCGCATGGAGTGGACGCCCGACTCCACCCGCATCCTCTTCCAGCAGTTGAACCGACTGCAGAACACCAACGACGTGATCGCCGCCGATCCCGCGACGGGCGCGACGCAGGTCCTCTTCACCGACCGCGACGAGACGTGGGTCGAGGTCATGGACGAGTTCCATTGGGTGGACGAGGGGCGGCGGTTCCTCTGGCTGAGCGAACGCGACGGCTGGAAGCATCTTTACTCCGTCGGTCTGGCCGACGGGTCGGTCCGCCTCCTGACCCCCGGCGCGTTCGACGTGATCGGCCTGGCGGGCTTGGATGAAGCCCGCGGCTACGTGTACTTCATCGCCTCGCCCGACGAGCCGACGCGTCGCTACCTCTATCGCGCCCGCCTCGACGGGGCCGGGGAGGTCGCGCGGGTCACGCCGGCCGACCAGCCGGGTACGCACGCCTACGTCCTCGCACCGGGCGCCCGTTGGGCGTTCCACACCCTCTCGCGCTTCGGGCAGCCCCCGGTCATGCACTTGGTGAGCCTGCCGGAGCATGTCGCGGTCCGTCCCTTGCTCGCCAACGCCGGCGTGCGGGCCAAGCTCGCCGCCCTCACGGCCGTCCGCACCGAGTTCCTCCGCATCCCCTTGCCGGACGGCACGCTGCTCGACGCCTGGTGCCTCTCCCCGCCGGATTTCGACCCGGCCAAGAGCTACCCGCTGCTCGTGCATGTGTACGGCGAACCCGCCGCCTCGCTGGTCGTGGACCGCTGGACCGGCGACAATTACCTCTGGCATGCGATGCTCGCCCAGCAGGGCTACGTGGTGGTCTGCATCGACAACCGCGGCACGCCGGCCCCGCGCGGCCGCGCTTGGCGCAAGTCCATCTACCGCCAGATCGGCGTCCTCGCCCCGGCCGACCAGGCCGCGGCCGTCCGCGAGCTCCTGCGTAGCCGTCCGTACCTCGACCCTGCGCGCGTCGGCGTCTGGGGCCACAGCGGCGGCGGTTCGATGAGCCTGCACGCGATCTTCCGGCATCCCGACCTCTATAAGGTCGCGATGGCCCTTGCGTTCGTCGCCCACCAGCGCCTGTACGACACCATCTACCAGGAGCGCTACATGGGCCTGCCCGACGACAACGTCGAGGGCTTCACCGACGGCTCGCCGGTGACCCACGCGGCCGGCCTCCAGGGCAAACTCCTGCTCGTCTACGGCACCGGCGACGACAACTGCCACTACCAGAACTGCGAGGTCCTCGTGAACGAGCTCGTGCGCCTCCACAAGCCCTTCTCGCAGGTCTCGTACCCCAACCGATCGCACTCCATCGACGAAGGCGCCAACACCAAGCGCCACCTCTACGCCACCCTCACCGATTACCTGAGGGACCACCTTCCCGCCAACCCGCGCCCCACCGCCTTCACCTCATGACCACCGCTGCCCAACAACGCCTCGCCTACGTCGCCGCCGGCATCCCCGCCACCCAGAGCATCATCTACTGGCGCATCGGCTT
>JBEBDN010000049.1:0-12441 GCA_041156945.1 Verrucomicrobiota bacterium | reverse complement strand
TACGCGCAGCCCGCGGGAAAGATCAAGGTCCGCATCGAGGGCAAGAGCTACCTGCTGCCCGAGGAGATCAAGCCGACCGTGTCCAAGCTCATCGGCGAGGCCAACTACGTGAAGACGCGCGAACTTTACCTCGCGCTCCGGCGCACGCTCCTCGACAAGAGCCAGGTGGAGGCGAAGGTCCGCCAATCCGAGGCCCTGGCCGCGACGGCCACCGAAAGGCTCGAAAGCCTGCGGATCAAGCAGGCCGCGCTGAAGGAAAAGCTGGCGACGCTGTTGCACGACCCGGAGGCGGCGACGAAGGCCGACCTCAACACCTACGTCCAACTGGAGGCGGGCATCACGACCTTGGCCACCCAGATCGCGCGCGAGGAGGAACTGGTCGCCGCGGCCCGGGCGCGCGCGGAAGCCGCCCGACTCAAGGCGGAGCCGACGCTGGAGGCGGCCCGCAAGCAGAACGCCGAATACCTGGAGGCGCTGAAGGCCTACGAGCGCCCCCTGAAGGAACTGCGCGAACTGGCCGTGGCCAAGGGCACCGCGCTCTGACGCGGCGCACTTTCCGCCACCCCGGCTGGCGTCCCGGCCCGTTACCTCCAGATTCGACTCCATGCACCGCGGCTTCCGCTACTACGACCTGATCCTCGGAGGCTTCGTGGCCGTGCTGCTCTGCTCCAACCTCATCGGCCCCGCGAAGGTGGTGATGCTGGACCTGCCGCTGCTGGGACCGACGCAGTTCGGCGCGGGCAACCTGTTCTTCCCGCTGTCCTACATCTTCGGCGACATCCTGACGGAGGTCTATGGTTACGCCCTCGCGCGCCGCGTCATCTGGGCCGGTTTCGCGGCGATGCTCTTCGCCACCGTGATGACCTGGGTGGTGCTGACCTTGCCCGCCAGCCCGCACGAACCGTTCAGCGCCCAGCTCCAACCGGCGCTGCAGCTGTGCTTCGGCGGCGGCTGGCGCATCGCCCTGGGCTCCATCCTCGCCTTCTGCGTCGGCGATTTCCTCAACTCCTACGTGCTGGCGAAACTGAAGGTGCGCACCCAAGGCCGCCACGCTTGGCTCCGCTTCATCGGCTCGACGGTCGTGGGCCAGGCCGTCGACAGCCTGATCTTCTACCCGCTGGCCTTCGCCGGGATCTGGACCGGCGCGACCCTGCTCAAGGTCATGGCGGCGAACTGGGCCTTCAAGGTGCTCGTCGAGGCGGTCATGACGCCCGTGACCTACGTGGTCTGCGAACGGCTCAAGCGCGCCGAAGGCGTGGACGCCGACGATTCGGCCACCGACTTCACGCCGTTCTCGCTGAAGGGCTGAACGTCGTGCCCAAGACTGGACTCGAACCAGTAAGCCTCGCGGCGGCAGATTTTAAGTCTGATGTGTTTGCCATTCCACCACTTGGGCCGACGGGAGGAACTTACCCAGGCGCGCCGGGCTGGCAAACCCGGAATGCTCAGGCGCCGGCCCGGTCGAGCAGCGGCTGACAGAGCTTGTAGACGGCGCCGGTGACGAGGCAGGCCAGCAGCAGCGACGGCCAGAAACCCAGCCCGGCCTTCAGCAGTGCCGGGAAGGCCAGGAACAGGACGAAGGACGGGATGGTGTAGGCGAGGATGGACCAGTTGAGCGCGATCACCTTGGCCTGGTCGCCGGTGTCCACCCACGTCCAGATCATCACGAGCAGGCTGGTCAGCGGCAACGCGCACAGGAGGGCGCCGAGGGAAACGTTGCGCTTCGCGAGTTCGGCGGCGCCGACGATGACGGAGGCGGAGAGGAGGAATTTGAGGACCAGTTGCAGGCTCATGCGGACAGCCTGCGGAACGGGTCGGCGCGGGCAAAGGGGAAATGGCCGCGTCCGCCCAATAAGTCGCCTTGCCCTCCCGCCCAAAGGCGGCTTGCCTCGGGGCGATGGACCGCATCGCCCAGACGTTCGCCCGCTGCAAAGCCGAAGGCCGCCCGGCCTTCGTCAGCTACGTGTGCGCCGGCGACCCCGATGTGGCCACCTCCAAGGCCGTGCTGCTCGCGCTCGCCGCGAACGGCGCCGACATCCTGGAGGTCGGCGTGCCCTTCTCGGACCCCTTGGCCGACGGCCTGACGAACCAGCTCGCGGCGCAGCGCGCCCTCGAGGGCGGCATGACTTACGACGGCCTGCTCGACATCCTGGCCGCGACCCGCGCCGGCACGGACAAACCCATCGTCCTCTACTGCTATTACAACCTGCTCTTCTCCTTCGGGGTCGACGAGTACTGCCGCAAGGTGAAGGCCGCCGGCGCCGATGGCCTGCTCGTCCTCGACTGCCCGCCCGAGGAAGCCGGCGAACTCATCGCCGCCTCGCGGAAGCACGGCTTGGCCAACATCTTCATCGTCGCCCCGACGACTCCGCCGGCCCGCGTCGCCCTCATCGCCAAGCATGCCAGCGGCTTCATCTACTACGTCTCGCGCGAAGGCGTGACCGGCGAACGCTCTGAACTCGCCGCCAACCTCGCCGCTTCCGTCGGCGAAATCAAGAAGCACACGACCCTGCCCGTCTGCGTCGGCTTCGGGGTCTCGACCGCCGCGCACGTCCAGGCCATCGCCAAGGTCGCCGACGGCGTGGTCGTCGGCAGCGCCCTCGTGAACGTCATCGCCGCCCACCAGGGCAAGCGCGCCGAAGCCCCCGCGGCCATCGGAGCGAAGGTCCGGGAACTGTTGGGGAAGTAATTCTCAAGAGGGCTGGGGCTGGGGCTGGGGCTGGGGCTGGGGAAAACGAATCGGTAAGCCCCCTCCCTGACCCTGGCCCTATGCTGCCGGTTTCCTGCCCCTGGCCCTGGCCCTATCTACGCCCTTGCCCAAGCCTCAGGCCGCGCGCCGGCACCACCGGAACGCGGCGACGAAGACGGCGAGCCGGAACGCGAGCAACAGGTAGTCGACCGGAGACAGGTCGTAGCCGAAGCCGAGGTAGGCGCCCAAGGAGAAGGAACCGGTGCCGGGGCCTCCGCTCGGCGCCTTGAAATCCATCGCCAGGATCAGCACCGGCAAGGCGAAGGAGAGGATCAAGGCCCGGCGAAAAGGCGGCGGGCTCGAGCAACGACCGGTGAACCAGACGAGCGTCAACAGGCCGGCCAAGGCGCCGAGCCAATTGAAGAGGTGGGCGTAGACCTCCACGAGGCCCCACGTCCAGGCAACCTTCGGATCCAGGATGAACATCACCGGCGTCAGGCAGAGCGCCGTCGCCAGCAGGAAGGCGGCGAGTCCGGCCAACACGCCGGAAGCGACCGGCCAAGCGCACCACCAACGTCCCTCGAACCGGGTACGGGCGGCGGAGGCCGCGAGTTCGTCGGGCGAACCTAGCCGGGCGATCGCTTCCCCGACCGTCAAACTATCCCGCAGGTTGGCGTAATGGCCCAGCCATTCGGCTTGGAGCTTCGCGGCGTAGGCGCCCCGAAGCCCCTCCCTATGCAAGGCACCCTTGAGTTCGGCGGCGAACGTCGCATCGGCGTCGACGCGCACGGCGGCCTCAGAGGGCATGGGCGAGGCCTCCGATGAGGTCGACGGACCGGTTGACGGCCTGAAGTTCATCCAAGAGCTGGGCGAGGCGCTTCTTCCCGGACTGGCTGAGCCGGTAGTAACGACGCAGGCGGCCGCCGACCTCCTCCTCGCGCGTGGCGAGGATACCCTTGGACTCGAGCCGATGGAGGACGGGGTAGACGCAGCCCTCGCTGAATTTGATGCGACCCTCCCCCGCCTTGGCGATTTCACTGACCAGTTGATAGCCGTACATCTCTCCCGCGGACAACCGCCGCAGGATCAAAAGCTCGGGGAGCCCGTTGGTAAATGCATGCATCATCACGCCACCAGAGAACACCTAACACCGTTAGGTGTAAAGCCTAACATGATTAGGTGTAGCCGTTTTGGTGCCTTCGCTTCCTACTGCCCACAGCCACTTCCCCAGCCCTAGCCCTGGCCCTAGCCCCGGCCCTGGCCCTGTCCTGGCCCTGCCCCTCCCCTAAATCCCTTGACCAAGGGGCTTCCCTCCCCACTTTCCCGATGGTCCTAACTTCGTTGGGGCCACGCACCCACCCAGCATGGCCAAACAAGACACCTGGACGAAGAAAGACCTGACCGGCATCGAGGAACTGACCCGCGCCGAGATCGAACTCCTCTTCCGCCAGGCCGACCGCTTCCTGCCGGCCCTGGCCCCAGGGAAGGGACTCGACCTCATGAAGGGGCGCACGGTGGTGAACCTCTTCCTCGAGCCGAGCACGCGCACCCGCACCGCCTTCGAGATCTCCGCCAAGAAGCTCGGGGCCGAGGTGGTCTCCATCAACACCACCGCCTCGTCGCTCGTCAAGGGCGAGACCCTCCGCGACACGGCCCTCAACATCCGCGCGATGGGCGTGGACGCCATCGTGATGCGCCATTCCTCCGCCGGCGCCGCCCGCTACCTCGGCGAGGTGCTCGACATCTCCGTGGTCAACGCCGGCGATGGCGCCCACGAGCATCCGACCCAGGCACTGCTGGACGCCTTCACGCTGCGCCAGCGGTTCGGCAAGGTCGCCGGCCTCAAGGTCACGATCCTCGGCGACATCCTCTTCAGCCGCGTCGCCCGCTCCAACATCCTCTGCCTCTCGAAGCTGGGCGCGGAGGTGACCCTCGCGGGTCCGGCCACTCTGGTGCCGGCCGCGCTCAAGGAGGCCTTCCCGCAGGTCCGCATCGCGCACGACCTCAAGTCCGCCCTGCGCGACTGCGACGCGGTGATGCTGCTGCGCATCCAGCACGAGCGCCAGACCACCACCCACTTCCCTTCCCTCGGCGAATACACCTCCCAGTTCGGCCTCAACGCGGAGCGCGCCGGCTGGCTCAAGCCGAAGGCCATCGTCATGCACCCCGGCCCGATCAACCGCGGCGTCGAAGTCGAGAGCGAGGTGGCCGACGGCCCCCGCTCCGTGATCCTCGAACAGGTCCGCAACGGCGTCGCCGTGCGCATGGCCGTCCTCCACCTCTGCACCAAGGCCCTCTCCCGATGAACCCCGCCGACCCCTCCCCCCTCTGGATCCGCGGCGCGCGCGTGCTCGACCCGGCGTCGGGCCGCGACGAGGCCAAGGGCGACGTCTTCGCCCGCGACGGCGCGATCGTCGAACGGCTCACCGCCGCCGAGCAGGCCAAGGCCCGCGTGGTCGACGGCAAGGGACTCGTCGTCGCCCCCGGTTTCGTCGACCTCAACTGCCGCCTCGGCGAACCCGGCCGCACGGCCCGGGAGACGGTCCGCACGGGCACCCGCGCGGCGGCCGCCGGCGGCTTCACCACCGTGGTCACGATGCCCGACTCGCTCCCCGCGGCGGACAACGTCGGCACCATCCAGCTCCTCCGCGAAATCTGCGCCCGCGACGCCGCCGTCCGCGTCCTGCCGACCGGCACGCTGACCAAGGGCCACGAAGGCAAGGCCCTCGCCCCGATCGGCTCGCTGAAGAAGGCCGGCGTGGTGGCGGTCACCGACGCCACGTCCGGGGTGCAGAACAACGAGATCATGCGCCGCGCGCTCGAGTACGCCGCGATGTTCGACCTCGTGGTGCTCGACCATTGCCAGGACAGCAGCATGACCGACGGCGGCCAGATGCACGAAGGCGCCTGGTCCCTCCGCCTCGGGCTCCGGGGCCTGCCCCGCGCCGCCGAGGAGATCGTCGCCTCGAGCGACTGCCTGCTCGCCGAGCTCACCAAGGCCCGCATCCACCTGCAGCACCTCTCGTCCGCCGGCTCCGCCGAGATCGTCCGCCGCGCCAAGGCCCGCCGCCTGCCGGTGACGGCCGAGGTCTCCGGCCTGCACCTGCTGCTGACGGACGCCGCGCTCAAGGACTACGACACCCGGCTCAAGCTCAACCCGCCGCTGCGCGAGGAAGCCGACCGGGCCGCGCTGGTGGCGGCGCTCATCGACGGCACCCTCGACGCGGTCTGCTCCGACCACTCGCCCTGCACCGCGACCGAGAAGGATTGCGAGTTCGACCAGGCCCCGTTCGGCGCCGCGGCGCTCGAGACGACCTTCTCCGCGGCCTACGAAGCGGTGGTGCTCTCCGGCGCGGCCGACCTGGCCCTGCTGGTCGCGCGCCTGACGGTCGGCCCCGCCCGGACGCTTGGGCTCGAAGCCGGGACCCTGCGCGTCGGCGCCGCCGCCGACCTGGTCCTGCTCGACCCCAAGGCGAAGTGGACACCCTCCGCCAAGACCCTGGCCTCGAAGTCGGGCAACAACCCCCTGACCGGCCGGACGCTCACCGGTCGCGCGGCGGCGACCTTCGTCGCCGGTCGCCAAGTGCACGGCGCCTAAGCCGCCGCGATGGAGAAGCTCCGCGAGATCGCCCAAACCTTCACCGACTGGGACTGGGCCTGCGTCGCCTACACGGTCGGCTTGGGCCTCCTCGGAATCGTCCGGTTGCGGCGCTGGTTCCGCGAGGAGCGGCCCGACGAGCCGGCGCCCTCCGCGCCGATCGACGCCCTGCTCGGGCTGGGCCTCGGTCTGGTGGCCTTCGGCTTCGTCTACCCCTTCGTGCAATCGGTGCTCGTGCAGCGGCTGACGTCCGAACAGCTGTTCCCCTCGGTCTCCTCCCACCTCCTGATGGGGTTGGTCGGCCAGATGGTGGCCACGGCCCTGATGGTCGCCCTCTGGATCGCCCTCCGGCCGGCGGTAATCTGGAGCCCGACGGCGCCGGCGAACGCTCCCGACGCGACCAACCACCCGCTTGCCGCGTTGCCCGGACTGCATCCCCGCGCGATCGGCACCGCCCTCGTCTGCGTCATCGGCCTCGGCCTCGCCGGTGCGGTCGGCTGGAAACTGCTCCACATGGCCTGGGAATTCGCCGCGGCGCACGGCTTCCCCTTCGCCGCCCCCGCCGACGAACCGCAGGACGTCGTCCAACTCGTGTTGGACGTGCCGGTCCGCTCCCGCACCTTCCTCATGCTGACGCTCACGGTCTCGGTCGGGGCCCCGATCATGGAGGAACTCGCGTTCCGCGGGATGATCTACCCGGGCCTGAAGCGGCTGCTCCCGCCCTCCCGCTGGCCGGCCGTGATCCTGACCGGGCTGCTCTTCGCGACCGTGCACCTGAGCTGGTCGGCCGCCCTGCCCCTGCTGGGCTTCGGCTGCTTCCTCTGCCTGGTGCGGGATCGCTACGGACTGCTGGCCTGCATGGCGGTGCACGCGGCCTTCAACTTCAGCAACCTGCTTTGGTTGAAGCTGGCGCCCAACGCCTCCAGCCTCTGAGCCATGGGCGCGCTCACCACGCTGACCGATCGTTCCGTGGCGCGACTCACGGAGGAGGAGATCATCCGGCGGGTGGTGCAGGCCTTGGGCGTGGCCGCGCCACCCTTCCCCGAAGGTCCGGGCGGGGATTGCGCGCACCTGGACACGACCCGCGGTGGCCGGAGGTATCGGACCAGCACGATCGACTCCGTCCTGCTGGGGCGGCATTTCGACGCGGCCTGCGCGGGCCATCGGGCCGGCGCCAAGCTGGTGAACCGCAACCTGTCCGACCTCGCCGCGGCCGGCGCGACCCCCTCCGACGGACTCCTCTCGCTGCTGCTCGGGCCGGACGTCGAGGTCGCCTGGCTTGAGGACTTCGCGCACGGCGCCGGCCGCGCGGCGGCCCAGGCCGGGCTGCGCCTCGTCGGCGGCGATGTCTGCCGGGCTCCGGCGGGCACCTTCGCCGCGACGCTCGCGCTGCAGGGCTTCGCCCATCGCATCCTCACCCGCCGCACCGCAAGCGCGGGCGACGTGGTCTTCGTGACGGGCCAGCTCGGCGGCTCGCTCTACGGACACCACCTCGACTTCTCACCGCGACTGACCGAGGGGGAATGGTTGTGCGGACAGGGCGAGGTCACCGCGTGTACCGACCTGTCCGACGGGCTGGCGAAGGATCTACCCGGTCTGCTCGGCCCGAAGCTCGATGCACGGATCGACCTCGGCGCGCTCCCCTTGAGCGAAGCCGCCCGCGCCCTCGCGAAGGCCGACGGCAAACCGGCCGTCGAACACGCCCTGACCGACGGCGAGGATTACGAATTGCTCTTCACCGTCGCCGCGGACCGCACCGACTTCCTGGAACGGGCCTTCCGCCAAGCCTTCCCGCTCACCCCGCTCACCCGCCTCGGCGCGACGGAGCAAGGTACGGGCTGCCTGGTCGACCTTGCCACCGGACAGCCGGTGCAGGCCAAGGGCTTTGGGCATTTTTGAGCAAAAGAATCGAGGACAGAGTGCTGAATCGAGTACGGAGTACTGAGTGAAGATTACGGATTACGGAAAGGAGGCGGGGACGTTGCAGCTCGCGGCCGCAAATCGTCACAACGCCCAGACCTGCAGTCCGCAATCAATTCAGCCATCGATTCTGCATCCGTAATCGATTCAGCACTCGATCCTGCACTCGATTCAGCACTCCGTACTCTGTACTCTGCACTCTGTACTCTGTACTCTGCACTCCGTACTCCGTACTCTCACTCTGTACTCCACCCCCACCCGCCCCCGCCTACAACTTGAACTGCCGGATGATGACGAAGAGGGCGAAGATGAGGGCGCAGCCGGCGAAGGTGACGGTGGTGGTCTCGTAGGTGGAGAGCAGCCGGACGACGGTCTCGAGGAGGCTGATGCACTTGGTCGTCTGCACCTCGGCCTTGCCCAACGCGGTTTCGGCGTACTTGGCGGCCACCTCGAGCTTCTTGTTGTCGGACTTGATGCCCTCGTCGGTGATCAGCACGACGGCCGTCTCCGTGGACTTCATGGCGGCCTTGTAGCCGTCGACCGATTTTTGGATTTCCTTCGTGGCGGTCAGCACGCTGTCGGTGGTATCCTTCAGTTCATGGCTGAACCAGAGGCCGGCCAGCGAGACGAGCAGGGTCACGACGGCCATGCCGACGATGCCGACTTCGGCTTGGACGAGTCCGCCGCGGACGGGTCGGCGGGAGGTGCGGGTCTTGGTCATTTGCGTAGGTTGTTAGGAAAGGGTTCAGGGACGGCGGGAGGGTCCGGACTTCCGGGCCGGGGCCTTCTTGGGCTTGGACTTGGGCTTGGAGCGTTTGCGTCCGGAAGAACGCTTGCGGCGCTTCTTGCGGGCCGCGAGGTGCTCGCCCTTGAGCAGGCCCAGTTTCTCCCGGACGGTGTGGGTGATCCACTCGACCAATTCGGGGGCGAGCGCCCCGGTGAGTCCCTGGATGATGGCCTTGTTCAGGGCGGAGAGCTTCCAGGCGTACGTGACGAAGAAGGCGATGATGGCGAAGATCGCGGCGGCGACGATGTGCTTCAGCGAACGCCGCCAGTTGGCCTCGGAGGCCTCGTCGATGAGCAGTCGGCCCACCATGGCGGCGGCGCCGATGAAGGACACGATCCAACCACCGGCCCCGAAGGCCTTGAGCGCCAGGGCGAAATTGCGCACCGACTCGTCGGAACCACCCTTGGCGGCGAGGAACGCCAAGGTGGCGGGCAAGATCAGCATCCGACGGCTCCCTCCTCAGGCCCGCGGGACGCAGGCTGGGTAAGACGGGGTGATGGGAGGAGGATGGCCAAGGCGGCACCCGACGAGGGGAGCGGCCATTCAAGCCCCCCGGACCCCGGACTCAATCCCCAACCCGGGTTCAAAGGGCCTGCCGGCGGGCCGAACGACCCTCGTCGACTTCGATGTAGTCGAACATCGTGTCCACACCGGCCTCGGGCCCCAACTGGTTCTCCTTGAGTCGGCGCAGCAGGACCTCGTTGGCCTCGTCGCGCCAACCCCGCTTGGTCATGAAACCGTTCCAGATCTCGATGTCGTTCGTGCTGAGCCGGCGGCCCTTGGCTTCGGCCCAGGCGAGGACTTCCTCGGCGGTGGCCTGGGGATGCTGCAGGACCCAGACGCGCAGTTCGTCGTAGCCTACGCCGAGGTATTGGCAGCAACGGTCGTCGAAGGCCTTGCCGAGGTTGTTGACGAAATCCGGGTGCAGCTGGCCGGCGGCATGAAGGCGGACCTTGGAGATCAGGCGGGGAAGGTAGACGAAGCCGCGGACGGCTTCGTAGGGGCTGAGAAGACCGGGAACGATGGGCATGCCCTCAATGTGCCCAAACGGCCTCGGGATAAAAGCGCAAAGGAGGGCACCCCGTCCGAACGGATTTTCCTTTTTGCCCTGCGGGCGATTTCGCCCTACGACCTCCGCATGCGCACCCCCTCCGCCCTCCTCCTCGCTTGCCTCCTCGCCCTGCCGGCCCTCGCCGCCGATGGGGCCAAGCCCGCCCCGAAGGCCGAAGCCAAGCCGGCGGTCCGCAAGCCCCTCGCGGAACAGCCCTTGCGCATGGCGAAGGACATCGCGGCCTTCGAGGCGCAGGATAAGGCCAACCCGCCGCCCCAACAGGCCTTGCTCTTCAGCGGCGCCAGCACCTTGCGGATGTGGAAGAACGTCGCCGAGGAGATGAAGCCCTACCCGGTGATCAACCGCGGGTTTGGAGGCTCCTACACGACCGAGGTGCTCGGCTACATGGACCGCATCACCCTGCCCTACCACCCCCGCGTCGTGGTCTACCAGTGCGGCGGCAACGACATCAACGCGGGCGACCCGGCCGACGCCCCGATCGGCCGCATCCGCGAGTACCTCGCGCGCCTACGCAAGGAGAACCCGCATTGCGCGGTAGTCTTCCTGGCGACCACCCGCGCGCCTTCCCGCAAGGCCAAGTGGGCCGAACTCGACGACTATAACCGCCAGTTGCAGCAGCTGGTCAAGGAGGGCACGAACCTCTGGTACGTGGACATCAACTCCGCGCTCAACCTGCCGAACGGCGAAGGGAAGCCCGGCCACTACCTCAAGGACAACCTGCACCCCGATGTCGACGGCTACAAGGCCATCGCCGCCGTGCTGAAGCCCGCCGTCGACGCGGCCTGGAAGGCGACGGCAGCGGCTTACCAGAAGTGATGCGGGTTGGCGAATAGCGGTTAGGGGTTGCGGTTGGGGGTTGGCGTACGCGTTGAGCCGATGAGCGGCTGAACGGTTGGTCAAAGGCGAACCCATTGCCGCTCTAGGTAGGGACCAGCGTCCCTGCTGGTCCGTTGAGCGGGGCTCGGCCTGAGGCCAGGCACGCCATCGCTGCGCGAGGCGAAGCCAGACCCCAGGCCCGCGGCCGACCGGAACGGTCAGCCCTCCCTTGGCCGCATCGCCCCAACGCCATCCGCTACCCCCTAACCGCGGCCCGCCAACTTCCCTTTGCACTTTGCTCCATTGTCCCCAAGTCTGCCCAACGATGTCCTCTCCCGCCGACCAGCCCGCCGCCGAACGCTTCCCGAACGGGCCGTTCGTGCGCTACATGGTCGGCGAAGGGATTTCCATGACCGGCACCTGGATGCAGGCGATGGCGCAGGGCTGGGTGATGGCAGGCCTGACCGCCAGCGGCCTGGCGCTGGCGGCGGTCAACTTCGCGGGAGGCCTCCCCATGCTCCTGCTCTTCCGCCTCGGCGGGATGTACGCCGACCGTTACGACAAGCGCTACATCCTGCAGGCCTGCCAGCTCGTGCAGATCGGGCTCGCCCTCGCGCTCGGTACGCTCATCGCGCAAGGCGGACTGGAGATGTGGCACATCCTCGCCGCGGCGACCCTGCTCGGCATCTCCAATTCCTTCGAGATGCCCGCCGCGGCCGCGATCGTCCCGGAGCTCGTCGGCAAGGCGCACGTCGCCCGGGCGATCGCCATCGACCGCGCGATCTTCCATGGCACGCGACTAGTGGGGCCGGCCCTGGCCGGCTACCTGGTGGGCCGGCTGGGCGCCCAATGGGCCTTCTACCTGAACGCGGGTTCCTTCGTGGCGTTGATGATCGCCTTGTCCACGCTCCCCCGGCGTCCGCTCGGCACGCCCGAGCAGGAGGAGAAACGCCAGGGCGGCATGGGCGCGGCCTTCCAGCACCTCCGTCAGGATCCGGCCAGCCTCTCGATGATCGCGATGCTGGTCACGAACACGCTGTTCGTCTTCCCGGTGATGATCGTCCTTCTCCCGCTTTACGGCCAGCACGTGCTGCGCGTGGACGCCGAACAGATGGGCGGACTGATGTTCAGCTCGGGCATCGGCTCGGTGCTCGGTTCCGTCGGGATCATGTTCCTGCCGCGGCGGGCGCGGCGCGTGGCGCTGACCTGCGCGGTGGCGGTGATCTGCGCCGCCCTGATCAGCTTGAGCAAAGCCGACGGGTTCCTGTGGGCGGCGCCGACCTTGACCTGCCTGGCGCTCGGGGTTTCCACCTTGGTGGGACTGGGAAACACCGTGGTGCAGGAACGCTCGCCCGAAGAGATCCGTGGACGGGTCTCGGCCATCGCCGGCCTTAGTTTCTTCGGCTTCCTACCCTTCGCCGGCCTGATCATGGGCGCCCTGGCCGACCACTTCGGCATCCGCCAGATCCTCTTCAGCTCGGCCTGCTGCTACGCCGTCATCGGCTGCATCGTCCTCGTCGCCGCCGGCAGCCGGATGAATGAAGCGGTGGAGTAGAGGG
>JBEBDN010000048.1:0-5048 GCA_041156945.1 Verrucomicrobiota bacterium | reverse complement strand
CGGACAAGTGGCCGGAACTGGGCGAGGGCGGGCGCACCGCCTGCGCGGGCCCGGTCTTCCACTGGCAGGAATCCTTCGAGAAGACCGAAGGGTTCCCCAAGCACTTCGACCGCTGCCTGCTCTTCTGGGACTGGCAGCGTCCCTTCATCAAGTGGGCCCGCCTCGACGCCAACTCCGACCTGGCCGGCCTCGAGGGCTTCGCGCCCACCGCGTTCGTGCTCGGCAACACCGAGGACCAGCGCAAGAAGCAGCAGGCGGCGCTCGACAACGGCGCGACGGTGCTCCGCCGCCCGGTCGACGCCACCTTCGGTCCCGACGGCTGCCTCTACCTGCTCGACTACGGCGAGACCTGGGGCGCCAACCGCGACTCCGCGCTCTACAAGATCTCCTACGTGCGCGGCAACCTGCCGCCGATCGCCAAGCTCGCGGCGGGCGCGACGAACGGTCCCACCCCGCTCAAGACCACCCTTTCCGCCAAGGGCTCGCGCGACCTGGACGGCGGCAAGCTCAGCTACGCCTGGAAACTGCAGCCCGGCGACCGGAAGCTCGGCGAAGGGGAAGAGCTGCCCGTCGAACTGACCACCGCCGGCAACTTCACCGTCGAGCTCACCGTGAGCGATGGCCAGGGCGCCTCGGTCACGCGCGGCGTCCCGGTGGTCGTCGGCAACCAGGCGCCGGCCGTGCGTTTCCTCCAACCGCAGGACGGCGATTTCTTCACGCCCGGGGCCAAGCTCGACTTCAAGGTCGCCGTGCAGGACGCCGAGGATGGCTCCTCCGCCGGCAAGGAGGCCGAGTTCGGCGCCCGCACCTTGGTGACCTCGAGTTTCCTCGCCGCCGACGGCAAGGCCGCCGCGGTGGATCCGGGCCTCTCCCTGATGCGCCAGAGCGACTGCTTCAACTGCCACGCGATCGAGACCGCGTTGGTCGGCCCGACCTTCCTCGCGATCGCGGACCGCTACCGCAAGCAGGCCGACGCCGCCGAAGTGCTCAACAGGAAGGTCCGCCTCGGCGGTAGCGGCGTGTGGGGCCAGGTCCCGATGCTGGCGCACCCGCAGCACACCGAGGACGAGGTCGCCATCATGCTCCGCTGGATGCTCGCGCTCGAGAAGGGCAAGGGCGGCCCGACGCTTTCCCGCGGCCTCGCCGGCCAGGTGACCGCGCCGAAGGACGGCAAGCCTGGCACGCTGGTGCTCGAGGCCTCCTACACCGACCTCGGGGCCGGTCCCGCCGGCGCCCTCGGGGGGAAGGGCGCGGTGACCCTGCGCCACCGCCGCCTCGAGGCGGAGACCGCTGAGGTGACCGGCGCCAAGAAGGCCGGCAAGGTGGTCGGCTCGACCAACCATGGCGCGACCCTCAAGTTCGCCGACCTGAACCTCGCCGACAGCAAGGGCGTCACCATCGCCGCCTCCGTCGGCAGCAGCGCCAAGGACAGCCAGGTGGAAGTCCGCCTGGACAGCCCGACCGGCCCGCTGGTGGCGACCGTGGGCATCACCCACACCGGCGACTGGGCCAAGACGGCCGAGAACAAGGCCAAGCTCGCCCCCGTGACCGGCCGGCATGACGTCTTCCTGGTGCTGACCAATCCGAAGAAGGGCGGCGGCCTCATGAACATCGACTGGGTGCAGTTCGACCGCTGAAAGGCGGACGACGGATCAGCCGGCCCCACGGGCCGGGCCGGAACCAAGCGGCGGGGCGACCCGCCGCTTCCTTTTGGGCGGATGCCCCCGGCCGGACGGCCCACTTCTAGCCTCGCCCCGGCCGCCCCCACCGCCAAAATCCTTCCCCTTTCCGTCCCGTCCCACGTGTCCGACACCGACCCGAAACCCTTCGATCCCTACGACCCCGAGGTCCTCGCCCGCGCCAACCGGGCCATCCTCGTCGGACTGCAACGCCAGGGGGAGACCGCCGAGGAAGCCCAGTACCTGCTCGATGAGCTGCACGAGCTCGTCGGCAACCTGGGCGTGGAGATCCGCGGCTCGCTGATCGCCAAGATCAGGGAAGAAAGCCCCCGCCACCTCGTCGGCTCCGGCAAGATGGAGGAGATCGCCGCCCTCGCCCGCTCCAAGGAATGCGGCCTGGTGATCTTCGACGACGAACTCACGCCGGCCCAGCAGCGCAATTGGGAGAAGGACTCGAACGGCCTCAAGGCCATCGACCGCCAGGAGGTCATCCTCGACATCTTCGTCTCCCGCGCGAAGACCCGTGAGGCCGTGCTGCAGGTCGAGCTCGCGCAGCTCGAGCAGATGCTGCCGCGCCTGAAGCGCCTCTGGTCCCACCTCGACCGCCAGCGCGGCGGCGGCGCCATGCAGCGCGACGCGGGCGAGACGCAGATGGAGATGGACCAGCGCAAGATCCGCGACAAGATCGCCAAGGTCCGGCGCGAGCTCGCGGCCGTGGTGGCCCAGCGCGCCACGCAGCGCAAGCAACGCCAGCGCGTCCCGCTCCCGACCCTCTCGATCGTCGGCTACACCAACGCGGGCAAATCCTCCCTGCTCAACCGCCTGACCGGCGCCGACGTCCTGGCCGCGAACCAGCTCTTCGCGACGCTGGACCCGACGACCCGCCGGCTCGAACTGCCTTCGGGCCGGGCGTTGCTGCTGACCGACACGGTGGGCTTCGTCCGCCGGTTGCCCCACCGTCTGGTCGAGGCGTTCAAGGCCACGCTCGAGGAGGCGGTGCAGGCCGACTTCCTACTGCACGTGGTGGACCTCTCCTCGCCCGAGCGGATGAAGCACGCGGAGACGACTTTGCAGGTGCTGCAGGAAATCGGCGCGGGCGACCGGCCGGTCATCACCGTGCTCAACAAGGCCGACCTCCTGGCCGACGAGGCGGAACGCGCCGAGGCCCTGGCGGCCCACCCGGACGCCTTCCTGATCAGCACCAAGACCGGGGAGGGTCTGCCGGCCTTGCTGGAGATGCTGGAGAAGTGCGCGGCCGACCGCGACCACCGGATGACCCTGCTCATCCCCCACGACCAGTACCCTCTCCTGGGCAAGATCCACGCGGGGGCCACGGTGCTTTCCTCCAAGGCCGAGGATGCGGGCACCCGGGTCGAAGCCATCGTCCCCGACCGCCTCCGGACGCTCTGCCTCCCCTGGGTCCAGCCCGCCCACCCCTAAAAGTAAAACTTTCCTTTTGAACCGGGGTTACTTATCTACCCGACCTACTCCCATGCGTACCCTCGCCCTCCTCACCCTCGTTTCCGCCACCTCGGCCTTCGCGGCCACCGACGCCGATCGCGAGAAGGCCTTCAAGGCCGACATCGCCCCGATCCTCGAGAAGAGCTGCATCGGTTGCCACGGCAAGGACAAGACCAAGAAGCCCAAGGGCGGCTTCGACGCCACCTCCCTCGCCTCCATCGTCAAGGGCGGCAAGGAAAGCGGCGCCGGCATCACCTGGGGCGACGCCTCCAAGAGCTCCCTCTACAAGACCTCCGAACTCGGCATCTCCAGCCCCGACGACGACCTCGCCATGCCCCCCAAGAAGGCCAAGGAGCGTCACCCGCTGACCAAGGAGCAGCTCGAGAAGGTCAAGGCCTTCATCGAGGCCAACAAGTAAGCCTCGCTTCCGAGCCTCCCGAAAGCCCGCGGCTGAACCCCGCGGGCTTTTTTGCGCCCGAACCATTCCGGCCCGCGGCTGTCCCATGGGATGAAGGCCTTCGCTTGCGTTTGACCACGCGGCGCGAACCCCGAAGATACCGCCGCCCCATGACCACGCACCACCCCCTGACCAAATACGCCCGGCTCTGGCTCGCGCTCGGGCCCAACCTCCTGCTCGTGGCCCTCGCGTGGTTCTGGCCGCACGACGGCGAGGACCGCGGCCCGGCCCTGCTGTCGATCGCCGGCCACCAGCACTTCATCCTCCTGCACTTCCCGGTCGCCATCCTGATGCTCGTGCCCTTCTTCGAGATCTGGGACCGCCACGCCGAGGCCAGCCTGACCATCCGGCGCCTCAGCCTGCTCGGGGCGGTGAGCATCTGGGCGACCTGCCTCTTCGGCCTGCTCGAGGCCCACTTCAACGGGAGCGACTACACCGGCCTCGACCAGCACCTTTGGCTCGGCATCGCCGCCTCCTTCGTGGCGGCCGGCGCCTGGTTGTGCATCTTCCAGAGCTGGCGCGTCCGCGTGGTCGCGCAGCTGGTCGCGGTGGGCGTGATGACGATCGCCGCGCACATCGGCGGGGCCAAGGTCCACGGCGACCTCTTCAAGCCCAACCAGGAATCGCAGAAGGCGGCGGAACCCAAGGCCGCGGTGGACCGCCCGCGCGTTCCGCTCGGCTGAGCGCGGCGACGCACCACCCGCCGACCAGCGATGCATCCCTCCCTGTGGCTCACCATCGGCGCGCTGGCGGCCTCGCCGAACGCCCCGAAGAAGGCCGAGTCCGCCGCGCCGCTCACCCCGGCGCAGAAGGCCGACTACGCCCAGGTGATCCAACCGCTGTTCGATGCGCACTGCGTGTCGTGCCACGGCCCGAAGAAGGAGAAGGGCAAGCTGCGCCTCGACTCGCTCGAGGCCACGCTCAAGGGCGGCAAGAACCCGACCTTCACGCTCGGGCGACCCAACAGCAGCATGCTGCTCGCCCGGGTCTTCCTGGAGCGCGGCGGCGGCGACGTCATGCCGCCCAAGGCCGAGCGCCCGCTGAGCGAGAAGCAGAAGGAAGCGCTCTACACCTTCATCGAAGGACAGCCGATCCCCGCCGACCTCGCGAAGGCCGCCAACGCCGACACCCAAGCGGCCCTGGCCGCGGCCAAGCCAGGCGCCCCGACCGATTCCCCGAAGCGGAAGTAAGTTTGGTTTGCCCAACGCCCGCCCCCCTCCCTTTATCCCCGACACCCCCATGAAACTCCGCCCCACCCTCGCCCTGGCGCTCCTGGCCAGCCTGGCCTCCCCGCTCTTCGCCGAAGACGTCAAGCCGCTCCGCGTGCTCATCGTCGCCGGCGGTTGCTGCCATGACTACGCCAACCAGAAGGAAATCCTGAAGAAGGGCCTCGAGGCCCGCCTCAACGTCAAGGTCGAGATGGCCTACGACGCCACCAAGGGCACCAAGCC
>JBEBDN010000047.1:0-8355 GCA_041156945.1 Verrucomicrobiota bacterium | reverse complement strand
AGCTCGGCGGCACGCTGCTGGCGCTGCACAACATCCACTTCCTGCAGGACCTCATGGCCCAGGCCCACGCGCACATCGCCGCGGGCGACTTCGCCGCCTGGTCCAAGGCCTGGTGCGAGCGCTACGAGGCCGGCGCCAAGGACGAGATTCCGGCGGACTAGCCGGGTGGGCGGGAGAAGGGTGGGCGAGGGCGGCGCGCGGTGCCGCCCCCCTCGGCCTCAGCGCGTATTGCCGTCGAACGTCAGGCGCCGGCCCTTGGGGGCGTCGGCGCGGACCTTGCCATCCTCGTAGACGCAGACGCCGTTGACGAAGGTGCGCTCGATGGAGGCGCCGAAGGTGTGCCCCTCGAAGGGCGACCAGCCGCACTGGTAGAGCAGGCCGGCCTTGGCGACGGTGTGCGGCTTGGCGGGGTCGACGACCACGAGGTCGGCCGCGTAGCCTTCGCGGAGGAAGCCGCGTCGCTCCACGCCGAAGAGCGTGGCGGGCGCGTGGCAGGCGCGCTCGATGGCGGTCTCGAGCGAGAACGCCCCTTGGCGGACGAGGTCCAGCAGGATCAGCAGCGGGTGCTGGATCAGCGGCAGACCGGAGGGGGCCTTGAAGTAGGACTGCGATTTCTCCTCCCAGGTGTGCGGCGCGTGGTCGGTCGCGATGACGTCGATGACGCCCGAAGCCACGGCGGCGCGCACGGCGTCCCGGTCGGCGGCGGTCTTGATCGCCGGGTTGCACTTGATCTGGTGGCCGAGGCGCGCGTAGTCCGCCTCGGCGAACCAGAGGTGGTGCACGCAGGCTTCGGCCGTCAGCCGCTTGCCCTTGAGCGGAGCGGCGCTGAAGAGCGAGAGTTCCTTGGCCGTGGTGATGTGCAGGATGTGCAGGCGCGCGTCGTGGCGCCGGGCGAGCGCGGCCGCCAGGGAGGACGAGGCGTAGCAGGCCTCGACGTCGCGCAGGCGCGGGTGCTCGGCGGCGGGGACGTCCTCGCCCCACTTGGCCTTGGCGGCGGCCTCGGCGGCCTTGATGCGGGGCGTGTCCTCGCAGTGGGTCAGGATGAGGGTGGGGGAGTGGCGGAAGATGCCCTCCAGGGTGGCCTCGCGGTCGACGAGCATGTCGCCGGTCGAAGAGCCCATGAAGACCTTCACCCCGCAGATCCGGCGGGGGTCCATCGACTTCACGACGTCGAGGTTGGTGTTGGTGGCCCCCAGGAAGAAGGAGTAGTTCGCCACCGAGGTCGCCGCGCCGATCGCATACTTCTTCTCAAGTTCCTCGAGCGTGACGGCCGGAGGGTTCGTGTTCGGCATCTCCATGAACGAGGTCACGCCCCCGGCCACGGCGGCGCGGGCCTCGGAGGCGATGCACGCCTTGTGGGTGAGGCCGGGTTCGCGGAAGTGGACCTGGTCGTCGATCAGGCCGGGCACCAGCAGCTTGCCGGCGAGGTCGTATTCCGCGTCGTAACGGACGCCGGCCGGCAGGGCGCCGATCCGTTCGATCAGCCCGTCGCGCACGAGGACGTCCGCGACGAAGCGGCGACCTTCGTTGACGAGTTCGGCTTGGCGGAGGGCGAGGGTGGCCATGCCGCCCATCTCAAGCCCCGGCCGGAAGACCGCAAAAGGAAAAAGCCGTCCGCCTCAGCCGCCGACCTTGACGATGTCCGAAAGGTCGGCCTTCTGCACGCCTTCCGGATTGATGTTCACGGCGGTCACGCGGAACTGGGCCCCCTTGCGGTGGCTGAACTTCAGCACGAAATTGGTGACGCTGAGCTTCTCCTCCGGGAAGAGCTCGTTCTTGCGGGCGACCATGGTGGTCACCAGTTCCTCGACCTGGGTCGAGGTGGCGCCGGGCAGGGCGGCCAAGGTCTTCTTGGCGGCGGCGATCTTCTCCTCGCCTTCGATGGCGGCGTTCCAGATGAGGATGGCCACGTTCATCGCCCCCTTGGCGGCGGTGTGGTTGTTGCCGGCCTGCTCCAGGATCGGCTGGGAATACTGGATCAGCTTGTCGGCGAAAGTCGGCCCCTTGGGCTTGTCGTCGATCGGCTGGGGCTTGGGGGCGGGGTCGAAGACGCGACCGATCGGGCGGGGCTTGTTGGTGCCGAAGGCGCCGTGACGATTGCGGGAGGAGGACATGGCCAGGGGGGTGGTCTTCCAAGGGAAACCCGCTTCAGGCGGTCGGCAAGCCCTTTCACCCGCCGTCCCTTGACACCCCCCCCTCCGCCCCTCAGCCTACGGCCGTTCCCCGTCCCCGTGTCCGATTACAGCGAAGTCATCCGCAAGCACCGCCGAGACCACCTCTCGACCCCCAACTCCCTCCCGCGTGGCGTGCACCGCTACTTCGAGAGCACCCTGTTGGCCCTGCCCATCGAACGCGTCTTCGATTTTTTCTCCAAGGCGGAGAACCTCGAGGCCATCACCCCTCCCGAACTGCAGTTCCGCATCACGACTCCGCTGCCGATCGCGATGACGCAGGGCACGCTGATCGACTACCGGCTCAAGCTCAACGGCGTCTCGTTCGGTTGGCGCACCCGCATCAGCGCGTGGGATCCGCCCTACGCCTTCGTCGACGAGCAGCTCAAGGGTCCCTACGCCGTCTGGCACCACACGCACACCTTCGCCGACGAAGGCGGCAAGACGCGCATGGACGACGAGGTGCTCTACAAGCTCCCCCTCTGGCCCCTCGGCGAGGTCGCCTATCCCTTCGTGAAGTCGAAGGTCGAAGGCATCTTCCGCTACCGTCGCGCACGTATGCGGGAGATTCTGGGAGCCTAAGACAAATCCAGTCCCGTTGGGGGATAGGGGTACGTGGGCAAGGGCTTAGCGTTTGCCTTTAAGGTAGGGACGAGCGTCCCGGCTCGTCCGCGGGCAAGGTAGGGGCAGCACCGCGTGCTACCCTGGACTGCGGCCGACCGAGGACGGTCAGCCCTACCCAAGGCACAGTTGATTGGTTGGCCCGAGGCCAACGCTGCGCCCTCGCCAGCCTGCCCCCCTGCCAGCGTGCCAACTAACTAGGCCTACTTCTTCTCCAACGTCTCGACGGGCTTGCGGCCGGCCCAGGCGATGCCGCGCAGGAGCAGGGTCTGGACGTCGGGTCGGGAGAAGTTCACGTAGGTATGGCCGGGGATGAAGACGAACGCGCGCTGGGCGCCTTCCTTCTCGTAGGTCCAGATCTGCGTCTGGGCCTCGAAGCCGTCGCCCTTCTTCTTGGGCGTCGGGGCGGTCGCGAGGGAGTGGATGCCCGGGAGCATGTCGAGGTCGTAGTAGATCTCGTCCTTCATCCCGAAGTCGGCCACGCCCTTCGTGATCGGGTGCGCGCGGTCCACGAAGTTCAGCTGCATCGGGCCTTCGCGCCACTTCGTGACCTTCTGGCGCCAGGAGCCGCCGAGCAGGTCGCGGTAATAGTCGTCGGAGGCTCCGCCGCCGGCGACCGCGCCCGCGTGGATGACGACGAAGCCCCCGCCGCGCTTCGCGTAGGCGTCGACGATCGCGCGTTCCTCGGGCTTGAAGTTGCCGCCCACCTGGCGGTGGATGATCATGACGTCGGTCTCGGCGAGCTGCGCCGCGGTCGGGAAGACGTCGCCACCCTCCACTTGCGCGCCGCGTTCCTTGAGGAGCGGGACCCAGTCGCGGAGGAAGGCCGGGTGGTCATGGTCGCCGGGGCCGTGCGACTTCGGGCCGGAGCGCAGGAAGACGCGGAGGGGCTTGGAACCCGGGCCCGCCGCCGGAATGGGGTCGGGTCCGCCGGTCTGCGGCTTGGAGTCGGCGGCGAAAACGGTGCAGAGGGCCAGGAGGGGGAGCAGGCGGCGCATAGGGAGGATTTAGGAGGACAGGGAGAGGGGAGGCAAGGAGTGAGGAGGGGTTGGCGGTTGGAAAGCACGGAGTGCTGGATCGAGTTCAGGGTAAGGAGTACTGAGTACAGATTACAGAGTACTGAGTCGATGGAAGCACGGGGATGGGAGGCCGATTTGGGTCTGAACTCCTTCCCCTACTTGCTGACCCTTCTGCTTCGTTGCCTCTTAGGTAGGGACGAGCGTCCCTGCTCGTCCGAGTCTCCCTTTTGTCCGCATGCCACCAACCGCCAACCCCCAACCGCCAACCCCTTACACAACTCCCACCAACTCCTCGAGCGAGCGCACGAACTTATCCGCGCCCGCGACGACCTTCGGGCGTTGCACGTAGCGTCCGAAACCGATGACCACATCGGCGTCGCCCTTGACCTCGAGGTCGCTGGCGCCGTCGCCGACCATGACCACGTGCGTGGCTTGGTGCTCGGCGCGGAGGCGACGGGCCACGACGTTCTTGCCCTTCGACTTGCAGGTCGGGCAGGAGTCGTCGAACCCCGCATAGGAACCGTCGGCGTGGAACTTGAGCGTCACGGCCTCCACGCGGTCGATGCCCAGGAAGTCGGCCAGCGGGCGGATGGCCTGCGTGAAGCCTCCGCTGACGATGGCGATCTTCCAGCCGGCGGCGCGCAACTTGGCGAGGCTGGCCAAGGCGGTCGGTTCGACGGTGGCGATGTATTGGGCGCCGATCGCGGCGAGTTCCGCGGCGGTCGGTTGGATGATCTCCAGGCGCTTGGCGAAGATCGCCTCCATCGGAGTGCCCCCATTCATGGCGGCGTTGGTCATGTCCTCGACCGCCTTGAAGGTCGCCGGACCCCGCAGTCGTCCCAACTCATCGATGCCCTCGATGGAGGAGAGGGTGGAATCGCAGTCGAGGAGGAGGAGCTTCGTGGCCACGCCGCACTAGAAAGCCTGAGGCGGGGGAGGGCAAGGAAGAGTGCGGGCGGAGGGCAGGGGGCACGCTGGCAAGTTGGCACGTGGGCAAGGGTGTTGTGGTTGCCTCTTAGAGGTAGGGACGAGCGTCCCTGCTCGTCCGCGGGCAAGGTAGGGGCAGCACCGCGTGCTGCCCTAGACTGCGGCCGACCGTGGACGGTCAGCCCTACCCAAGGCGCTAGGGCCGCACGCGGTGCGGCCCCTACCAAACGCCTTGCCCTTGTCCCTGGTTTCCTGATTCTTCGTTCCACCATGGCCTGCACTCCTCCTGCCACCCCATCCGAAGTCTTCGCCCGCTCCGCCAAGTGCAACCGTCTGATGGGCCGTGTGCTCGTCGCCCTCGCGGTGGTGCTCGCGGTCGTCCTCGTGAAGGGTGGTGCGGAGTTCATCCGCAATTCGACCGCCGGCCTGACCGGCACCGCCGAGCGTATCGTCGGCTTCGTCGCCATCTTCGCCGCGCAGTTCACGCTCCTCCTCACGGCCTTGTTCTTCGCCCGTCGTCGCGCTTCCGCCGCCCACCACGCGCAGGTGAAGTCGAACAACCTCAAGGCCCTCGAGCTGCTCGCCGCGTCCGCGACCGACGAAGCCACGAAGAAGGATCTCCATGCCCGCGCCGCCGACCTCGTCGCCGGCAAGCCGGGGTGCTGTAAGTAAGGGCGGAAGGCGGAGAGCAGGGAGTCGAGTGCTAATTCGAGTACAGAGTGCTGAGTCGATCAATGCACGAGGAGATGGGATTTCCTGGCGCCTGTCCCTGGCCCTTTCCTGCATCACTGTATCTAGGTAGGGACGAGCGTCCCTGCTCGTCCGCGGGCAAGGTAGGGGCAGCACCGCGTGCTGCCCTAGACTGCGGCCGACCGAGGACGGTCAGCCCTACCGAGATGCAAAGAGACAATCGGGTCAGGGCCAGGGTCAGGAACTCAGACTTCCCCTAGGCCGTCGCGTTTCCTGGCCCTAGCCCTGGCCCTTTCCTGCATCTCTCCTTGTCCCCATGCCCCCGTGCCAGCGTGCCAACTCTCCATTGCCTACCTCCCGTCGCGATCCTTCTTTTCCTGTTCGAGGGAGGCTTGGATGGCGTCGTTGAAGGCCTGGGTGCGCTCGGCGTCGGAGAGTTCCGGGGCGGACGGCGCGTCCCCTTGGTACTGACCTCCGACCCATCGGAGCTGGCGGATCCGGGTCGCCCCCGCTTTCTTCCAGTCGACGCTCGGCAGGGGGGTCTTCGCTCCATCCTTCACCACGTTGGCATGGCCGCTGAGACTGAGGTCGGTGAGCGTCGACCAATCGGTCAAGGGCTTGGCGCCCTTCGGGTCGACCGGTTGGAAATCCTCGACCCCGAGGTTCACCGCGACCCAGCCCCCGTTGGCCTTGAGCGGTACGGCTGCGTAATAGTCGCCGGTGCCGGACCCGAAGGCTCCCCAGGCGTTGCGGGTGACCGTCACGTACAGGGTGGTGTCGTTCGCCGGATTGATCTCGAAGGCGAGGCGCGCGCCCAGCGGGCCTCGCCACAGCGGATCCTTCACCTTGCGCGTGCTCGCCGTCCAGAGGGTCGGGTTCCCCCAGTTCAGCCTGAACCAATCCTGCCAGCCACGCGTCCCGTCGTCGATCATCCGGTCGCGGCGCGCGGAAGGACGGACGCCGGCCTCGGCGAGTTGGGCGCCGGTGAGCGCGAGCACGCGCGAACTCAGCGCAAACGTCTCGCTCCGGCCCACGCCAGGATTCGTCGGGGTCTTCCGGTAGGCTTCGGGCGTCTCGTAGTGGACGTCGGCGTAGACGAAGAGCGGGTCACGCCCGTCCAGCACGGGTACCGTCGCCCGCCATTCCTTGCCCTGCGGGGTCGTCGGCACTGTCCGCCAAAAGGCCGTCAGCGCGTGCGCATCGGCCGTGGCGTAGACGCGTACCTCCTTGACGGGCCGGTCGGCGTCCGGCGTGACCGTGAAGACCGCCTGCCCTCCGGCCATCCGGTGTTCCCAGCGCAGTTCCGGCGTCCGGGGGAGCCGGTAGGCGCCCTTGAGGTGCTGTTCGAACCACAGCGTTGCCGTGAGGCTATGGGCATCGGTGTGCCGGTGGTTGAAGTGCGGCGAGATGCTGAAGCCGAGCCGGCCGGCGGCGACCTCCCTCCAGGTGTAGGCGAAGTCGTAGGTATGCGCGTGGAAATCGTTCGTCGGCGAGAACCAGAGCGTCGGCACCTGCAGTCGGGCGATGTAGGGATTCTCGGAGCGCGTGGCCAAGTCGCGCGGGGAGCGTTTGCTCACGGCGCCGCCCGGAAAGGTCGCCGGATCGCCGGTGAAGTCGCCCGATCCCCCGCACGACGGCACCGCGGCCTTCACCCGGTCATCGATGCCCGTCAGCTGGACCGTGAGCCGGCCGCCCATCGAATGGCCGGTCGCCCCGAGCTTGGATGGGTCGACCTCGGGCTGCCTCTCCAGGAACGTCAGCGCGCGGCGCGCGGCGAGGGTCACCAGGAACCAGTTGTCGTTCCGCGGCGAGTCCATGGCGTCGAGCGTGTAGACGTCGGGCGTCGTCGGGCCGGCGAAGTGGTTCGCCTTGTTGCGCTGCGGCGGGTGCGTCGCATCGAGGGCGCCCCAATCGGTGTTCGGTCCGTCGTAGACCTTGCCGTCGGCTAGGCTCATCTTGTTGCCGCCCCAATTGAGCGACAGGCTCGCGTAGCCCAATTTGGCGTTGGTCACGACCGAGGAGAGGCTGGCCGACTGGCCACCCCCGTGGATCTGCAGGATCGCGGGGAGCCCTTTCGCACCCTTGGGGAAGGCGTAGAACGCCGCCATCGTCGCCGGCTGGCCCTTGAAAATGCCGATGCGGTAGCGGATGACCCGGCAGACGATGCCGTCCTTTTCCCATTCCTTGGTCACTTCGGCTTCCAGCGCTTCCGCGCGCGGGTCGTAGGCGCCCCAGAGCTCCGTCAGGTTCTGCGGCACCTTACCGTCTTGGATGGGCGGCAGGGAGTCGGCGGCGAGGCACACGGAGCCAAAGGCCAAGGCCAGCAAGAGGGGAAGGGCGGGGCGCATGGGGGTAAGGTAAGGAGATTGGAGGGAGGAGGGAATAGGAAAGAACTCAGGGCGATGCGTTGAAGGGCCTGGGCCTGGGCCAGGGCCAGGGCCAGGAGCAGGGCCGGCAAAGACTCCGCCTCTGGCCAACCGGTCAACGGATCAACTGTTCAACTGGGCGAACCATCACGTCGTTCCATCGCGCTCGACTGGACTGGCCGCATGCTTATTCCTGCTTTTATGCCCCTGCTTTTCCTTGCCCTCTTGACCCCCTTGTTCGCGCTGGCCGCGCCCGCGGTCGAGCCGATCCCGGCCTTTGCCCCGGGGGCCCGCATCCTCTTCCAGGGAGACTCCATCACCGATGGTAACCGCGGTCGGAGCCAGGATCCGAACCACATCCTCGGCCACGGCTACGTGTTCATCATCGCCGCCCGTCATGGGGCGGCGTTTCCGGGCGCCAAGCTGGAGTTCTACAACCGCGGGGTGAGCGGCAACACGGTGCGCGAGCTGTATAAGCGCTGGACGAAGGACACCATCGAACTGAAGCCCGACCTCCTGAGCGTGATGATCGGGGTCAATGACCACTCCAAGAACGTGCCG
>JBEBDN010000046.1:0-17316 GCA_041156945.1 Verrucomicrobiota bacterium | reverse complement strand
GCGACGACCAGGCAGGCGAGGATCGGCCACATGATGGGGCCGCCTTTGAGGAAGGTCTCGACGACGACGTTGGCGAGGGGCATGGTCACTGGAGTTGGAAATGGATGGAGATCTCGAAGAGGCGCACGTCGCCGGCCGGGAACTCCCAGCGGCGCAGGATGGTCTCGGTGGCCGCCTCGTCGAGGCGCGCGCAGCCCGAGGAGCCGACGGCCCGGGCGCGGCGCACCAGGCCGTTCTCGCCGACCTCGAACTCGACGCGGACGACGCCGCTTTCGCGGCGGCGCAGGCATTCGAACGGGTATTCGGGCCAAGGTTGGCGTCCGGCCATCTCGGCGCCATCGAGCACGATGGGGCCGGTCGCCGCGGCGCGGGCGGGTCCCTGGGTCGCCGGGGGCGCGGCGACGCGCGTCCGGCGAACGGTCGCCGCCGGGATTTGCGGGAGGTTCGGCAGGCGGAGGTCGGGCAGGGAGCCGATCGGGGCGAGCGGCGCGGGCGCCAGCTCGGCCGCCGGCGCGACCGCGGCCTCCGGGGACGCCGCCGGCGCGGTGCGCAGCTTCGTCGGGTCCAGTTTGACCAAGGCGGGCTTGGGCTTCGTGGCCGCCGGCGCGGGCGCCTCGAGCCGGGGCGCCGGGCGGGTGAGGCCGGCGACCGACACCGTCAGGGCCACGACGGCGGCCGCCACGACGACGAAGTCGGCGAGGCGGTCGGGAGCGGGCTGGACGGGCGCGGCGGGCATGCGCGGGTGGGGCGGGACGATGCGGCGGGCCGCCCGGGTTGGCAAGGCTCGTCCGGCTTCAGAAGGCCAGCTCGCCCCCGAGGAAGAAGGTCCGCGGGGCGTTGGCCCGCGGCCCCAGCGGAGCGCGGCTGATGATGGCGCGCCGGTCGAGCAGGTTCTGCACGCCGCCGACGACCCGGAAGCTCCGGGTGCACTGCCAGCGCAGGTTCAGGTCCACGGTGAGCAGGCCGTCGACCCGGCCGTCGATCGTCGAGGGGTCCGCCAGGGCGCCGCTTCCGTCGACCAGGCGAGGATCGCCGTTGTAGCCGGTGCCCCAGGTCGCCGAGTAATAGCTGAGGTCGAGCGAACCGGCGTACGGACCGGACTCCAGGCCGACGCCGGCCGCGAGCTTCCATTCCGGGATGTAGGGGATCTCATGGCCGACCTCGGCGCCCGCGAAGATGCCCGCGCTGTTGCCGAGCCGGCTGCCGGAGATCTCGTCGAAGCGCGCGTGCGTCCAGGTGAGCCCCGCGTAGACGGGCAGCTTGTAGCCGCCGCCGGCGCCGGCGAGGTCGTGGCGCACGAGGGCTTCGAGGCCGTAGGAAACGGCCCCGCCGCCGTTGGTCACGGCGAGCAGTCCACCGCCGGCGACGCCGACGACGGGCGCGATGAGGTCGTGGAAATCCGTGTGGAACGCGACGAGTTCCCAACTGGTCGCGCCTTGGCGCCCGCGCCAGCCGAGCTCCTTGCCGAGGCTGCTTTCGGAACGCGCCCCCGCGGCGTAGCCGGCGGGATTGGCCGCCGAGCCGCCGCGGTAGACCCCGCCGAAGAGGGCGTGCGCCTGGTTCAGCGCGTAGGTGAAGCCGACCCCGCCCATGACCATCTCGTTGATCGTCGGCGTGTAGGCTCCGCCCGACGTGGTGCTGCCCATGTTGAGGTGTTCGTAGCGGATGCCGGGCCGCAGGGTGAGCGCGCCGCACCGGATGGCGTCCTCGAGGAAGAACGCGGTGGCGACGGTCTCCTGGAAACCGGCCGAGCCGACCGCCCCCGCGGTGCCCGCGCCGATGACCCCGTCGTCCACGGCGTAGGTGGTCCGTTGGTTCGAGCCGCCGGCGTCGTCGCGGTGGATCCGCAGCCCCGCGGTGATCTCGTGGCGGATGGCGCCGGCCTCGAGCCGCTTGGTGAAGGCGCCCTGCCAGCCGTACGCCTCGTGCTGCCGGACCGCCTTGTTGGTGTAGAAGGAGCCGTCGTTGCCGGCGACCAGGTCGCCGCGCAACAGCGCCAGTGACGGCCCATCGGCCAGCGCTTCCGCGATGTTCGAACGCAGGCTGCCGCCGGCGGTGATGCCGTCGAGCTTGTCCCACGTGCGGTCGAAGCGGTTGAAGTACCAGGCGCTCTCGAGGCGCAGGCTGGCGTCGGGTTCGGCGATCCACTTGACGTAGGTGCGCCACTGTTCGGCCACGTGGTGGTCGAAGCGGCTGGAGGCGTAGCGGCGGTCCGGGTTCGCGCGCAGGTCGGCCTCGGCCAGGCCCGCGTAGGATTCGTCCGCGTCGAAGTCCGTCTGGCCCACCTTGAGCTCGAGGCGTTGGCGGAGGGCGCCGGCGGGTTCCCACGCGAGCTTCACCATCGGTTCGGTCAGCGAGTAGCCGCTGCGCCGGCCGACGCCGTCGATCAGGCGGAAGCCGTCGCTGAGCTGCGTGTGGAGCTCGACCACCGCGCCGACCTTGCCGGCCTCGGTCCGGACGGTGCCGCCCAGCCAGGTCTGGTTGAAGAAATTGCCGTAGCTGCCGGCGGTCAGGCGGGAGAAGAAGCGCCGCTCCTCGGTCGGGATCGGCGTCGAGAGGAAGTTGACCACGCCGCCGGTGGTGTGCGGCCCGTACATGACCTGGCTCGAGCCCTTGAGGAATTCGATGCCCGCCATGCGGCCCGACTTCGGCGAGTAGTAGGCGTTCGGGGCGGAGTAGGGCGAAGGCGCGGTGAGGATGCCGTCCTCCATGAGCGTGACCTTGGCGCTGCGGGTGCCGTCCACCCCGCGGATCGAGATGTTGGGGAAGTTGCCGAAGCCATCCTCGTCGCGCACGAAGACGCCGGGCGCCGTCGCGGCGATCTGCTTGAGGTTCGTGTAGCCGCGCGCGCGGAAGTCCTCCCCGGCGACCACGGCGGCGGAACCCGGCAGCGCGAACATGTCGGGCACGATGCCGGTCACGGTGAGCGGCGAAAGTTGGGCGGCCTTGGGCGCGCCGGCGCCCGTCGTTTGGGCCGAGGCGATTTGGCTGGCCGCGAGCAGGAGAGCGAGGGGAAGGACGGTTTTCATGACGGGGTAGAATTGATATTGAGACCCACTCTCATCCGTCAAACGTGAAGTGAGACTCATTCTCAACTACCTCGCATCAGTTCATAAACAGTTGATGTTTAAGGATATTTAATCGATGTTGGGCTACCGTGTCCTTGTTGATCGTCATTCCGGTCCGCAATGAGGAGGCTCGTCTGGCCCCCGGCCTCATCCTTTTGGCGCAACGGCTCCAGGCCTGCGGGTTCGACGATTACCGCGTCGTGGTGTCCGACAATGGGTCGACCGACGGGACGGCGGCCCTCGCCCGCGCCTGCGCCGATCCGCGGGTCGGCTACCTGCGTGCCTGCGAGCAGGGCGACAAGGGCGCGGCGATCGCGGCGGGTTGGGCGTCGGCTTCCCCCGCGGTGACCGTGCTGGCCTATGTCGACGTCGACATGGCCACGGACCCGGAGGCGTTGGTCCGCGGCTATCGCCTGATCGCCGCCGGCCAGGCCGATGGGGTGCTGGGGTCCCGTTGGCATCGCGCGGCCCGCGTGGTGGGGCGCTCCGCCTGGCGCACCTTCCTTTCCGGCGGCCTGGCCTTGGCCTGGCGTCTCCTGCCGGGGGGCGTCGTCCGCGATCCCGGCTGCGGACTGAAGCTTTTTCGCCGCACGACTTGGCAAGCCCTTCCGCCGGTCGCCGGTGGTTTCGCCTACGGCGCCGAGGTGGCCGAGCGCGCCGCGCGCCGCGGGGCGTCCGTCGAATCCATCCCGGTGACCTGGACGGACGACGACGCCGGGCGCATCCGCCTTGGGCGGGCCGCGCGGGACTACGCCCGGGCTTGGTGGCGCCTGCTGGCCGACCGCTGAACGCCGGGAAAGGCGTTGAAGCAGACGGCTCCGGCGCTAGCTTTCCAGCACCCCGATGCTCCCCTCGCCGCACTCCCGCCGCGTCTTCCTCGGTCGCGCCGCCGCCCTCGGTCTTGCGTGCGCCTTGCCGGGCTGCGTGCCGAACCCGGCGGGTCCGCGCGTGCGCTTCGGCGTCATCACCGACGTGCACCAGGACGTCGTGGCCGACGGCCCGGCGCGCCTCGCGGCCTTCCTCGCGGCGATGCGGGCGGCCGACGTCGATTTCGTCGTCCAGTTGGGCGACTTCTGCGTGCCGCACCCGCGCAACCAGGCCTTCCTCGACGTCTGGCGTTCCTGGCGCGGCCCGTCGTACCACGTGCTGGGCAACCATGATTTCGACGGCGGTTACCGGCCCGAGCAGGTGCGCACCTTCTACGGGATGCCCGCGTCCTATTACCGTTTCGAGGCCGCGGGCGTCGCCTTCTTCGTCCTCGACGGCAACGAGCCCGGCGGCAAGGCCAAGGGGTACAAGCGTTTCATCGGCCCGGCCCAGCTGGCCTGGCTCGAAGCCGGCCTGCGCACCACCCCGGGTCCCAAGGTCGTGCTGGTGCACCAGCCGCTCGACGACCCCCAGGGCGTCGAGAACGGCGCCGAAGTCCGCGCGCTCCTCGAGCGCCACGGCGTCGCCGCCTGCCTGAGCGGCCACCTGCACCAGGATTACCTGCGGCTGCTCGGCGGGGTCGCCCACCTGCAGCTCAACAGCGCCTCCTACCACTGGCTCGGCGAACCGGCCGCGGCCCGCGAGACGCTCGCCCCCGAGGTCCATCGCGCCCACCCTTCGCTGCGCAACGTCGCCCTCTACCGCGACCCGCTCTGGGCGGTCGTGACGCTCGACTTCGCCCGCGCGGAACTGCGGGTCGAGGGGCGCACCAGCGCCTGGATCGGCCCTGAGCCTTGGGCGCGGGGCGCTCCCGCGGCGAACCACCCGCCCGCGCGGGTCCGCCCCGCCATCAGCGATCGCCGCGCCGCCTTCGGCTGAGCGTCGCTCAGCGCTGGCCGCGCCGGCGCTCCGGCCCGTTCGGCCGCGTCGGCGCGGGCTCGTGGAGGCGGAAGTCCACCTGCCGCTTGTAGCGGTCCACGCGGTCGACCGTGACCAGGATCGTGCCGCCCGCCATGAAGGTCCGCCCGCTGCGGCTGCCCCGCAGCATGTTGCCGCGGTCGTTGATGCGGTAGTGGTCGTCCGTCAGGGTCGACATGTGGACGAGGCCGAAGGCGTTGGAGGCGGTCAGCTCGACCATCAGGCCGTGCGGCTTGATCTCGGTGATGGTGGCCTCGAACGGCCGCTTGTCGGGCCGCTCGACCTCGCGCTCGAAGAGCTCGAGCAGCTTGATCTTCACGGAGTCGCGCTCGGCCTCGGCGCTGTTGCGCTCGGTGATCGAGATGTGCTCGCACGACCGGATGAGCTCGCCGAGGCCCGGGGAGCGCGGCGGCTCGGCCGGGGCCGAGCGCACGCCCTGCTTGGCGATGAACGCGTCGAAGATGCGGTGCTCGAGCAGGTCGGCGTAGCGGCGGATGGGCGAGGTGAAGTGCGAGTAGTGGCGCTTCGCCAGGCCGAAGTGGCCGTCGGGCGAGGCGCGGTAGCAGGCCTGCTTGAGCGAGCGCAGCAGGGCGATGCGGATGGTGTAGCCGTCCTCGCGCGACTTGAGGTCGGCCAGCAGCTTGACCATGTTGGCGCGCTGGGTGAGGTCGCCCACCTTGAAGCCGTCGCCGGCCAGTTCCTCGCGCAGGGCGTCGAGCTTCTCGGGGTCCGGGTCGTCGTGGACGCGGCACACGTGCGGGATGCGCTCCTTGTCCAGGGCCTTGGCCACGCACTCGTTGGCCAGCAGCATGAACTCCTCGATCAGCTGGTGGGATTCGTCGTGCTGGACGATCTCGGTGCGGTCGGCCCAGCCGTCCTTGTCGCAGTAGATCTTGATCTCCTTCATGTCCAGGTCGAGCGACCCGGCCCGGAAGCGCTCCGCGCGCAGGACCTTCCCGATCCGCCAGAAGTCCCCGATCATGCCGCGCACCTCGTCCAGCTCCGCGTCGGTCAGCTCGGCGAGCGGCCGGCCGGGCGAGCCGGTCTGGTGGGGCGGCGGCGCCGGCATCGCGCGCAGGGCGGCGTTGTCGTCGCCCTGCATGAAGGCGTAGGCCTGCTTGTAGGTGAGGCGCTTCCGGCTGCGGATGACCGAGTTCGCGAAGTCGACCTTGAGGAGGCGGGCGTCGGGCGCGAATTCGCAGATGACCGACTTCACCAGGCGCTCCTCGGCCTCGACGAGCGAGCAGAGGCCGCTGGAGAGGGCGTGCGGCAGCATCGGGATGACGGTGCCGACGAGGTAGGTGGAATTGCCGCGCTCGCGGGCCTCGACGTCGAGGCGCGAGCCGGTCTTCACGTAATGGGAGACGTCGGCGATGTGGATGCCGATGCGCAGCCGGCCCTCGGGCAGGCGTTCCACGGACAGGGCGTCGTCGAAGTCCTTGGCGTCGTCCGGGTCGATCGTGATCGTGGGGACGGCGCGGAAATCCTCGCGGCCCTTGCGGTCCTCCGCCTGGACCACCTTGCCGAAGGCGTTGGCCTCCGCCGCGACGGCCGCGGGGAACTCGGGGTTCAGGTTGTAGCGGCGCAGGATGGCGAGGTACTCCGCCATCGGCGTGTGCGTGACGCCGAGGACCTCGGTGATCGTGCCCGTCGGGTTGAGGTTGCGGCGCTCCCAGGCGTCCAGCTTCACGACCACCTTGTCGTCGGGCTTCGGCGCGGGCGTGAGGTTGGACCGGGCCGGGTCGCGCACCACGATCTCGCGCGAGACGCGGGGGTCGTCGGGCACGACATACCAGGCCAGGCGGGTGCGCTGCAGCGTGCCGGTCAGCTGGGTGAGCGCGCGCTTGACGACGCGGACGACGGTGGCCGTGCCCCAGTCGTCGCCCTGCCGGTCGCGCCGCACGGGGTTGAACTTCACCACCACGCGGTCGCCGTGCAGGGCGACGCCGGTGTCGCGGGCCTCGACGTGGACCTGCTCCCGCGGCTTCTGCCCCGGCTCGGCGTCGAACACGACGCGGGCCGAACCGCTCGCGCGGAACAGGATGGTGCCCTCGGGGAGCGACTGGCCTTCGGGCAGCATGAGGAGGTCGCGCTTGCGCACGGCGACGGCGCCGGCCTTGATCAGGCCGGGGATGACCTTGCGGAGCAGGCGGAGGTCGTGCTTGTCGGCGCCGATGGCGGCGGCGATGGCCTCGAGGCGCATCGGCTGGTAGCCGGGGCGCGCCATGAACGCCAGCATCGCTTCCTCGGCGGTCATGGGCCGTCGGTGGCGGCCCCCAGCAGGCTGGACAGGTAGGGCATCAGCTGCTTCTTGCGGCTGACGATGCCCGGGAGGTCGAAGATGTCGGGCGGGCGCTTCTGGGGGTAGGTGATGGCCTGGACGACCTCGGCCTCGCCGCGCACCAGCAGGAGCGAGCTCTGCGTGTCGATGTCGGTGACGAGCAGGCACGCGAAGTTCAGGCCGTTCTCGACCCGGTACTTCTCGAGCGCCTCGAGCAGGGCGTCCCCGCACTTCCAGAAGTTCGTGAAGCCGAGCTCCTCGACCTGCGAGACGGAGAAGCGGCGTTCGCCCTCCCGGTACTGCTTGCAGTCGGCGCGCACGGCGGCGGCGGGCGAGAGGGTCGCGAGGACCGAGCCGGCGTTGAAGATCATGTCCGCCAGGCCGCGGGGGTCGGCGTCCGCGATCGGCGTCAGCCACTGCAGCAGGTCCGCGTCCAGCGCGGTGGTCGTCGGGCTCTGCAGCAGGAGGGTGTCCGAGATGATCCCGCACATCATCAGGCCCGCGACCTGCGGGGTCGGGCGGAGGCCGGCCGTGCGGAACATGTCCGCCACGATCGAGCAGGTCGAGCCGAGCGGCCGGTTGATGAAGAGGATGGGCTGGTGCGTGGGCGCGTTGCCCAGGCGGTGGTGGTCGACGACCTCGGCGATCTCGACCTCGGCGGCGCCGTCGACGGCCTGCGAGAGCTCGTTGTGGTCGACGAGGACCAGCTTGGCCCGGGGCGGGTTGATGATGTCGGTCTTGGTGAAGACGCCGAGCAGGCGGCCGTCCTCGTCGATGACGTGGCAGATCAGGGCCGGGTTCTGCACGATGCGGCGGCGGGCCACGGCCAGCTTCTCCTGCGGCTTGAAGGTGTAGGCGTCGCGCTGCACGAGGCCGCCGACGAGCGTGGCGGCGCGCACGGCCCAGGCCGTGGTGGCGCTGTCGGTGTCGGCGTAGGCCACGGAGACGCGGGCGGCCTTGGCGCGCTCGAGGATCTCCGGCCGCATGCGGTGGCCGCCGGTGACGATGATGATGCGCACGCCCATCTCGATGGCGCGCAGGTGGACGTCGGCGCGGTCGCCCACGACGATGACGCTCTGGTTCGTGGGGATGCCCTCGACGGTCGCGGACTTGCCGAAGGAGTCCAGCTCCATGGCGGCGACGCGGACGTAGAGTTCCTGGACGGTGCCGGCGTCGAAGGCGATGACCTCGGTCCCGCCGATGGAGCGGACGATCGCGTTGATGGAGCTCGTGACCTTGCGCATGGCGGTCGCGCGCTTCGGCTTCGGGATGAAGTAGTCGCCCAGGCTGAAGATCGAGACGTACCCTTCGAGGCGGCCGTCGTCGGCGACCACGGGCAGGGCGCGCACGTCATGCAGGTCGAGCAGTTCGAGCGCCCGCGCGCAGGTGTCGTCCACCCGCACCTTGTAGGGGTCGCGGTGCATGATGTCCTCGATGCGCGGGATCACGTCGCCCACGAACTCGGGGAGGGCGGCCCCGAAACGGCCGAGGATCGCGTCGATGCGCGCGTTCGAGTTGCCGCAGCGGGCGGGTTTGAAGCCGGGTTGGCCGGACGCTTCCTTGAAGGCGGCGTAGGCGAGGGCGGAGCAGATGGCGTCGGCGTCGGGGTTCTTGTGCCCGATGATGTAGGTCGGCTGCGGCGGGCGGGCCGAGGGAAGGGTGGGAGGGACGGACGACATGACGACGCGGGGGACGTTGGTCACATCTACACGCAGGGGGCGGGAGAGGGAAGATTAATGGGGAGAAGCCGGAGGCTTCGCGGTAATGACGGTTGGCGATTGCGAGATCCGGCTAGGGCCAGGGCAAGGGATAGGGCCAGGTTGGGAACGGCACGGGGGAGAGCGGGGACGGTGACACTCCGCATCGCGCGTCCCGCGCACGGGTAGGGGCAGCACCGCGTGCTGCCCTAGGGGCCACCAAGCCTGCACGGGCGTCCCGTCCGCTTGCCAACTCCGCATGCCTCTCCTGGCCCCGGCCCTAGCCCTGGCCCTTCTTGTCTCCTGGAATCCCTCCCCTTGCTTTTCCTGTCCCTGTCCCTAACCCTGTCCCTGACCCTTCCGATTTTTACTTCCAGCCCTAGCCCAGGCCCCAACCCAAGCCCTTTCCAACCTTCATGTCCTCCCTCTTTTCTCCCCTCCAAGTCGGCGCGCTTTCCCTGCCGAACCGCGTCCTGATGGCGCCCCTGACCCGTTGCCGGGCCGAGGGGGCCAATGTCCCGACGGACCTGATGGCCGAATACTACGCCCAGCGCGCCGGGGCCGGCCTGATCATCGCCGAGGCGACCACCGTCTCGCCCCGCGGCCACGGCTACCCGAATACCCCGGGCATCTACACGGCCGAGCAGGTCGCCGGCTGGAAGAAGGTCACGTCCGCCGTCCATGCCAAGGGCGGTCGCATCGTCCTGCAGCTCTGGCACGTCGGCCGCATCTCGCACCCGGCCTTCCAGCCCAACGGCGAGCTGCCCGTCGCCCCCTCCGCGGTCAAGCCCCGGGGGCAGGTCTGGACCGGCAAGGAGATGGCCGACTACGTGACGCCGCGCGCCCTGGCCCTCGATGAACTACCGGGCATCGTCGCCGAATACGTCCGCGGCGCCCGCCTCGCCAAGGAGGCCGGCTTCGACGGCGTGGAGATCCACAACGCCAACGGCTACCTGCTCGACCAGTTCCTGCGCAGCGGCACCAACCACCGGACCGACGGTTATGGCGGCTCCATCCCCCATCGCGCCCGCCTGACGCTCGAAGTGGCCTCCGCGGTCGTCTCGGTCTGGGGCTCCGACCGCGTGGGCATCCGCCTCTCGCCCGGCGGCGTCTTCAACGACATGGCCGACGCCACCCCGCGCGAGACGTTCGGCTACGTGCTGCGCGAGCTCTCGAAGCTCGAGCTGGCCTACGCCCACGTGACCCGCGTCACCGCCCAGGACCTCGCCCACGGCGCCAAGGAAGGCGTCGGCCCCAAGGAACTGCGCGCCGATTTCAAGGGCGTGCTCATCACCGCCGGCGGCTTCGATCGCGCGCAGGCCGAGCAGGCCATCGCCGAGGGCTGGGCCGATGCGATCGCCTACGGCGTGCCGTTCCTCGCCAACCCCGACCTCCCGCGTCGTCTCCGCGAGAACCTTGCCCTCAATACCCCGGACGAATCCACCTTCTACGCCTCCGGCGCGAAGGGCTACACGGATTATCCCGCGGCCCAGTGAGCGCCGCGGATAAGTTGACCAGTTGATCGGTTGGCCAGTTGGCCAGATAAGAGCGAAGCAGCCTATGGATTGGAGATAGGGGTGGTGTTACCCCCTCTTCCATCGCCGTTATTCCTGATTTGGGTTTCGGCCAACGGGCCAACCGATCAACCAGTCAACTTCCCTGAACGGCCGACCGAGGACGGTCAGCCCTACCTGAAGGAGATAGAGTACGGAGTACAGAGTACAGAGTACAGAGTACGGAGTGAAGAGTGCTGCATCGAGTGCTGAATCGATTGCACATCGTGCCGCCTCGCCAAACCGCCAAACCGCCAACCGCTAACCCCAAACCGCCCTTACCCGCTCAGTGTCCGCCGCCGGCCTGGCGCTCGGCTTCCTGCTTCTTCTTGTCCCACTTGTGGTGGCCGTCGGGCAGGGTGCCGCCGAGTTCGTAGAGCTTGGCCTTGTTGTTGACCATCGTCTCTCGGCTGGTGCCGGTCATCGAGTACTGGCTCTGGAGCCAGATCGCCTCCTCGGGGCAGACTTCCTGGCAGAGGCCGCAGTAGATGCAGCGCAGCATGTTGATCTCGAACTCCTGCGGAGCCTTCTCGACGTGCGCGTTGCTCGCGTCCGGGGAGATCTCGCCGGGGGTGATGCGGATGGCCTTGGGCGGGCAGACGAATTCGCAGAGCTGGCAGGAGACGCACTTCTCGCGGCCGTTCGGGTCCATCACGAGGGTCGGCACCCCGCGGTAGTTCTGCGGGATGGCCGGACGCTCGTCCGGATACTGCAGCGTCACGGGCGGACGCACCATGTTGTCCCAGGTGACCTTGAGGCCGGCGAGGATCTGCGGGAGATAGCTGCGCTCGGCGAGGGTCAGGGGGCGGCGTTCGACGACTTTGATGGCCATGGGTTTAGCGGGCGCCGGTGAGGGCGTAGTAGAGGAAGTAGGCGAGGAGGTTGAGGATCGCGACCGGCAGGAGCACGCGCCAACCGATGCGCATGACCTGGTCGTAGCGGAACCGCGGGATGGTCCAGCGGACCCAGACGAAGAAGAAGAGGAAGAAGCAGAGCTTCGCGAAGAAGGCCGCGACGCCGAGCAGCGAGGCGACGGCCCCGGAGCCGACGGTGGGCAGCCAGGGCAGGACGTGCCAGCCGCCGAGGAACATCAGGATGAACAGCGAGGAGCCGATCACCATGTGGCCGTACTCGGCGACGAAGAAGAGGCCGAACTTGAACGCGCCGTATTCGGTGTGGAAGCCGCCGACGAGGTCGGTCTCCGACTCCGGCATGTCGAACGGGTGGCGGTTGGTCTCGGCGAAGATGCAGATGAGGAAGACCAGCGCGGCGACGGGATGGTACAGGATGTTCCAGGCGCCGGCCTGGTTGTCGACGATCGCGACGAGGCTGAGGCCGTGGTCCTGCCCCGGGCCGGAGCTCGCGAGGAAGACGGTCAGGACGGAGAGGCCCATCGCGAGCTCGTACGAGATCAGTTGCGCGGAGCCGCGCACGGCGCCGAGGAAGGGGAACTTGGAGTTGGCGGACCAGCCGGCGAGCGCGATGCCGTAGACGCCGAGCGAGCTCACCGCGAACATGAAGAGGACGCCGACGTCCGCGCCCTGCGTGAGCGCGATGGCCTCGCCGGTGGGCAGCTTGCCGAAGGGCAGCATGATCAGCACGATCAGCGCGGGCGCGAGGGCCACGATCGGGGCCAGGACGTAGTAGGTCTTGCGGACGTGACCCGGGAGGGCGTCCTCCTTGAAGAGGAACTTGAGGCCGTCGGCCGCGGGCTGGATGAAGCCGCCCTTCATCAGGAAGTTCCCGAGCCCGGGGATCCAGGCGATGAGCGGGTGGCTGGTGCGGTTCGGGCCGATGCGGCCCTGGATCCACGCCGAGGCCTTGCGCTCGAGGAGCACGGAGTAGCCGGCGATGGTCATCACGATGAGGATGAGGATCAGGCCGCGGGCGGCCGTGAAATACCAGGCTCCGTCTAGCAGGAGGTCGCGCAGGAAGTTTTCCATGGTCGTCGGCGGGGCTTAGGCGGTGGCGACCGGGGCGAACTTCAGCAGCTTGCCTTCGGGGAACTTGTGGTGAGACCAGGCGGCGCCGTCGAGCGCGACGCCCTCGGCGGGGAGCTTGGCGCCATCGAGGCCGGCGAGGGCCGGGACGGCGGCGGCGAGTTCGGCCCACGTGTCCTTGGCGTCGACGCCGGCGAGGCGCGCGAGCAGGAGGGCGTCGGGCAGGGTGCCGGCGGGGCCGGGGATGGCCTGCGCGAACGCCTGGAGGCGGAACTGGCAGTTGATGAAGGTGCCGCTGCGTTCGAAGACGGTGAGCGCGGGCAGCACGACCTCGGCGGCGGCGGTGGTCACGTTGTGGTGCGTGGCCAGGACGACGCTGCGGACCTTGGCGAGGGCCGACGCGGGGAGGCCGAGCATCGCGGCGTCCTCGCGCACGATGAGCAGGGACTTCACCTTGCCGGCGTCGATGTCGGCCGCGAGGGCCTTGAGGTCGGCGACGGGCGCGCGGTCGGTCAGGCCGGTGACGAGCGCGCCGCGGAAATTCGGGGTGCGGTCCTCGGACACGAGGAGGCCGTCGCCCTTGCCGAGGTGCGCGGGGACGTAGACGACGGCGTTCTTCGCCCGGGCGAAGCGCGCGAGGAGGCGCTGCTCCTCGACGGACATGTGGGCGGAACCGACGATCGCGAGCGGGCCGGCGGCGAGGGCGGCCTGCGCGGCGGCCAGGGCGGCCTCGAGCGACGCGGCGGCCTGCTTGACGGTGGCGGCGGACACGCGGTTCGGGGCCTCGACGGCCTTGTAGAGTTCGCGGCCGGAGTCGGCCATCCACGTGTCGTTCACGGCGTCGTTCTGGCGCGGCGTGATGCGGTAGATCTTGCCCTCGCGCGACCAGACGGTCGTGTTCGCGCCGGCGGAGGATTCGGTGTCGATGCTCGGGGTCTGCTTGAGGAACCAGACGCGCATCTTGAAGCGGAAGTCGGTGCTGGTGAGCGCGCCGACGGGGCAGATGTCGACGGTGTTGAGCGAGTAGTTGTTGGCGAGCTCGCGGCCGGGGAAGCAGGTGAGGGTGTTGAACGAGCCGCGGTTGACGAAGCCCAGCACGGGGTCCTTGGCGATCTCGGCGGAGAAGCGCACGCAGCGCGAGCAGAGGATGCAGCGCTCGTCGTCGAGGGTGACGCGCGGCCCGAGGCGGGTCTTCTTCGGCTTGGCGTTCTTCTCGTCGACGTAGCGCGAGTAGCCGCGGCCGTATTCGGCGGAGAACTCCTGGAGCTTGCACTCGCCGGCCTGGTCGCAGATCGGGCAGTCGAGCGGGTGGTTGAGGAGGAGCATCTCCGTCACGCCTTCGCGGCAGGCCTTGACGCCGGGCGACTCGAGGCGGACGTGCAGGCCGGGGGAGACGTTGGTGGCGCAGGCGATGGCGGGCTTGGGTTGCCAGCCGATCTTGGGCTTGCCGTTCTCCATCACGACCTCGTTGGTGGCGCGGTCCCGCATCGGAGAACCGAGCTCGACCAGGCACATGCGGCAGTTGCCGGCCACCGGGAGCTTGGGGTGGTAGCAATAATGGGGTACTTCCTTCCCGATTTTGCCCAAGGCATCGACCAGATTGGCCCCCGCGGGGACCTGGTGCTCGACGCCGTCGACGTTGATGGTGACCAAAGAGGGTTTATTGTCCGTGACCATGGGTCGGAAAGATGCCCGCAAGTTAGGTTCACCCCCACCTGTCGCAAGGGGAAAGGGGCGAAATTCGGCCTCTATTAGCCCAACAGGCAGGGTAGGGGTAGCACCGCGTGCTGCCCTAGCTGCCTTTTGGTAGGGACCAGCGTCCCTGCTGGTCCGCCGGCATAGGTAGGGATGGGCGTCCCGCCCGTCCGCCACGGCCCCCTCCCACCCCGATCATTCGGCCGACCGAGGATGGTCAGCCCTACCTGAAAGAGACAGGGTACAGAGTGCTGCATCGAGTGCTGAATCGATTGCACCTGGTGCCGCCTCCTCAAGCCGCCAACCGCTAACCCCAAACCGCCCGCATAGACCATGCGCTCTAGGTCAGGTCCACTCCCCGTTTCCTAGTACATACTTCCCCGCAGGGTCTATCTTCCCTCGGTGCTCCCCTAAAATTTGTACTTTTATTTCCATGAATATCAATGATTTACACTGCTTCAGTAAATGATAACAGTAATAATGCTTGCAGTAGGATGTGAAAGTAATTGGATGGGGTCCTGTTCATTTTACATAGTCCGCTCTGGGTTCTCCCGGGACGGATGCCGAAAACGGGTCGCGTTGGATCCGCAAGATAGTGCCCCGCGAGGGGAGGAAAGCAGGGAGCCCGCCGACGGGTCTGCGCCGGCCGCAAGGTCGGACGACAACGCAACAAGGACAGGTCGTAATAGCTTCTTAGCAGGGAGCTAGATCCAACGATGAAGGGGAAAAGCGCATGAGTGCCGAACGGTGTAGTGCGTGACTAACGGTAGTGCCGAGCAAGCCCCACGCTTAATCATTCAAGATTGTGACTGGTTCCAGGTCCGGTGGTCCAAGACGAAAGCTAGGGCTGACGGGCATGATGAGAGCGAATGGGCGCTTCGGCGCACAGGAGCTCGACTTCGAGTTTCGACCCTCAAGGTTGGGACGAGGCAGGAGCGTGGCATTCGGCATTCCGAAAGGAATGCCGAACCGCAGGTGACGCGCTTCTCGGTCGGTTCCCTAAAAAGCTGGGAAATGGTAGCGAACCATCAAAGCAAAAGTCGTCACCCCTGGTCGAGCGCAATGACTTAACACTGTGGGCGCAAGCCAACGCAGTCGGTGGATGTCCGCAAGGCGTCGCCGTTGATCTCGGAAGATTCGGAAGGCGTAAGCTGCCTTAGCCGGATGCAAAGCGGACGGGTCCGAAGAGGTCGAAAGCAAGATCAGCAGGGATGAAAAGCCACATCCTTAAAAAGGCAGTCGTGCTGGATACGCCGCAGGTGAAAGCCGCGAGCGTGGACAAAGCGGGAACCCCGGTTAGCCGCCGGGAGATAATCCGCGCAAAGGCCAGCGATGAAGGGGGTAGTCTCACCCCTTCATCCCATTTTCATGTTCAGGTGGTGGAAGTTAAACACGGCAGTCGAGTAAGCCCGCCGCATGGATCCGTGCCGGCGGGATACGGGGACCGACATTCCCCCGGAGCTGCCGCCCTCGCGGGCTTGTGGGTTCAAGTCCCACCCTGATCGCCCTATAACATTTATGCCCACTACTTCGTTCGTAAATTCCCTGGATTTCTCCTACGGCGAGGGCGAATGCGCCCCGCAGGTCCACCTACGCTGGACTCCGGGCGCCCCGCGCTTGGTCGCCGTGCCTTGCCCCGGCGGTTATATCTCCGCCAATCGTGCGGTTGGCTTGCCCGACTTCGATTTGGCCAAGCTGCGTCGGATCGCCCGACTGGGCAAGGAACTCAACCTCTGGGACGACCAGGCGCATCTCTGGGGCGAGGCTTCGTGTTTCATGGTCGATGGACCGTTCTGGTCGCTCGAACTCGCCATAGGCCGACGACGCTACCGCGCTTCCGGCTCCACCTACGGCGCCCGCTTCGAAGTCATTCGCCGCCTCCTCGGGTTGATTCCTACGCCCGTCCGGGACTACTGGTCTTGATCCGCCAGCGTTAGGTAGGGACCAGCGTCCCTGCTGGTCCGCCGTAGACCCAATCAAATCATCCCCGGCCGACCGAGGACTGTCAGCCTTACCTAAAAGAGACAGAATACAGAGAAGAGAGTGTAGAGTGCTGCATCGAGTGCTGAATCGATTGCACCTGGTGCCGCCTAGCCAAACCGCCAACCGCCATCCCCAAACCGCCCGCGAAGACCATTCGCGCCAGGTAGGGACCAGCGTCCCTGCTGGTCCGCCGAATCTCTATCTCACCCTGGCCCCTGGTCCCTTGTCCGCCGGAGGAGTGCCAACCCCTTGGTTTTAGGCAGGTTACTTGAAGCCGATTTTCCGACGTCGACGTTTCGTGTCTGCCTCGCCGAGCGATTTCAAGGTGCCGACGACGGCATCGATGACCCGATCATGGTGATCCAATCTGGCATGCGCTTCGCGCACGCCTGCTTCGATGTCGGGTAGGTTGAGCTTCAGTCCGCTGACTGCGACAAATACCCGGACGACCAGGATGCCCATCTTGATGGCCAGTTCGCTGTTGAGGACATTCGCCGCCTGGATGGCGCCGTGTTCGCTGAAAGCCCAGGGGAGATAGCGGTCGCCGCCGCGTCCCTTTGAGGTCGCAATTTGCGACCTCAAAGAAACCTGCTCCTGCTTCGTTAAGCGAAAGGCGAAATCATCCGGAAATCTCTCCTGATTACGCTTAACTTGTTCGTTGAGCCGCTTGGTGCTTACTCCGTAAAGGCTGGCGAGCTCGGCGGATAGGATCACTTTCCTCCCCCTTAGCTCGATGATTTGGGAAGCGATCTTCTCCGCGGGCGTCGGTGTCGTCATTCCGGATTCGATGCCGTGTCGCCAGACATCACAAGCACCTCAGCGTCTGTAGATGCCTCCCCTTTGGCTGGGGTCTTTGTAACTAGAAATCAATCGTCCCCTGCCGGTCAGAATGCACGCCTGACCCCATTGCCTAGGTCTTAGGAAGTAGGCCCTAGGTCTTAGGCCCACTCCCCACTCCCCACTGCCTAACTCCTAACCCCTAACCCCCATTCCCTAATTCATCGCCTCCTCCTCCACGTAACCGATGACATGCTTGCCGCTGGCCACGTCATACGCGAAGTGCAGGCACAACACGTTGTCGAACTCGGGGTGAGGGATGTACATGCGTCGGCCCAGCGCGAGCTTGCGCCCGCGGAACGAGATCACCTTGGGCTCCGGCCAGACCCGGCAGAGCTGCTCGATGCGCGCCTGGTTCATGGACGCGTTCAGGCCGCCGTTCTTGAGCAGCGCCGGGATTTCCGTCAGCAGGAACAG
>JBEBDN010000045.1:0-6917 GCA_041156945.1 Verrucomicrobiota bacterium | reverse complement strand
CCCTTGACCTTCGTGCGCAACACGAAGACGTCGTGGTTCGAGGTGACGAACAGGGTCCGGCCATCCTCGCCCCAGGCGAGGTTCGCGGTGGGCTGATGGAAGAGGATCGAGCCGAGGTGCTTGCCCTGCGGAGAGAGGATGAGCACGCCACCGGGGCCGGTCGTCCAGATGTTGCCTTCGGCGTCGAGCTTGAGGCCATCGCAGCCGCCGGGACGTCCGGGCTTCTTGAGCGGCTGGGCGACGAAGACGTCGCGCAGGTTGCCGCCATCGAGGTCGCACACGGTGACGCGGGTGTTGGCGCTGTCGGAAACGGCGAGGTAGACCTGCTTCTGGTCCCGGCTCAGGGCGATGCCGTTCGGCCACTTGACGGCCGAGGTCACGAGCGAGACCTTGCCGTCCGCGGCCAACTTGTAGACGCCATGGAAAGGTTGCTCGGCCTTCTGCCCCTTCGGCAGGCCATAGGGCGGGTCGGTGAAGTAGACGGAGCCATCGGCGGCGACGGCAAGGTCGTTCGGGCTATTGAACTTCTTGCCTTCGAAGGTGGTCGCGAGGGGCTTGAACTTGCCGTCGCCGAGGGACTGGCCGACCCGACGGGCACCGTGCTGGCAGAGGACGAGGTTGCCCTTACCGTCGACGGCGAGGCCGTTGGACCCCTGGAGGTCGGAAGGCTCGTCGGTCCCGCTGGGCTTGAGGAAGACCGCGGGCGCCTGGTCGCCGCGTTTCCACGCGTAGGCCACGTTCTTAGGGACATCCGAGAAGACGAAGCGGTCCTTGCTCCAGACCGGGCCCTCCGCCCAACCGTAACCCGTGCCGACCTTCTCGATCTGGACGTCGGCCGCGACGAGCGCGTCCAGGGAGGGGTCGAGTTTCTCGATGGTCGGGGCGGGCGCGGCGTCGGCGGCGAGGACGGCGGCGGCGCAGAACAGCGGGAGGAGGAACTTCATGGCGGGGAGAGTGGCGGGGCCTTACTTCTTTTCAACCTTGATGAAGTCGAGGCCGAACATGTTGCGCGGGGTGGCGACGGGGTTCATCGGGAGGACCTTGACCTCGAGCTTGTGCTCGCCGGCCTCGAGTTCATGGCGACCGCCGTCGAGCTCGCCGGAAGTGACGACTTCCTTGGCGTTGTAGAGGTCGAGCCCCCGCGGGTCGGTGATGACCTTGCCGTCGAGCCGCAGTTCGAAACGGCCATAGTCATGGGCCTTGGTGCAGACGAAGGTGAGCTGGTAGGAGCCCTTCTCCTTGACCGGCAGAGCGAGGGTCAGGGTATCGCCGGTCTTGGCGTCGGCCCACCAGAGGTGGTCGTTGCCGCTCCAGCGGCTGGCCTTGAACTTGGTCATCGGCTGGTTGGAGGAACGCCCGCCGGTCTTGCCGAGCACCTTCAGCGACTCGCCCTCGACGACCCCCTCCACGCGCCAGACGCCCCCCTCGGGCGCGGCCACCGGCTTGGACTTGCCATCGGGCGATTGCAGGTAGGCGACGAGGTCCACCACCTGGGCGGGCGTGAGCGCATCGAAGAGACCCTCCGGCATCAAAGAGACCGGCAAGACCTCGCGGCTGGCGACTTCGGCCTTGGCGACGGCGAGCTTCACCCCGCCGGGCATGACGGTGTTGAAGACCTGCGCGTCCTCCGACTGCACCAAGCCGCTCACGGTATTGCCATTCTTCAGCTTGAAGACGTTGAGCTGGTAGTCCTTCCCGATGAGGGCGTTCGGATCGAGGACGTTCTCGAGCAGGTAGTCGAGGTTCGCGCGGTTGGAGCCGGTCAGGCTCGGGCCGACGTGGTTTCCCTCGCCGAAGAGCTGGTGGCAGAGGCCGCACGACTGCTGGTAAAGCGCGCGCCCCTGCGCCAAGTCGCCCTTGCGCAGGGCCTTGGCGGAAAGCAGGTCGGCGTACTTCGCCTTGGCCTTCGCGAAATCGGCCTTGGTCGCGTTGACGACGCCGACGACCTGGGCGAGGAGCGCATCGACGGCCGGATCGCGCATCCCCTTGAGCTGACGGATGGCGACCGGCGAGAGCACGTTCTTCTCGAGCGCACCCTCGGCGATCGCGCGCAGCGTCCGATTGGCCGCGGCGGGGTTGGCGATCAAGGCAGGCAAGGCATCCGCCCGCTCCGCCGGCGAAAACGTCGGGTAGCCCGCGATGAGCCGACCCGCGGTATCGGCATCCCCGAGCGAAGCGAGCGCCTGGATGACCAGCCGACGCAGGACACCGGAGACGGAAGCATCCGTCAGGCAGGCGTGCAACACCGGGGCGGCGGCGCGATCGCGGGCCTGCACGAGGACAGCGAGCGCGCGCTGGCGGGCGGCGGACGGCGCCTTGGCGTCGGCCAGGTGACCGCGGAAAAAGGCCCGGCTGGACTCATCCCCGGCGAGCGCGTCGAGCTCGTTCACCAGGGCGACGAGGTTGGCCCCGGCATCGGCGCGGAGCGCTTTGGACCAGGCGGGCCACTCGGCGGGCGCCGCGAACGCCCCGCCCTGCCGCACGCCCGCCACGAGGCCTTCGAGGAGCCGCTCGCGCGCGCCGAGGTCGGCCGTGCGTGCGGCGATGCCGAGAAGACGCATCCGGCCGGCGGCGTCGGCGGACAACCGACGGTAGATGAATTCCGTGACCTTGGGCAGCTTCGAGGCGACCGCGAGACGCATGCCCAGCTCGGGGTCGGCGCCGACGAGCGGCTCGACGCCGTACCAGACGAGCAGCGGGAGGTTATGGTCCGCCGCATCCTCGCCATGGGCGAGCAAGCGGACCGCCAGGTCGGCGGCGACGACGGACGGGACCTTCTGCAAGGCGGAGGCGAGTTCCCGACGGACGACGGGATCGGCGTCATCGACGAGCGGGAGCGCCAGCCCGCGTTCGACGGCGGCGCGCACGGCCCAGGCGCGCAGCGACGCCTCACGGTCACGCGCGGCGAGGGCCACGAGGTCGGCGACGTCGGCGGTGGACGAAAGCACGGCCCAGAAGGCGCGGAGGCGACGTTCGACCGGGGCCGAGCCATCGGCGACCACGCCCGCCAGGAAGGCGCGCGCGTCATCCGCCAGCGCGCCGCGCTCCGCCAGCACCTTGCGGGCTTGGCGCGCAAGCAGGCCGTTCGGATCGTCCACCGCGACCTTCGCCAAGGCCGACGCCTCGAGCTTCGTCAGGTCCTGCGCCCGCGACTTCGGGTCGCCGTAGGCGAGGCGGTAGATGCGGCCGTTGCCCCGGTCCCAGATTTCCTGGTTGTTGTTATGGCAGGTCTGCGGGTCGGTCCAGTCGCTCACGTACAGGGCGCCGTCCGGACCGACGCGCTGCGAGACGGGGATGAACCAGGCGTCGTTGCTGCGCGCGAAATCGCCCGCATGATGGCCGACATACCCGCTGCCCTTGGGCTCGACCTGATCCGCGAGGACGCGGTGGCCGTGCAGGTTGCCGAACAGCAGCAAGCCTTGGTAGTTCGCCGGGAAATTATCGCCGTCGTAGATCGCCAGGCCGCAATGGGCATGGCCGCCGCCCGCCTCGTCGGTGCTCGCCGGCTGCACGATACCGCGTTCGGCCGGGCGGTGGACGATCGCACCCGTGAAGTGCGGATGGTCCGCGATCGTCTTGATGTCGTCGTAGGTGTAGGGCTCGAAATGCTGGCCGGCCTGACGCTGGTAGCGGGCGCCCGGCAGGACGTGGTAAAGGTGCGGAATCACGCAGGCCGTGATGAACATGTCGCCGCGGGCGTTGAAATCGAGGCCCCAGGGATTGCTCGTGCCCTCGGCGAAGACCTGGAACTCCCGCGTGCGGGGGTGCAGGCGCCAGACGCCGGCGTTGATCTTCCGGCGCTGCTCGACCGGCGTGCCGGGCTTGCCGACCACCGAGTGCGTGAAGACGCCGTGGCAGCCGTAGAGCCAGCCATCGGGCCCCCAGGTGAAGCTGTTCAGGGTCTCGTGCGTATCCTGCATCGCCCAACCATCGAGCACCACCTCGGGCTTGCCCGGACGGTCCTGCGCGTCCTTCGGGATGAACATCAGTTCCGGCGCGGCGCCGACCCACACCCCGCCGTGGCCGACCTCGATGCCGCTCACGAGGTCGAGCCCCTCGAGGAAGACCGTGCCCTTCGCGTAGCTGCCGTCGCCGTTGACGTCCTCGAGGATGAGGATGCGGTCGCGGCCCTTGCCCTCGCCGCGTTTGCGCGGGTAGGACATGCCCTCGACGACCCAGAGCCGCCCTTTCTCGTCGAAGCACATCGCGATCGGCTGGACCACGCGGGGCTCGGCCGCGACGAGCGTGACCTTGAAGCCGGCGGGCAAGGACATCGTCTTCATCGCCTCGGCCGGGGTCTGGCCGTGCTTGTAGTCCTTGAGCGGGACGCGGACGGCGGGGCCGACGGGAAGGTCGGCGGCGGAGGCGGACAGGGCGGCGAAAGCCAAGCCGAGCAGGACGGGGCGCATGGGGTATGGGGTCTGTCACCAGCCAAGCCCCGCGGTTCCTTATCTCAAATAGAAAACTAGGCCCTTGGCAGGAAGCCCGGGCAGGGTTAGGCCTCGACCTACCCACCCGTCCCATGAAAGCCGCCCTCCCCCTCCTCGCCCTCCTCTCCGCCCTCGGCCCGGTCCGCGCCGCGCAGGTCCAGCTCGTCGAGCAGAAGGACAAGCAGCAGGTCGACGTCCTCGTCGACGGCCAGCCGTTCACGTCCTACGTCTTCTGGAACGACCAGAAGAAGCCGCTGCTCTCCCCGCTCCGCACGTCGACGGGCAAGATCTTCACCCGCGGCTTCCCGCTCGAGAAGGTCGCCGGCGAGCGCACCGACCACCCGCACCACATCTCGTCGTGGTTCAACTACGGCAACGTCAACGGCACCGACTTCTGGAACTCGCCGCCCGAGGGCTTCAGCCGCGACAGCAAGGTCCCCTATGGCCGCGTCAAGCACACCGGCATCAAGTCCGCGCAGTCCGGCGAAGGCCTGGCGACCCTGCAGGTCAGCGCCGACTGGATCATGGCCGACGGCTCCACGGTGCTGAAGCAGGACGAGAAGCTCGTCTTCCGCGCCGCCAAGGACCTGCGCATCATCGACCGCATCGTCACCCTGACCGCGCAGGACAAGCCGGCGGTCTTCCATGATTCCAAGGAAGGCGTCATCGCCATCCGCGTCACCCGCTCGCTCGAGGAGCCCTCGACCAAGCCCGAGATCTTCACCGACGGCAGCGGCAAGCCCACCGCCGTCGCCAAGCTGGACAACACCGGCGTCAACGGCGTCTACCTGAGCAGCGAGGGCAAGGTCGGCGAAAAGGGCGGCTGGAGTACGCGCGCCAAGTGGATGACCCTGTCCGGCGCCGTCCTCGGCGAGGACGTCTGCATCGGCATCTTCGACCACCCGAAGAACAGCACCTTCCCGACCTACTGGCACAACCGCGGTTACGGCCTCTTCGCCGCGAACCCCTTCGGCGCCAAGGAATTCACCAAGGGCAAGACCACGCTCAACTTCACCATCCAGCCCGGCAAGTCGGAGACCTTCCGCTTCCGCATCCTCATCCACACCGGCAAGCTGACCGCGGAGCAGACCGAGGCCCAGTACCAGCAGTGGCTGAAGGACCAGGCGGAGTAAGCGGCGCGATCGGGGTTAGCGATTGGCGGTCGGCGGTCGGTAGACTGCGACCGGGGGTAAGCGGTTGGCGGTTAGATAGTTCAGACATAGTATTGGGATTGGGTTGTTTCACGCCCAAAGGCCGCCAAGCATCATCCCACCCCTGCCCTTTTTGTCGTGGGCTCCCCTAACCGCTACCCCCTTTCTGTAATCCCATGCTCCGACGATTCCTTCCCTGCCTTCTGCTGGTCACCGCCGTCGGCGCCGCCGAACCGCGCAAGCCGAACCTCATCTTCATCCTGAGCGACGACCTCGCGCAGGGCGACCTCGGGTGCTACGGGCAGAAGCTGATCCAGACGCCGAACCTGGACCGCATGGCGAAGGAGGGCACGCGCTTCACCCAAGGCTACTGCGGGACCTCCGTATGCGCGCCGAGCCGCACGTCGTTGATGCTCGGTCAGCACACGGGCCACAGCCCCATCCGGGCCAACCGCGAACTGAAGGCCGAGGGCCAGCTGCCGATCCCCGCCGACTCGATCACGGTCGCCAAGGCCCTGAAGGGCTCGGGCTACGCCACCGCGTGCATGGGCAAGTGGGGCATGGGGATGTTCGACAGCCCGGGCAGCCCCCTGAAGCAGGGCTTCGACCACTTCTTCGGCTACAACTGCCAGCGCCACGCCCACAGCTACTACCCGACCTACCTCTACCGCGATGACCAGCGCTTCGAATTGCCGGGCAACGACGGCAAAGGCGTGGGCAAGACCTACGCGCAGGACCTCATCCAACAGGACGTCGAAGCCTGGATCCGCGCGCAAAGGGATAAGCCTTTCTTCCTCTTCTACGCCATCACCCTGCCGCACGGCCGCCACGAGATCGGCGACTTCGGCCCCTACAAGGACAAGCCGTGGACGCCGACGCAGAAGGCCTACGCCGCGCAGGTGACGCGGCTCGACGCCGACGTCGGCCGCGTGTTGGCGCTGCTCAAGGAACTGGGCCTCGACGAGCGCACCTTGGTGATGACCTCCGGCGACAACGGCTCCTCGTTCGCGCCGAACTCCGAGATCGGCAAGCTCTTCGACCAGGCGGCCAACGGCCTGCGCGGCTATAAGCGCGGCCTCTACGAGGGGGCGCTCCGCCAGGCGGCGCTCGCCCGCTGGCCGGGCCGGATCCCGGCGGGCCGGGTGAGCGACGAGCCGTGGGCTTCCTGGGATTTCCTGCCGACGGCGCTGGAACTCTCCGGCACGCCTGCCCCGGCCGGACTGAAGACCGACGGACTTTCGCTGGCCTCCTTCCTGCAGGGCGGAGCCGCCCCGAAGCGCGATTACTTCTATTGGGAACTGCACGAGGGGCAGTCGCTGCAGGCCGCGCGCTGGGG
>JBEBDN010000044.1:0-5485 GCA_041156945.1 Verrucomicrobiota bacterium | reverse complement strand
ACCGGCGGGCGATGGCCTCGGGGGCGGCGCCTTGCCGCCGCCTTTCCCGCAGGCGGTGTCCGTCGCCTCCACCGACATCATCCCGCCCGTCGCCGCGCCGGTCGTCGCCCCCGCGCCATCCACGCCCGCTCCGGCGGCCGCCGCGCTCTCCGTGCCGGGCCCGGCGCCGGCGGCCGCCCTGCCCGCGTTCGTGCCCCCCGCCTTCCTCGACCGGGTCGAGCCCGTCTATCCCGAGCGCGCCCGTCGCGCGGGCGTCGAGGGCCTCGCCACCGTCCGGGTCCGGCTCGATCCGGCCGGCGCCGTCGTCGCCGTCGAACTGCTCCAGTCCTCCGGCAGCCGCCTCCTCGACGAAGCCGCGCTCGCCGCCGCCCGCGCCTCGCGTTTCGCGCCCGCCTCCCGTGGACGCGTCGGCGTGCCCTCCGAGGCCCTCGCCACCTACCGTTTCGAACTCCGCTGACCATGACCCGTTGCCTCGCCTACCTCGCCTGCTCCGCCGCCGCCTTCGCCGCGGAGGTCGCCGCGCCGTCCGCCCCCAAGTCCGCGCCGGCCGCGTCGGTGCCCGCGCTCCCGGCCCCGCCCCTCGCCAAGGCCGACGCCGCCGCGCTGGTCGCGCTCATCAAGGAACTCAACGAGGCCATGGGCCGGGGCGACCCCGAGCCGATCATCAAGCACACGCATCCGGCGATCCTCCAGTTGGCCGGTTCGCGCCAGAAGTTCGAGGAAGCCGTCCGCGCCTCCGTCAAGGCCTTCGCCGGGTTCCGCTTCGAGGACTGCGTCGTGGGCGAGCCCTCGGCACCGGTGCGCGCCGGCGACCAGGAGATCGTCTTCGTTCCCCTCGTCCTGGTCATGCGGATCGAGAAGAACCGCGTCCGCTCCGAAGGCTTCATGGTCGGGATCCGCACGGTCGGCACGACCGCGTGGGCTTGCCTCGACGGGTCCGGCTTCGCCAAGCAGCCCGCCCTGTTCGCCAAGGTCTTCCCGGGCTTGCCCGCCGACCTCAAGCTGCCGCCGAGCAAGGTCGAGCTCCTGAAGTAGGCCGGCCTACTTGGCCGCCGGGACCCGTTCCCAGGCCTTCACCCAGTCGATCTCGAAGGTGTTCTTCGAGGCTTCCTTGAGCCCGTAGCCTTCCTTCGGGCGCTCGCCGTTCCAGCCCTTGATGTTCGATTCGCTCGTGAGGAGCAGGAACTGCGGGGCCTTGGAGCCCGGGCACTTGGCGTCGGTCCATGCGACCGTCCCGTCGAACGTGAAGCGGTAGCCCGAGTCGTCCCACTCCACGCCGTAGTCGTGCCACTCGGCGCCGACCGGCTTGGGGTGCTGGATGGAGCTGTTCTTCTTCTCCTCCTTGTGGCCGTAGGGCCCCCAGTGCAGGACGGATTGGTAGCCGCCCTTCTTCAGCCCCGTCGTCTCGAGGATGTCGATCTCGACGCCGTCCTCGGCCGCGCCGGCGGCCTTGCCCGACTTGCCGTACGTGGGCGACTGCGACCAGAAGGCGATCTGCGTGCCGGGCTGGACGCTGAAGCGGCACCGTGCGGCTACCTTGCCCTGGGTCACGGCGAACTTCTTGCGGGTCGTCACGAACCCGCAGTAGGTCGTCCCGTCCGCGTCGGTCCACGTCGTGATTTTCAGGATGCCATCCTTGAGGTCGACCGCCTTGGGCGAATTCAGCGAATCGCGGCGCTTGCCCGTCTCGATGTTCCAGACCTTCGGGTCCAGCTCGGCGCGGTCGAAGTTTTCCTCGAGCGCGAGTTTCCAGGTCGGCTCGGCGGCGCCGGCGGCGGCCACCAGGAGGCAGGGGAGGAGGCGGGCGATCATGGGATGGGGAAGTAACGCGGGTCGGCGCCCGTGAGCAAGTCCAGGAGCCGGCCCCAGTCCCCGTCGTCGAGGCGCCGATCCATGGTCAGCGACGTCTCCGCCGCCGTGCCGCCGGGGCCGCAGCGGACGGACCAGAGCGGGCGGCTGCTGGTCGGGAGCATCGCGAAGCGGATGTCGCCGACGAGGATGGCGCCGTCCGCGCGGTCGTAGGTGTTCCAGCCCTGGGTGAAGACCGAGAAGTCGGCGATGACGTGCGCGCCCGGCGAGAAGGGCGGCGGGTTGCCGGCGCTCGCCGGCGTCCATGCCGCGCGCGTCTCGCCGAGCAGCAGTTGGCGCCCGCCGAACGGCGAGACGCGGACCACCGCGACCTGCCAGCGACCTTCGTGCAGCCAGACCGCGCGCCAGGCGAGCAGGTTGGAGATCGTCGGTTTCACCGCGAGCTTCGCGGGCGCGATGCCTCGGGTCGCGAGCCAGGCGCGGACGCCGGCCTCGGCCCGGCTTTGCTGCCAGAGCCCGGCGAGCGCATAGGCCGAGAACCAGAGCAGCCCGTAGGCGGCGAGCCGGCGCGAGTGGCGCCGCCAGGCGAGGATGGCCAGGACCAGCAAGGGCAGGGTGGCCACCAGGTCGATGATCGGCAGGCAGTCCCACGAGAAGCGCCGCTCGGAGAACGGCCACAGCAGCATCGTCCCGTAGCTCGTGCAGTTGTCGCAGAGCAGGTGCGTCAGCGTGCCCGCGGCGGCCGGCAGCAGCAGCCCGGTCCAAGGTCCCGGGTGCCGGCCCCGCCAGTGGAAGAGACCGGCCACGAGGCCCGCCGTCACCGCCGCCCAGACCGCGAGGAAGGCGAAGCTGTGCGTGAAATGCCGGTGCCAGCGGAACGCCACCAGCGGGTCGTCGGCCTGGCGGATGAACACGTCGAGGTCGGGCGCCTCCGCGGCGAGCAGGCCGGCGATCGCGGCGGCCGGGAGCGAGCACCCTTGGCGGCGGACGACGATCCCGGCGGCGATGCCGAGCGCGGCGTGCGTCAGGTTGTCCATGGGCCGACTATTGCCGTCCCGCCGACGGGACGGAAGCGTTTAGTGCGCCGCGCTCACTTCGCCGCGGGGGCGGGGAGGGGCGTCGCCGCCAAGGCGTGCAGGCGTGCGAGCTCCGCGGCCGTCAAGGCCCGGTCGAACACGGCCACCCCGCCGATCCAGCCGGTGAAGCCGACGCCGCGGGAGCTGTGGATGACCCGGCCTATGGTGAACGGACCGCCGGTGCCATCGGCCTTCGGCGCGTAGAGGTCGTGCGGGAACCACCAGGGGTTGAGGCGGAGGGCGACGAGCTCCCGCCCGGTCTCCCGGTCGTTCACCAGCGTCACCTTGACCTTGGTGTGGCGGTATTCGCGCAACTCCTCGCGCCGCGCGCGGCCGTCGGCGAGGATTTCCGCGAGCACGGTGACCTTCACCGGCGTCTCCTCCGGGGGATTGTAGTATTGGTCGGCCGGGAACTTCGGATCCTCGCCCTCCTGGAGTCCGGGGATCTTCGCGAGACGTCCCTGGAGCCAGGCGTTGGCGGCGAAGGAAAGCAGCCGGTCCTTCTGCGGGTTCTCCAGCCAGCGGTCGCCGCTCGCGCCGTCGAGCCACCCGATTAGTTCCCGGGTGCGGCTGTCGAAGGTCATCGCGAACGTCCGCCACGATTTCGCCAGCGTCGCCGGGGCGGCGTCCGCGGGCACCTTCGGCGAGCTCTCGGCCGAGTTGCATTTGTGCAGGGCGTATTTGTTCAGGAAGGAGCTGGCGCCGTTCTCCGACACGTGCCCGCAGGCCGCGCCTTCCTTGTTGAGGCCGGCGAACAGCGCATATTGGCGTTGGCCGCGCTCGACCTTCGCGATCCCCTCGGTGGACTTCTCCTTCAGGTCGGTGCCTTCATGCCAGATGCCGGCGAGGGCATGGTTGCCGCTTTCGCGGATCGCCCAGACCACGACCGTGACCGCCTTGCCGGCGCCCTTGATGTCCAGGGGCGTGTCGTGGAGCCGGGCGCGGGGCACGAAGAGCAGCGGGCGGAAGTCGGGGTTCGTCTCGGCCTTGATCCGGATCGCCTGGCCGAAAGGTCCCGCGCCCAGCAGCGGGAAGTCCGCGTAGCTCGCCGCCGGGCCTTGGCCCCACAGGTCCTTCACGTAGTTGCCGGCGTCGAGCGCGTAGTCGTGCTTCGCGCCGGCCGGGACGTGCGCGGTGAAGCGTCCGCCGGGGGCCTCACGCTTCGTGAAGTCCCAGAACGCGACGAGTCCGGGGGTCGACGTCACGGACTGCACGCGTTCCGTGTAAGCATCCGCGCACAGCAAGGGCACGCCGGCGAGGCAAAGCAGGAGCCGTTTCATGGTCGGAGGGAAATGTTCCCGCGGCGCGGGCGGAGGCAAACCGTTTTCGCCGCGCCGCTTTCCTTAAGGATTTGCCAGCGCCAACGGTTCCGGGCCAAGATAGCCGTCCGATGGCGCAAGCATCCCGGCTCCTCGTCCTGTTCGGCTGCACCGGCCTCGCGCTCGCGGCTCCGCCCGCGGAGACGGCGCGGCTGGCGGCCGAGGTGCGACCCTTGGGTTGGGTGGCCTATTCCGCCCGCTCGCCCAAGGGCGACTGGGAGATCTATGCGATGCGTCCGGATGGCGCGGACGTGCGCAACCTGACGAACTCCCCCGACACGGAGGATTTCTACCCGCTCTTCTCCCGCGACGGTCGCCAGTTGCTCTACCGCGCGATGCCCCGCGGCCAGACCGTCAGCGGCAACGATTATGGTCGGCAGGGTCGGCTGATGTTGGCACGCGCGAACGGCGCCGAAGCCCGCTCCTTGGGGGAAGACGGGGCGCTGCCTTGGGCCACCTGGTCGCCCGATGGCCGGCAGCTCCTCACCCTGCAGCCCAAGGGTTTCGCCGTCGTCGACCTCGCGACGAAGCAAGTCGTCCGCTCCTTCCCGCGCGGTGGTTTCTACCAGCAGCCGACGTGGTCGCCGGACGGCCGGGCGATCGTCGGCGTCTCCAACGGCTTCAGCACCGGCTGGTCCATCGCTCGCCTGGAGCTGGCCACCCTGAACGCGACCGCCGTCAGCGTCGCGGATTGCTGCACGCCCGACTGGGCGCCCGGCGGCGACCGCGTCGTGTACTCGCGTCGCCGTCCGCACGCCGGCGAGAACGGCGGCTACGGCTGGACCGAGATCTGGCAGGCCCGCCCGGACGGCACCGAGCCGAAGCTCGTGTACGCCGAGACGGGCCGGCACCTCTACGGTTCGCACCTTTCCCCCGACGGTCGCTACCTCCTCTTCACGGGCAATCTCCGCGAGGACGGGGACCCGGCGAACCAAGGCGCGCCCATGGGCCTGCTCCGCTTGGCCGAGACGCCGATGATCGCCGAGGAGGCCGGGCTGCGCCGGACCTACCCGCAGGCGCGCACGGCGAACACGCTGGCGCTCCCCGCGGGCCACGAACCTTGCTGGACGGCGGCGGAGGCGCCGGGTTTGCCGCGATGATCCGCACCCCGGCCGCGGTCATCGTTAACGCTCTCGTGGCGTGCGGCTTCCTCCTCTGGCTGGCCTGGCCGTTCTCGTCGCCGAAGCCCTTCCCGGCCAACCTCGGGAACGTCGAGGTCGTGGCGCGCCTCACCGAGGTCCCGGAAGGCGCGGTCTTCGAGCGCGAGCTCTACCATTATGC
>JBEBDN010000043.1:0-2698 GCA_041156945.1 Verrucomicrobiota bacterium | reverse complement strand
GGCGCGAAGCTCCTGCACACCATCCAGGACGTCTACCTCACCAAGGAAGTCACGATCGCCTAAGGCGACCGTCAGTCCCCACGAAGCCCCGGCCCCCGCCGGGGCTTTTTGTTGGGGGACGAGCCGACCTGTAAACTCACGGGAGCGGTTGGGGGTTAGCGGTTAGGGGTTAGCGGAGAGGGCGGTTCGAAGAAGGCAACGTGCGCAAGATTTCCGATCTCCGCTGCATACGCCATGCTCCCAACCCCTAACCGCCAACCGCTAACCCCTGCCCGCCATACTCCAACCGCCATCCCCTGCCCGCCCTCGGCTTCACCCTTCCCCTGTCCCTGGCCCTGACCCTGGCCCTTTTGTCTCCTGACCATCCCCCTTGGGACCCTTCCGACCCTTGCCCTCCCTCTCCTCAGCCCCCATCGTACCTCCATGTCCCTCCCCAAAGGTTTCCGCGATTGGCTGGTCAACGAATCGGCGGCTTGGAATTCCGAAGGCCTGATCGAAAAGGAACAGCGCGACCGGATCCTCGCCCGCTACCCGGAGACGCCGGCGGAGACCGGGGCGTTGGCCTTCGCGCTCCGCACCCTCGGCGTGCTGCTCTTCGGCGCCGCCATCCTGCTGGTGATCAGCCATAACTGGGCGGAGTTCTCCCGGGAGGGCCAGCTGGCCACGGTCTTCGCGGCCCTCGCCGTCATCCAGGGCGCCGGCCTCTGGTGCTTCCACACCGGGCGGGAGCGCGGCGCGACCATCGGGCACCTCCTCGGCTGCATCATGTACGGGGCCGGCATCGCGCTCATCGGCCAGATCTACCACCTGGATGCGCACGCGCCCGACGCCGTGCTCGCCTGGTGCGTGTTCACGATCCCCTTCGCCCTGATCCTCGACGCCACCGTCCTGCACCTGCTGGTGGTCGCCCTCGCGGGCAGCTGGTTGCTGATGGAGGCCGACCTCGGCTGGTGGCGCCGCCGCGACCAGCTGCACCACGGGGAGCGCCTGGTCTTCCTGCTGCTGCTCCTGCCCGGCGCCATCGCCGCCTACCGCCGGGCCCGCCCCGCGCTCACCGGAGCGCTGGCCTGGTCGTTCGTCTTCCTCTGGTTCCTCTTCGCCGGGCGCATCCCCGTGCACGTCTTCGTCCTGCCGTTGGCGCTCGCCGCGCTGCACCCCACGGGCGACGGGCGCGGTCGGGGCTTCCGCTTCATCGGGGCGGTCGGCGTGGCTTTCGTCACCCTGGCGCTCGGCAGCCTGCATGGCTCGATGCACCGCGAATTCAGCGGCTCCTTCCTGCGCCACGACCACGCCTACACGTTGGCGACCGCGGCCTTGGCGGGCTGGGCCATCCATCGCGCCCGCGCCCGGCAGGACAGCCACGCGGCATGGATGGGCCTGATCGCCCTGCTGACCCTCGCGCTCGGCTTCCTCGGGGCGCTTGACCTGCGCGGCTTCCAGCAGCGCGAGGCGGCCTGGGTGCTGGTCACCGCGATGGCGAACGTGACGACCCTGCTGCTGGCGGTCGCGCTCATCCGCCAGGGCCTGGCCGAGAGCCGCCTGCGGCCCTACGTCTACGGCGCGATCGTCTTCCTCGCGTGGCTCTTCTGGCGCTACGCCGACATCGAGAAGGAACTGGGCTACCTCGGCATGGCGGGCATCTTCCTGCTGCTGGGCATCGTGCTCTTCGTGCTCGCCAAGATCTGGCGCCAACCGCGCGAGGCCGCGATCGTCGAGGCGATGCCGGAGTTCCGCCCGGCTTGGTTCGAGGCGCGGATCGCCGCCCTCGTCCCGCATCGCCGCGCCCTGCTCGCCGGGGCGCTGGCCCTCCAGGTCGCCGTGCTCGGCTGGATGGTCTACGACCATAGCCGCCCCCTGGCCTCAGGGGAACGCTACCTCGTCCTCTGTGAACCGGTCGACCCGCGCAGCTTGACCAAGGGCGACTACGTGGTGCTGAGCTACGGCTTCCAGTCGTTCAGCCATGAGCAGTACAAGGGGTTGCTCAAGGAATGGCAGCGGCTGCACCCCGCGGAAGAGGCGGAAAAGAGCCGCGGCGAAGTCCTGTCCTCCGGCGCCGAAGAGGCCGAGTTCATCGCGCGCCGCTTCTTCGAGCAGGAGGTTCCGCCGGACACCCCGATCTACCTCCCCCTGTCCAAGGGCGCGGACGGCGTCGCCTTCTTCGGAGACCCCACCTTCACCGCGCCGACCGCGGGGGCCTTCCTGCTAACCCGCCGGGGACACGGCACCTGGGGCTGGAACCGCACCGACGTCCGGGCCGGCATCGAGTCCTTCTACATCAAGGAGGGCACCGGGGCGAAGTGGGAGAAGCTCCGCAACCAAAGCCGCCTGTTGGCGGAGATCGCCGTCCTGCCGAACGGCAAGGCCGGCCTGGTCGCGCTGAAGGAGGTCGGGGCGGAGATCAGCCAAGCCGTCCCCTATCGCCGGCTGGAGAACCACTTCCACCAAGGGAAGCGCATCGGCTACCTGCAGGCTGAACTCGTGGCCGACCGGAAGGCCTTCGACCAGGCCTTCCACCCGGCCCCGCTCAACGGCCGCAACGCCGTCGCGCCGGACTTCGCCCAGGAATGCCTGATCGCGGTGCTCGACAAGGAGACCGATCGCCGGACCGAGATCACGGTGGTCTCCGTCGAACGCTTGGGCGCCGAATTGATCGTCACCATCAAGGTGACCCGCGGCGAGAAGCAGACCTTCACGACCG
>JBEBDN010000042.1:0-2858 GCA_041156945.1 Verrucomicrobiota bacterium | reverse complement strand
TCCTGGTCGATAACATCCGCCAGAACGGCTACCTGAAGACCGACCGCATCATCGTCCGCGCCTGGAAGGGCGCGACGACGAAGTACGTGATCATCGAAGGCAACCGCCGCGTCTGCGCGCTCAAGAAGATCGTCCACGACCACGACACGGGCAAGCACTCGGTCGACGACGCGCTGTACGCCGAGATCGCGAAGATCGAGGTGCTGCTGCTCGACGAATCGGGCCTGGACGAGAAGGAGCGCCTCGAGGCCATCAAGGTCCTCCAGGGCATCCGCCACCTGTCCGGCACCAAGCAGTGGGGTCCGTACCAGCAGGCCGACGTGATCGCGGAACTCCGCGCCAACGGACGCTCGCCGGCCGACGCCGCCGCCACGATGGGCATCTCCACCCAGGCCGCGAACAAGCTGTGGCGCGCCCACTCGGCCCTGCAGACGATGAGCCAGCACAAGGACTTCGGCCCGAAGGTGACCTGCGACCAGTTCAGCTTCTTCGTCGAAGCCATGCGCCCGGCCATCCGCGAGTGGCTCGGCTGGGATACGGCCAAGGAGACGTTCACGAACCAGGCCAACCTCGAGATCTTCTACGAACTCATCACCGAGATCGAGCCCGGCAAGCAGGCCAAGATCGAGCGCGCCATCGATCTGCGTGAGTTCGCCGACGTCCTCGCCCATCCGGCCGCCCTCAACCACCTCCGCTCCGAGAAGGGCACGCTGAGCCAGGCCCTCACCCTGGCTTCGCCGCCCAAGTTCGAGGACTTCGGCCCGGCCGTGGAGAACGCCATCCGCGTCCTCCGCGAGCTCCCGGTCGAAAAAGCCCGCGAACTCACCCTCGGCGAACGCGATTTCCTCAAGGAACTCGCCAGCCTGGTCGAGAAGACCCTGAAGGCCAACACCCAGCTCACCTCCAACTAATCCACCCAGTGCTTCACACCTGCAAACAAATCCCCGGCATCGTCCGGCAGATCGCCCGTTCGGCCACCTCTTCGGGGTGGCAGGACGTGGTCCAGACCCTCGCGACCGAGCTCCAGGAAAAGGGCGTGCCCCTTTCCGACGCGCAGGCCGAGGCCCAGGCCCATCGAGCCGACTTCCTCAAAGAACTCGATGACTATAACGCCCGCGAGGTCCAAAACGGGGGTATTCCGGCCTTCGAACATGACGCGTTGCGTCATTACCGGGTCTTGGCGGCGCTCCCGACCGGCCAACTGGACGTCATGAACGGACTATCCCCTCAGGGCTTCGAACGGCTCTGCGCTGAATTGGTCGGCAAGATCTGCGAAGAAAGCCGCCATACTGGCCGGGTCGGTGACGGCGGCATCGACTTCGCCGGGCACGGGGTGCGCCTCCACGCGACCGGCGCCTACCTGAGCGGTTCCGCGGCGCCGAGCCTGCTCGGACAGGCTAAGCGTTACGTCGCCTCCGTACGTGAACAGGAAATCCGCGAGTTCATCGGCAGCGTGGAAGTTCAACGCGTCACGGCCGGCATCGCCCCGATGGCCCCGGTCGTCACGGCCTTCTGGACCAATCGGCACCTGGACAAGAAGGCCGAGGCCCTCTGCCGCCGGATGGGGATCTGGTACATGGACGGCCGTAACCTCTGCCTGATGGCCCGTGACCTCGGCGTCGACATCGCCGCCTTCACCTGATCGCCGCCATGCCTGATCTCATCACCATCGATACCGAGGACGAACGCGTCTCGTCCGCCTACGACTACGAAGTGGAGTGTACCCCGCTCTTCTCCGATAATGGTCCGACGCGCTTCTTCGGCACCCGGCGCAAGGACACCGGCGAGATCTTCGCCACGGTGACCAGCGCTTACGAGGTGCTACAGAATCGACAGCTCGTCGAAGCCGCCGAGGCCGCCTTCCGGGCCAAGGGGATGACGGGCTGGAAGCGGAAGGTCGTGGTGACGTCCGGCGGCGCCCGCTGCTACGTCATCTACGACTTCCCTGGCATCGCCGGACGGGTGGCGGGACAGGATCTGACTTTCCGCCTGAAAATCCAGAACTCGTTCGACGGGACGATCCGCGCCAGCTTCGTGGTCGGCCTCTTCCGCCTGATCTGCTCCAACGGCCTGGCGATGCCGGTCGGCACGCTCAACCTGACCCAGAAGCACACGACGGCCCTCGAAATCGACTTCGTCGGCCGGACGGTCGAGCAGGCCCTCAAGGCCTTCTTCGACGCCCTTCCGTTCTTCGAGAGCATGACCGCGATCCGCGTCAGCCAGGATGAAGGCAAGGCGATCGTGCAAGGCTTCGCCGAACGGCACCTCCTGGGCCGACGCCAGGCCGAAGCGATCGTCCGCATCTGGGAGCATCCTCGCCACGAGGAAGATCGGGCCCGGACGCTCTGGAACCTCTATAACGCCGTCACCCAGCACCTGACCCACGACGTGGCCGGCGCGGCCACCAAGCCGCGCTACGAGCTCGCCGAACGCTCCACCCGCATCATCACCCACGCCCTCGTCGGCGCCACCCAGCAGGGTCGCGTCGACCTCCTCCTCCCTAAGCAAAAGTGAATCCCCTCCCGCCCATCGACCCTTCCCGTCTTATCTCCCGCGAGTTCTCGACCTCGCTCGCAGCCCCCGCCTATCGCGCCCGGGTGGAGGCCATCGTGCATGGCATCCCCGCCTTCAACGAATCATGCCTTGTCGGTGAATGCGCCGGATCGCTCCGCATCATCGGCTGGTGCCAGGCCGGCGATCTGCTGGCCCGGCACGTCACTCTGGCGGAAGGCCACCGCGTGACCATCCAACATCGCTTAGGCGATCAGGCTTTGGCCGATATGCTCATCGGCGATCCCGCCTTGTGCCTCAAGCCGACCAAGCCCGCCCAGACGGCGGAGGAGGAGGACTTCGCCGGC
>JBEBDN010000041.1:0-7497 GCA_041156945.1 Verrucomicrobiota bacterium | reverse complement strand
CATGGCTGACTCTCGGAATGTGGCTGGTCCGTCGGTGCCGTCTCCCGACCCTGCGGTCGAATCCGCCAAGGAATTCGCGCTCATTTCCTACCTCACGAGGCAGGCCGGCCTGACCCTCGATGCCGCCCGCATCGCCGGGGTGCTTTCGGCCCACCGCGGGGAAGAGCCCTTGGAGCGGGTCGTGGCCAGTTTGCCCGCCGCCGGCCTCCGCGCCGATGTCGCCCGGATACCCCTGGCCTCCGCGCTCTGGCAAGCCCGGGCATCTCTGCCCCTCATCATTTTCACGCGCGAAGTGGGCTGGACCGTGGTCGTCGGCGGTGGCCTCTTCCGCGAGCGGATCGCCGCCTTCGATGGGGATGAACAGACCCGCGTCATCACCCGCCTCGCGTTGGTCGAGAAGCTGGGCCTGACTTCGGCCCAGTCCGAGGTCGAGGTGGCGTTCGTCTCGCCGGCCCTCCCGGCCCAGGGGCTCGCGGGCCACGACGACGCCGAGCCCGGCCACCATCCCACCCCCGTCAGCCGCTTCTTCGGGCTGATGCAGCCCGAAGTCTCCGACATCGCGACCATCTTCATCTTCAGCCTGGTCACCGGCCTGCTCTACCTCGCCCTGCCGCTGGCGATCAACGGCGTGGTCGGCAACCTCGCCTTCGGCACCCAGTCGACGCCCTTCCAGCAGGCGCTGATCTTCATCACGCTCGCGCTCAGCGGCTGCCTCATCCTCTCGGCCGTCATCCGCGGCCTGCAGTACGTGGTCGCGGAGCACATCCAGCGCCGCATCTTCGTGCGGCTCGCCGCGGACATGGCTTGGCGGCTGCCGCGCGTGAAGACGGAGGCCTTCGACGGGGTGCACGCGCCCGAGATGGTCAACCGCTTCCTCGACGTGGTCACCGTCCAGAAGAGCTCGGCGATGCTCCTGCTCAACGGCATCAACATCATCGTCGGCGCCGTCGTCGGCCTGCTGGTGCTGGGCTTCTACCATCCCTTCCTGCTCGCCTACATGCTCGTCATCCTCGGCGGCCTGGCCTTCGTGGTCTTCGTGCTCGGCCGGGGCGCGATTTCCTCCAGCCTGGCGGAGTCCCGCAGCAAGTACGCGGCGGTGGGTTGGCTGGAGGAAGTGGCCCGCTACCCGCGGCTCTTCAAGGGGCCTTCGGGACTGAAGCTCGCCTCGACCCGCGCCGACGAGCTGTCGCGCCGCTACCTCGCGGACCGCGGTTGGCATTTCCGCGTGCTCATGCGGCAGATCGTCGGCCTGTTGACCCTTGAGGTGCTCGCCACGGCCGCCCTGCTTATCGTCGGCGGGGGCCTGGTGCTCAGCCAGCAGCTCACGCTTGGCCAGCTCGTCGCGAGCGAACTCATCGTCGGCACCGTGGTCGCCTCCGTCGCCAAGCTCGGCAAGCAGTTCGAGGCCTGGTATGACGCCTTGGCCGCCGTCGATAAATTGGGCCACCTGGTCGACCTCGACACCGACCGCGAGGGTGGGGAAGTCCCGCCGGGTTCCCCGGCCGGTGCGGCGATCTCCCTGCGCGGGGTCGGCTTCGCCTACCCGGGCGGCCGCGAACTCCTGAACGACGTCAGCTTCGAGGTCGCCCCCGGTGATCGCGTCGCGCTGGGCGGACCCCAAGGCAGCGGCTGCAGCACCTTGCTCGACCTCATCGCCGCGATGCGCGAGCCGACCGCCGGCGCCATCTTCGTCGACGGGCTCGACCTGCGCTCCTGGGACCTCGAGGCCTTCCGCAGCCAGGTCATGGTCCTGCGTTCGCAGGACATCCTCACGGCCAGCCTCCTCGACAACCTTCGCTTGGGTCGCGACGACATCACGATCGGGCAGGTGCAGTCGGCGCTCGCGGAGGTGGGGCTCCTGCAGGACCTGCTGGCCATGCCCGGCGGCCTCGAGACGAGCCTGGTCACCGGCGGCCTGCCGCTCTCCAGCCGCCAGCGCAACCGGCTCCTCGTCGCCCGCGCGCTGCTCCATCGTCCGCGGCTGCTGATCATCGACGAGTTCCTGGACGGCATGGACAGCGAGAACACCTCCCAACTGGCCGACCTCATCACGGCGCCGGGACGGCCCTGGACCCTGCTGCTCGCCACCCGCGACCCGCAGCTGGCCCGCCGTTGCGCCACCATCCACCACCTCCGCCCCTCCCAGGCATGACCCACCGCCCCGCCTCCTCGCCCATCCCGCTGCGCGGCAACCTGACGGCCCTGCTGCTCGCCGGATCTTCGCACCGGATCCGGCTGCTGGCCCGCCTCGCCGCCCTCGGGTTCGTCGCCCTGGTGCTCGGCATCTGGTTCCTGCCCTGGCAGCAGTTCGTCCGCGGAACCGGCAAGGTGATCGCCTTCGACCCGCTCGACCGCCGCATCAACGTGGAGGCCCCCGTCGCCGGACTCGTCCGCAAGATGCACGTCGTCGAAGGCCAGCGCGTGAAGGCCGGCGAGGCGCTCGCCGAGCTGCAGGACAACGACCCGAACCTCCTCGCCAACCTCAAGTCCCAGCGCGCGTCGCTGGCCGACCGCCGGACCGCGACCGCCCGCCGCATCGAGGACCTCGACCTGCAGGTGCGCCAACTCGAGCTGGCGCGCGGGCAGTCCGTGGACGCGGCCCGCCAGCGCGTCGTGGCCGAGAAGATCGCCGCCGAGACCGCCGCGCTCAACTTCACCCGCACCAAGGAACTCAAGGAGGCCGGGCTCGTCTCCGTCCGCGACTACGAGCTCGCGATCCAGTCGCGCGACAGCACGGCGTCGGCCCTCCTCGCCGCCGAGGCGACCCTGGGGCGCACCGAGAGCGAATTCGGCGCGACCATCGCCGGCGTGCGCGCGCAGCGCGGCTCGGCCCAGTCCGACCTCGCCTCGGTCGAGCGCGACCTCGGGGTCATCGACGTCCAGATCAACCAGAACGAGCGGCAGCTGGTTCGTTCGCCCCGCGACGGCATCGTGCTCTCGGTCCAGGCGACCGATGGTTCCTACCTCCGCCCCGGCAGCCCCATCTGCGTGGTCATCCCCGAGACCGACAGCCGGTTCGTCGAGATCTGGCTCGAGGGCAACGACATGCCCCTGCTCCAGTCCCGGGTGACCAAGCCGGACGGCACCGTCGTCCCCGGGAGCCCGGTCCGGCTCCAGTTCGAGGGCTGGCCGGCCATCCAATTCGTGGGCTGGCCCAGCGTCGCGGTCGGAACCTTCGGCGGGGAGGTCGTCTTCGTCGACGCCGCCGGCGACCCTTCGGGCAAGTTCCGCGTCGTCGTCGCGCCGTCCCCGGACATCGTCATGAAGGACGGCAAGCCGACCAAGGTCGAGTGGCCCGGCAACCGCTGGCTGCGCCAGGGCGTGCGCGCCAACGGCTGGGTGCTGCTGCAGCAGGTGCCGCTCTGGAAGGAGATCTGGCGCCAGCTCAATGGCTTCCCGCCGGTGGTCGCGATGGACGAGCCGGGCAAGGAGGCCCGCAAATGAAGCGCTGGGTCCTGCTGCTCCTGGGGACGTGCGTGCTCGGCGCGGCCGAGCCCCTGCGCCTGCCCGAGGTCCTCGCCAGCGCGCAGGGCCGCTACCCGCCGCTGCTGATCGCCCTCATCGAGCAGGATATCGCCGCCGGCCGCCTGCGGCAGAGCGAAGGCGCCTTCGACCTGGGTTTCGCCCTGCGCGCCGGCGTGGTGCCCCGCGGCTATTACGACGGTTCCTCGGGCGACGTCTCGCTGGAGCAGCGCCTGCCTTTCTGGGGCGGGAACCTCTTCGCCGGTTACCGGCGAAGCAGCGGCAAGCTGGCCGATTACGACAAGGACCGGACGCAGCGCGACGGGGAGTTCCGCGCCGGCCTGCGCTTCAATCTTCTGCGCGACGGCTTCATCGACCGTCCCCGGGCCGAGGTGCTGAAGGCGCGCCTGGACCTCGGCCTGGTCGATCCTTTCGTGGAGCGGCAGCGGCTGGACATCACCCGCGCCGCCACCCGCGCCTACTATGCCTGGGCGGTCGCCGGTTTCCGCGTCCAGGTCGCCCGCGAGCAGCTGCGCGTCGCCGAGGAGCGCGCCGCGGGCCTCACGGAGCAGGCCCGCAAGGGGATGGTCGCCCCGATCGTCGTGACGGACAACGAGCGCCTCATCGTGAGCCGGCAGCTGACCGTCTCGCAGGCGCGCCGCCGCTGGGAAGCCACCGCCCTCGAACTTTCGCTCTTCCTCCGCGGCCCCGATGACCTGCCCATCGTGCCGCCGAACGACCGCCTGCCGCCCGAACTGCCCTCCACCGAGGCGCCCGCGGGGTTGGGCGACCCGTTGGTCCTCGAACAGTCCGTCGAACGCCGGCCCGAACTCCGGCGCATCCGCCTCGTGCGCGAGAAGGTCGAGGTCGATCGTCGCCTGGCCGACAACGCGACCTTGCCCAACCTCGACCTGACCTTCGGGGTGACCCGCAACCAAGGGGACGGCCCCTATACGGATATCCGCCGCGAGGAGACCCGCGCCGGCCTCGAGATGCGGATTCCCCTGCAGCGGAACGAGGCCCTCGGCCGCCTGCAGTCCGCCGAGGCCGAACTGCGCCGGCTCGACCAGGACCTGCACTTCGTCCGCGACCGCATCCGCGTCGAGGTCAAGGACGGGTGGTCGGCGCTGCAGGCCGCCCGGGAGCAGCTCGGTTTGGCCCGACGCAACGTCGAACTGGCCGACGCCTTGGTGGCCGCGGAGCAGACCCGCTTTCGGCAGGGCGCGGGCGACCTCCTGGCGCTCCAGCTCCGCGAACAGGCGGTCCTGGAGGCCCGCTTCGCCGAGTTGACGACCCTCGCCGACTTCTTCGTCGCCCTGGCTGATTACCGCGCCGCGACCGCCGAGGAGCTGCGCTGAACCTCCGGTGTCGGCGTCAGCGCGGCGGCAGCAGGCCGCGTGCGCGTAGCCAGGCCTCGGCCCTCTCCGGCCAGGCCTTGATCTCCTTGGTGGAGCGGAGGCCATGGCCGTGACCACCGGTGGCGACCTTGAAGAAGTCGTTCGGGACCTTGGCGGTCACGAGGGCCTCGTGGAACAGTTTGCTTCCCTTGATGAAGCCCTTGTCGTCTTCGGCGTGCGCGAGGAAAGTCGGCGCGGTCTTGGCGTCGACGAGCTTCGGCAGACCTTGGTCGAGGTAGGCGGGGTAGACGAGCACGGCGAAGTCGGGCCGCAACGGTTGGTCGTCGGCCTCGTCGATCCGCGCGTAGGTGGCGGGTCCGCCGAGCGTGCTCAGGCGGGCGGCGAGATGCCCGCCGGCGGAGAAGCCCATGGCGCCGACCCGGTCGCGGGCGATGTTCCATTCGGGGGCGCGTTGGCGGACGAGCCGGATCGCGCGTTGGATGTCCTGGTAGGCGCCTTCCTGGTTCTTGGGTACCCGGTACTTCAGCACGACGCCGGTGATGCCAAGGCTGTTGAGCCAGGCCGCGACCTCGGTGCCTTCCTTGTTGTAGGCCAGTCCGCCGTAGCCGCCGCCGGGACAGACGATCACGGCGGGGGTCGGCTGGGCCGCCGCGGCCTTGTAAACGGTGAAGGACGGTTCGGAGACGTCGGTCAGGCGCACGACGGCATCGCCCCGGGCGGGTAGGGTGCGCTCGGGCCCGGGGACGGCTTGGCCGGGCATCGCGCCCTTTGGCCAGAGCGCGACGACCACGCCGGGGACGGTGGGCAGGGGCTTGGCTTCCTCGGCCTCAGCGAGGCAGGGCAGGGCGCAGAGGGCTAGGGCGAGCGTCAGCAGGCGGGGCATTGTCTTGAGGTGCCAGAGGCTTAGCCAGCCTCAGGCTTGCATCAAGGGTTTCCCCTCGCTGGGTCCGGGTTTTAATCCGCTCCAAAGGGGCAGGCTGCTCGTGCCGGAGGCTGTTGGTTTGAAAGCCCATAAGTGGCCTCTCAGCTAACAGGTAGGCCGACTGACCGCCTGCCCCTTTGATGAGGTGGTTGCTTGCTTCTTGGCCGGGACGGCCGCCGGGGCCCTTCAGGTCAGGAGGCCGACGGTACCGACGGCCCCCGACGGCTCTTCCGCTCCCAGAAGGCGCCGAAGAGAGAGACGCCGAAGAGCAGGCCGATCGAGGGCGCGTTCCACTTCAGGCCGAAACCCATCAGAATGAGTTCGGCCAGGCCCCCGAAAAGGAAACTGAGGACAAGGAATGAGCCGAGGAAACGCAGGGCTGGCTTCATGCGTAAAGTCTGCCGGGCCGCGCTTCCGCGGCAAGGCCGAAGCCCGCCGACTCCATCGGTGTCGCCTACTTCTTGGCCTTGGCCGGTTCGGCCGCCTTGAGCGGGTGTTCCTTGAGGATTTCCTCGGTGGTGTAGAAGTTGGCGCGGTCCTGGGTGGCGGCGCGGACCTTGGCGACCTGCGCCGGCGAAATCAACTTGCCGTTGTTCCCGAACGAGAGGCGGACGTAGCTGAGGACCGCGGCGGCCTCGGCATCGGTGAGCATGCCCCCGAAGCCCATCATCGGCGGCACGCCCTTGCTCGGGTCGAAGGCCTGCTGGTTCACCGTGAGCGGGCCCCAGAGGCCCTTGAGCACGATCTTGATGGCGCGTTCGTCGTCGTCCAGCCAGTTGCTCTTCGCGAGGGGAGGGTAGACGTTGGCGATACCCTTGCCGTCGGCCTGGTGGCAAGTCGCGCAATGGGCGTCGCGGAAGTAGACCTCCCGGCCGAGCCGGTAGACCTTCTCCTCCGCGGCGGTGAGCTTGCGCCCGGGCTTCGGGGTGGTGTCCGCGAGCGGCTGGCCGACCTTGGATTTGCCCGCGAGGTAGTCGGCGGCGGCGGGATTGTCCGCCAGGTCCAGCTGGCCCGCGGCCTGGAGCGCGGCGACGTCGTCCTTGAGCGTGTGGCTCAGCGCGTAATGGAGCACCGGGCCGACCCAGCGGTCGACCGGCCGGCGGAAGGCCGCGAGGGCGATCCGGGCGCCCGCGGCGTCGTCCAACCAGGTCGCCGCGACGACCGCGGTGAGGCGTACGCGCGGGTGTTCGTCCTGGGCGGCCTGGGTCAGCAGCGCGACGTGGTCGGGGATCTGGCGGAAGGCATGGCGGAGCACGTCGGCGGCCGCGGCGCGGGCCTCGAAACGCTTGGCCTGCAGGAGGCGGCGCAGGAGGTCGGCGTCCGGACGGTTCTGCGCCCAGGTGGCCCAGAGCGCCTCGCAGAGGTGGTGTTCGTAGGCCGGGTCCCGCGGGTCGAGCTTCGCGACCCAGGCCCGGACGGCCGGCAGCACTTCCGCCGGGGCATGGGCGCGCAGTTCGCGGCGGGTGCGGTAGCGCGTGCGGTACTCGGGCTCCTTCAGGTTCTCGAGCAGTTCGGCGACGGAGGCGCCGGCGACCTTGGCCGGCTTGACCAGCGGCCGCCCGGGGTAGGTCACGCGGTAGATGCGGCCGTGCTCATGGTCGCGGTTCGGGTCGCGCGCGTTGTGCTGCATATGGCCGATCAGCGGGTTATGCCAATCGAGGAAGTAGAGCGAACCATCGGGCGCGAACTCCAGGTCCACCGGGCGGAAATTCCCGTCCGCCGAGCTGAGCAGGTCGCCGTTGGCCTGGCCCACGA
>JBEBDN010000040.1:0-2748 GCA_041156945.1 Verrucomicrobiota bacterium | reverse complement strand
GGTCGTGGAGGCGCGTGACCTGGTCACGTCCGAGCACATGGATGCGACCGCCGATGACCTTGACGCCCAGCGGCTGGTGCAGTCCGGTGGCGAACCGCTTCCAACGCACCTGCCGCAGTTCGGCGTCGAGACCCCGGACGAGCCAGACTTCACCGGTCATGGTGGCGACCGCGGCGGTGCCGTCGGGTAGGAAATCCAGCCCGCTCAGGAACATGAGCGCACCGTAGGGATTGGCGAAGGGCACCGCGATGGTATCGGTGGCGAAAGGCCGCCCGGCCCCCACCGTCCCGACGGTCTCGATCCAGGTCGGCCACTGCGCCGGTCCACCCTTCGTGAGGTGCGCCAACTGGGACGCGGGCTGCGGCCCGCTCCAAGCCGTGGCCAGGAAATCCCGGCCATCTTGGGTGTAACTGAAGACCGTCTGCGACCCATGCCGATAGAACCCACGGTAAACGGCGTCCTTCGCCGGCCCAGCCGGAGGCCGGCGCTGGACGACCTGCCCGAGCAGGCGCCCGCCGTCGTTGAAGCCGTGGCGCATCTCGCCGAGCTGGACGAAGCCGCCCCGCCATTCGAGGGGGAAACTCAAGGAGACCGGGTCGAAGCACGCGCTCCGATCGCCCTCGCGGACGCACACCGCCTTCGGCACCGTCAGACCCTCGCCGCGGAAGACCCCGGAGAACAACGAACCCTTGTCGGCCTGCTCCCAGCGTCGGTCGCGCCAAGTCACCTGGTCGTTCTGATTGCCTTGGTGGCCATAGAGTCCGCCGTCGAGGCCCGGATACTCCGGCAACAAGGCGGGGCGGGGCTCGCACCCGCCGAAAGCCCGCGCCTGCTTCGCGTAGAAATCGTAGATGCGGTCGCGGTTGACGAACGCCTTCCACAGCCGCGTCTCCTCCGGGTACAGCGGCGGCTTGGCCGGGCGGAAATCCGCCGCGACCGGGGCGGCCGAGAACGGTTCCTCGAAAGACCAGAGGCCCAACGTAGTCTCCCCACGCGAACGAGGCCCCGCGGAACGAACCGGGGCGGTTTCGCCGCGGGAGAGACGCACCTCATCGATGACGCCATCGCAACCGATCGAACCATCGACGAGCCGACCGAACGCGAGCTGCTCCGTCTTCGCGGCGGGACGCTTCGTCTCGGGCGGCAAGGGTCGGTCCAGCACCAGTTCGCCGTCGATCCAGACGCGCACCCGGCCTACGCCGATCGTGGCGGCGTAATCGTGCCACCGCCCATCGGTCATCACCCGTCCGGTCGGGAATTCGCCGCCCCGTCCGGGGATGTACAAGCCGAAGGCGCCGGTGCCGCGGTCGGTCTTGAGCTCCCAGTGGCCGAACTCGGCCTTATGGTTGCAGGCGATGAGTACGTTGTAATCCGCCTTACCATCGAGGCGCGCCCGGCATTCCACGGTAATCGGCCAGGCATGGTACTCGGGCTTCCCCGCCAGCAACAGTCCGCCCGCCAGCGCCGAACCGAAGTCCGGCGAGAGCGACGGCACGGCATGGGCGCCGGCGAGTCTGCGCCGCGCGGCGGGCTCCTTCCAGGTACGGTAAGACGGGGCGGGCGGCGCCACCGGGTCATCCAGTTGGGCGACCAGCCAAGCGAGGCCATCGAGATTATCCTGCAGGCGGCCTTCCGCGTCGGCGTCGGTGTGGTTGAGCAGGCCGATCGGCCCCCGGTAGCCGCTGGCGCGGATCTGCCGGAGCAGCGCGAGGTCGAGATGCCCCGTGCCCAAGGGCTTGATCTTCCGTCCGGCGGCCTCGCCGTCGGCGTCCATGCCGTTGAGGTTGAGGCAAAGCAAGTAAGGCAGCAGCTTCGGCAGGAACTTGTCGAACCGCTCGACCACGTCATGGGCGTGGTGGAGGTTGTAGACGATGCCGACGTTGCGCACGCCTTCGGCGCGAAGGGCCTCGACCACGGCGAGGAGGTTCTCGGGTCGGCCGAACCAACCGCCATGGTTGTAGAGGGCGACCTGGCAGCCCTGCGCCGCGCCGGCCTCGCAGATCGGCTTGAGCCGGGCGACTTCGGCGGCCACGCGCGCCCGCTGGTCGGCGGCGTCCTTCACGGCAACCGGACCACCCTGCCCCATGACCCATAGCTGGGGGTGGACATCATGCCGGCGAAAGAGGGCGAGCGCGGCCTTCGCCTCGTCGTTCAGGGTCGTCGGAAACCACCAACCCTCGAGTTTGATTCCCTGCTTCTTCAAGGCCGCCAACTCGGCGTCCCACTGCGGCACATGCTCGGCGCGATAGTCGTAGACGAAGCGGCGGAGCCCGAGACGAGCGAGCATCGCCGCCCGCTCCTCCGGTCCGCGCTTCTTGGCGTCGAACGGCACGATGCACCAAGCGACGAGATTGCCGCGCTCGAAGACCGGCTCGGCCCCGGGGAGGGCCAGCAGGGTCAGGAGAAGGGCGCAGATCGCACGCATGGGGACACGACGTAGACAAGCCAGCGGAGGGCAAGTTGCCAGAGTATTGGTGGGAGAAGACGGCTGGGCCGGGGCTAGGCCCCCAGGGACAGTACCAGGCGTAAGGGACAGGAACAGGTAGACGACCGCTTAATCGTTGCGCTGTCTCTTTACGCCAAGAGTTTCGAGTCATTCATCCTGCCCTGTCCCTGGCCCTAGCCCTGACCCTACCTCTTCCGCCCCCATGCGCCTCCTCTCCCTCCTTCTCCTCGGCACTACCCTGCCCGCGGCCACCTACTTTCCGCCGCCCGACGCCGAGGGTGGCTGGCGGACGACCAAGGACG
>JBEBDN010000039.1:0-14813 GCA_041156945.1 Verrucomicrobiota bacterium | reverse complement strand
ACCTCAAGGTCATCGGCGACTTCACGCCCTGGCAGGGTCGCCTCGTCTTCGGCTGCGACGACACCGCCAAGTCCGAGTTCCTCAACAAGCGTCCCGCCAAGGGCGCGCTCGCCGGCCCCGGCCAATCGCAGTCCAACCTCTGGTTCACTTCGTTCGACACGCCGGACAAGCTCGGCCCGGCCCTCGGCCGGGGCAGCGTGTGGGTGGACGAACCCGCGAAAGCCGGCGTCGCCTCCGACCCCTTCCTGCTCGCCGGCTTCGCCAAGCGCGCGGTCTTCCTCGCGCACGACGGCGCGGCGGCCACGACCTTCACGCTGGAGGTCGACGAGCGCGGCGACGGCCGGTGGAAGACCTGGCGCGAAGTCGCGCTCAAGGCCGACGAGGCGACGCGGTGGGTCGAGATTCCCGCCGCCGTCACCGGCGCCTGGATCCGGGCGAAGTCCGACCGCGACGTCGCCAAGGCGAGCGTCACCTTCCAGTACGCGGCGAACGACGGCCGCGGCGCCGAGCGCGACGGACTCTTCAAGGGACTCGGCCAGGCGGGCGACGCCGCCTCGCAAGGCGCCTTCCTGCTGACGCGAGGCGCGAACCTCCGCACGCTCGCGGTCCTGGCGGCGGACGTCACGCCCGACCGGACCACGGTCGGCGAGGTCTACGAACTCTCCGCCGACCTCAAGCTGACGAAGATGGCCGACCAGAAGGGCGCCGATTTCTACCGGAAGAACACCGAGATCCCCCAGGGCATCGTCACCGCGGACGCGGCCTCGGTCATCTTCGAGGAAAGCGGCGTCCGCTGGCGCCTGCCGCGTTCGGCTTCGCCGGCCCACGACGGCCTGCTCGCCCGCGGCGCGCTCCGCAAGGTGCGCGAGGTCTGCACCGAACGCGACCTGCTCCAGGCCCACGGCACCTTCTACGAACTGCCCGCGCTCAACGCCAAGGGCGCGATCCGCCTGCGCCCGATCGCGACCAGCGATGCCGCCGTCCATGACTACTGCTCGTACCGCGGCCTGCTCGTGCTCAGCGGCGTCTCCCCCCAGGCGGGCAAGGACGATCGCCACATCATCCGCTCCGAGGACGGCCGGGCCGCCGTCTGGGTGGGCGCCGCGGACGACCTCTGGAAGCTGGGCAAGCCCCGCGGCCAGGGCGGTCCTTGGCTCAATACCGCCGTCCAGAAGGGCGCTCCCTCCGACCCTTACCTCATGACCGGTTACGACAAGAAGAGCCTCAAGCTGACCAACCACGGCCGCGAACCGGCGCGCGTCACCGTCCAGCTCGACGTCGCGGGCGACGGACGCTTCTCGGCCTACCGCGAATTCACCGTCGCGCCGGGCGAATCGGTCGAGCACCCTTTCCCCGCATGGCTGAACGCCTACTGGGTCCGCATGGTCAGCGCCCAAGATGCCACGCTTTCCGCGCAGCTCACCTACGAATAATCCCGGCCCTCCCGCCCGCCGCCCATGTCGCTCCGCCTCCTCGCCCTCCTCGCCCTCGCGCCGACGCTCGGCGCGGCCGACGCCAAGCCCGCTTCGCCGCCGGCCACCCTGCTCGCGCAACCGGTCGCCCCGCTCGTGGTGGATGCCCTGACCGCGGGCTCCGAGATGGGACGCTGGCTTTCCACCAAGGGCAAGTGGGAGCGCCGACCGGACGGCCTGCGGGGAGAGGAAGTCGAGGCCGACAAGCACAATGCGGTGAACCGGCTCGGGCAGCCGCTCGGGGACTTCGTCTTCGCGTGCGAGTTCCGCTTCGACGGCGCCAAGGGCTTCAGCTTCTCCGTGAACGACCCCAAGGAGCACCTGACGCGCGTGCTTCTCACGCCGACGAGCTTCACCGCCCGCAAGGACGACCGCGACAAGAAGGGACCCGACGTGGCGGTCATCTACCGCACGGAGACCGTGAAGCTGGACCCGGGCACCTGGCACTCGCTCGTCGTGGAGATGGTCGGCGACACCTTCGTCGCGACGCTTGACGGCAAGGTGACGGCGGTCGGGACGCATGAGCTCTTCCGCGGCCCCAAGGTCAGCCCGGGCTTCACGGTGGACGGCGCCGCCGCCACCTTCCGCAACGTCGCGGTCTGGTCGGCCCGCCCGGAGCCCAAGCCCGACTGGAAGGCCCGACGCGACGCCTTGGCCGGCGCGACGTCCGCGAAATGAGCGGGGGGCGCGTTTCTCCGCAACCTCCGCGGTCCGGCGTGGTTTAAGGAAGAGCCCCCCATGACGCGCCTCCTCCCGTTCCTAGCCCTGCTCTCGGCCCCGCTGGCCGCGGCCGAAGCCCCCGCCACGCTGCTCGCGCAGCCCGACAAGGAGATCGTCGCCGATGCCCTGACCAAGGACGCCAAGGGCGCCGAGTGGAAGATCGCCAAGGGCAAGTGGGAGCGGACCGCCGAAGGCATGCGCGTCGAGGAGCTGCCCGCCGACAACCACGGCGCCGCCGGCCGCGTGCCGGTGAAGCTGCAGAACTTCGTCGCCGCCTTCGAGTTCCGCCTGGATGGGGCCAAGTCGGTCTCCCTGAGCATCAACGACGCGAAGGAGCACGTCGCCCGCGTGCTCATCACGCCGACGGCCCTGCGCGTGCAGAAGGACGACCACGACCATGACGGCCCCGACAAGTCGGTGCTCTTCCTGCATCAGGCCGAGAAGTTCGAGGCGGGCACCTGGCATCGCGTCGTCCTCGAGATGGTCGGCGACACCCTGGTCGCGACGATCGACGGCAAGATCAGCGCGTTCGGCCGCGACGACCTCTTCAAGGCCGAGAAGGCCAACCCCGGCTTCACCTGCGCCGGCCAGTCCGCCACCTTCCGCCACCTCGCGATCTGGAGCGCCAAGGCCGAGCCCAAGGATTCGTGGAAGGAAGCCAGCGTGAAGATCGCCGAGGCGATGAAGGCGGCCCCGAAGCCGCCGGCGCCCGCGGCGGCCGCCAAGGCCAAGGCGGCGAAGGCCAAGGCGAAGCCCGCGGCGGAACCCGCCAAATAAGGGTTCCGACGGGCTTTTCGGCCCCGCGAACGCATCTCCCCGCTTGCACCGGCGGGGCCGGGCAACAAGTTGGACCTCCCTCCCGTCCCATGTCCGATCCCTTCGACAGCATCGAGGCCGCCCTCGCGGACATCGCCGCGGGCAAGCTCGTGATCGTCACGGACGACGAGAACCGGGAGAACGAGGGCGACCTCGTGATGGCCGCCGCCAAGGCGACCCCGGAGACGGTCAACATGATGATCCGCCATGCGCGCGGCCTGATCTGCGTCCCGACCGTCGAGCACCAGCTGCGCCGCCTCGGGATCTCCCAGATGGTCCCCGAGAACCGCGAATCGCAGCGCACCGCCTTCGCCGTCTCCGTCGACGCGGCCGAAGGCATCACCACCGGGATCTCCGCCTACGACCGCGCCAAGACGATCGCGATCCTCGCGGACCCGGCCGCCAAGCCGGAGGCGCTCGTCCAACCCGGCCACATCTTCCCGCTGCTGGCCCGCCCGGGCGGCGTGCTCCAGCGCGCCGGCCACACCGAGGCCGCGGTGGACCTCGCGACGCTCGCGGGCCTGCACCCGAGCGGCGTGATCTGCGAGATCCTCAACGAGGACGGTTCGATGGCGCGCCTCCCCGAGCTCGTGGAGCTCAAGCGGAAGTTCGGCCTGCGCATGGTCTCCATCGCCCAGCTCATCGAGTTCCGCCACCGCCGCGAGAAGCTCGTCGAGCTCATCGCCGAACGGCCCTTCCCCTCGGCCTGGGGCGACTTCACCCTCCGCGTCTACCGCTCCCTGCCCGACGGTCGCCAGCACCTCGCCTTCGTCCGCGGCCGGCCGGACGAGACCCCGACCCTCGTGCGCGTGCAGCGCGCCAACGTCCTGGGCGACCTCTTCCGCGGCACCGAGTTCGGCGCCGGCTCCTCGCTCGCCGCCAGCTTCGAGGCCGTGGCCCGCGCCGGGCGCGGCGTGGTCGTCCACGTCGACCAGCCCCACGGCGGCCTGCAGGCCGACGCGGACGGCATCCGGCTCGGCCGCATGGACGCGCGCGATTACGGCATCGGCGCCCAGATCCTCTCGCACATCGGCCTGCGCCGCATCCGCCTGATCACGAACAACCCGCGCAAGGTCGTGGGCCTCGGCGGCTACGGGCTGGAGATCGTCGAGCAGGTGCCCTTCTAGGGACGGCGTTTCCGCTTGAAGCCGCGGGGCGAACCCCTTCTCTCGGACTTCCGTTCTTCCCACCATGAGCCAGGACAAGCCCATCCCCGACGCCATCGACGGCACCGAGCTGCACTTCGCGGTCATCGCCGCCGGCTACAATGGGGAACTCGTGGACGCGCTGCTGCGCCGGGTGAACCGGACCCTCCGGAACGGCAACGTGCCGGAGGCCAACATCGTCGTGGTCCGCGTGCCCGGCTCCGGCGAGATCCCCTACGCCGCCTACATGAGCGCCATGAGCGGGGACTACGACTGCGTGATCGGCCTCGGGGTGGTCATCGCCGGCGACACGCCGCACCACGAGGTCATCGCCCATTCCACCGCCCACGCCCTCCAGGACGCGGCCCTGCGCGCCGAGGTGCCCATCATCAACGGCATCGTCGTGACGAACGACCGCGCCCAGGCCGAGCTCCGCTGCAAGGGCGCCCTCGACCGCGGTTGCGAGTTCGCCCAAGCCGCGCTGACGATGGCCTACCACCGGGTCACGCTCGGCGCCCGCCTCGACGAGGTCGACGCCGAGGAGCGCTCGAAGCGCGACGGCAAGGACCCCTTCGCCCAGAACTGATGGACGCCCCGACCCCCGCCTCCGCCCGGATCCGCATCCGGATCCGCGGCCTCGACCATCGCCAGGTCGACCAATCGGCCGGCGAGATCGCCGCGCAGGCCGCGCGCACCGGCGCCCGCGTCAACGGCCCGCTGCCGCTGCCCTCGCGCGTCGAGGTCGCCCGCGCCGCCGGCCAGGACGAGATCCGCGGCCACCACCGCCTGGTCGAGGTCATCGGGGCCAACGCCCAGACGATCGAGGTCATGCGCCGCCTCAACCTGCCGACCGGCATCGACATCACCATCGTGCAGCCGGACGAACCCGTCGTCCCGGACCCCGCCGCCGTCCCCGCCAAGCGCAACCGCCGCCACGACAACCGCGTGGCCGCCGTGCAGTTCCTCTGCGCCTGGGAGAGCCAGCGGCACGGCGACCTGGTCACGGCCCTCTTCGACTTCCTCCACGGCCGCGAGCCGGGCCGCGAGTACTTCGCCTTCGCCGAGGAGCTCATCCACGGGGTCATCCGCGACGTCACCCTGATCGACGAGGTCGTCACCAAGTACGCCACGAACTGGGCGTTCGGCCGCATCGCCCGCGTCGACTTGGCCATCCTGCGCCTGGCCGTGTTCGAGCTGATGCGCCGCACGGACATCCCGCCGATCGTCAGCATCAACGAGGCCGTCGACATCGCCAAGGAGTTCTCCACCGAGGAGTCCCGCCGCTTCGTGAACGGCATCCTCGACAGCTACATGTCCGAGCTCGGCCGCGACCCGCGCAAGGCCGAGGGCGGCTGAACCCGGATGGCGGGCGGCTTCTTCGATAGGCTGAAGGCCGGACTGAGCCGCACCGCGGACGCGGTGGCCAACCTGCTCGCCCGCCCGATGGACGCCGGTGCCGCCGAGGGCCTGCGCGAGCGCCTGCTGGCGGCGGACTTCGGCCCGGCGACCGCCGACGAGGTGGTGGCCGCGGCGCAGGCCGCGTGGAAGGCCGACGGCGGGTTGCGGCAGGCCGGCGCCGCCGAGGCCGCCGCCGCCGTCATCGAACGCGCGCTGACGCCGGCGGGTGCGAAGCCCCTCGCGACCGGCGCGCCCCTCGTCGTGATGCTGCTCGGCGTCAACGGCGCGGGCAAGACCACCACCGCGGCGAAGCTCGCGTGGCGCTGGAAGCAGGAAGGAAGGTCCTGCCTGCTCGGCGCGTGCGACACCTTCCGCGCCGCGGCCGGCGAACAATTGTCCGCCTGGGCCGACCGGCTCGGCGTCGAGGTCGTGGGCGGCGCCGCCGGCGCCGACCCGGCCGCGGTGGCGTTCGACGCCGTCAAGGCGGGGACCGCGCGCGGCCGCGACGTGGTGCTCCTCGACACGGCGGGCCGCCTGCACACCAAGGCCCACCTGCTGGAGGAACTCCGCAAGGTCGTGCGCGTGACCGCCAAGGCCCAGGCCGACGCCCCGCACGAGAAGTGGCTGGTGCTCGACGGCTCGCTCGGGGCCAACTCCATCGAGCAGGCCCGCATCTTCCACGAGGCCGTCGGCCTCACGGGGCTCGTGGTGACCAAGCTCGACGGCACCGCCCGCGGCGGCGCGCTCGTCGCCGTGGTCCGCGAACTGGGCGTCCCGGTCCGCTTCATCGGCCTCGGGGAGAAGCCGGAGGACCTCCAGGCGTTCGACCCGCGGGGCTACGCCCGCTCGGTCACCGGCCTCGGCGGCTAGGTTGGCTTGCCACCGCCGCGTTCGCCCGCCACGTTGGGACCATGTCGGCCGAGACCGTGCAGGTTGAACTAGGCGACCGCTCCTACCCCGTGAGGATCGGCGCCGGCCTGCGCCGCGAGGCCTTGGCCGTCGCCGACCGTCGGCTCGCGGCCGGCCAGCGGTGCGCCGCCGTCACCTCGCCCGGCGTCGCCGCCGCCCAGCCGGCGTTCGTCGCGGAGCTGGCCCAGCGCATGCCCGTGCTCGTCACGGCGGCCGACGGCGAGACCGCCAAGTCCGCGGGCGAACTCGCCCGGACCTGGGATTTCCTGGCGGCCCAGGGCATCGCCCGCGACGGCGCGGTCTTCGCGCTCGGTGGCGGCGTCATCGGCGACCTCGCGGGCTTCGCCGCGGCCTCCTACCAGCGCGGCGTCGATTTCTACCAGCTGCCCACCACCCTGCTCGCGATGGTCGACAGTTCCGTGGGCGGCAAGACCGGCATCAACCTCGCCGCCGGCAAGAACCTCGTCGGCGCCTTCCACCAGCCGACGGCCGTCTTCGCCGACACCGACCTGCTCGCCACGCTGCCGCCGCGCGAGTTCGCCGCCGGCATGGCCGAGGTGATCAAGCACGGCCTGCTGGCCGACGCCGGGCTCTTCCGCTCGCTGCAGGCGAACGCCCCGCTCGCCTGGGATCATGCGCTGCTGCCCGCGGTCATCCGCCGCTGCGTGGAGATCAAGGCCGCGGTCGTCGCCGGCGATGAACGCGAGACGAGCGCCACCGGCGGCCGCGCCCTGCTCAACCTCGGCCACACCTTCGGCCACGCCATCGAGGCCACCGCCGGGTATGGCACCTACCTGCACGGCGAGGCCGTCGCGATCGGCCTCGTCATGGCCGCCCACCTGTCGGCCGCCCTCGGGCGCTGCACCGCGGCGGAAGCCGCGGCCGTCGCCGCGACCGTCCGCGCGCACGGGCTGCCCGAACGGCTCCGCGCGCCGCTGCCGCTGGCGCCGATGCTCGCGGCGATGAAGCGCGACAAGAAGGTCCGCGCCGGCAAGCTGCGCTTCGTGCTGCTGCAGGGCGTCGGGACCGCGGTCACCGCGGACGACGTCCCCGAGGAGCGCGCCGCGGCGGCCTTCGTCGCCGGCGGGGCGGTCGCCTGACGCCATGTCGCGCCGCGTGACCGCGCTGCTCGCCGGCCTCCTGCTGGTCGCCTGCGCGCCGGAGCCGTCCGCGCCCGCCCCCCCGACCTCGACCGCCCCGGTCCCCGCCGGCGCCACGGGCTACATCCGGCATTGGCCGGGCGAACTGCCGATCGTGCTCTCCGTGCCGCACGACGGCGCCATCGCGCCCGCGGGCATCCCGGACCGGACCGCGGGCGTGACCGTGCGCGACAGCCATGCGCGCGCCCTGGCGGAGGCGATCCGCGACGCGCTGCGGGCACGGTTCGGCCGCGCGCCGCACCTCGTCGTGTGCGAGCTGTCCCGCCGGAAGGTCGACTGCAACCGGCCGCTCGCCGAGGGCGCGACGGACCCGGTCGCCATCCGGACCTGGCGCGAGTACCACGCCGCCATCGACGACGCGGAACGGGCGGTGCTGGCGCGGTCGCCGCACGGGCTCTACCTGGACATCCATTCCCACGGGCACCCGAAGAAGCGGCTCGAGATCGGCTACCTCCTCAAGGCCGACGACCTCCGTCTGCCGGACGAGCGCCTCGACGCCGACGGGACCGTGGCGGCCCGCTCCTCGATCCGCGCGCTGGGCCGCCGGACGCCGGCGAAATTCTCCGAACTGCTGCGCGGCGAAACCAGCCTCGGCGGCCTGCTCGCCGCGCGGGGCGTCCCGGCGGTCCCCTCGCCCACCGAGGTCCTGCGGAAGGAGGACCCCTACTTCAACGGCGCCTACGACATCGCGGCGCATGGTTCGCGGGACGGCGGCCGGCTCGACGCCGCGCAATTCGAGGTCCCCGGGCCGCAGCGCGACACGCCGGAACGCCGGGCCGCGACGGCCCAGGCCGTCGCCGAGGCGCTCGAGGTCTACTTCGAGCGGCACTTCGGGACCAGGCTGCGCTAGCCTCAGGGCGCGGGCCCGACCGCGGGCTTCGCCGCCCGCCAATCGCCCTCGCGGCGCCGCCGATCGTTCGTCTCGTTGGCCGCGCGGATCCGCTCCTCGAGCGACCCCGGGGCCGGCGCCTCGCCGGCGAGGGCCGCGGCGGCCGGCGATTTCTCCGTCCGGAAGGACGGGTCGTTCGCGGGGACCGCGCAACCGGCCAGCGCGAGGGCGGGGAGCAGGAGGAGACGCATGGCGGTCAGAGCGCGCGCCGCTGGGCGTCGGCCTCGAGCCAGGCGCGCAACGAGAGGGCGGCGGCGCGGGCGCGGGCGCGGGCGGCGGGCAGGTCGTCGGCGTCGGCCACGGCCGCGCGGGCGAAGGCGTAGAACTTCGCCTTCGGCTCGGTCCCCGAGGCGCGGACGGCGACGCGGCGGCCGTCGGCGAGCTCGGCGAGGATGAACTCCTCCGGCGGCATGCGCTCGCCCTCGGCGTCGCGCACCTCGTCGCGCTCGTAGTCGACGACCTTGAGCACCTTGGCGCCGTCGATCTCGCGCGGGGGGGTCCGGCGCCACGAGGCGACGATGCGGCGGATGGCCGCGGCGCCCTCGGCGCCCTCGAAGGTGAGGTTGAGCAGGTCCTCGTGGTGGGCGCCGTGGCTGAGGTGGAGCACGTCGAGGGCGTCGAGCAAGGTGCGCCCGCGGGAACGCAGCAGGGCGGCGAACTCGCAGAGCAGCACGACCGTCGCGTTGGCGTCCTTGTCGCGCACCGCGTCGTCGGCGAGGTAGCCGTAGCTCTCCTCGGCGCCCAGCACGAAGAGGCTGGCGTGCCGGAGGGCCAGCGGCGCGCGCCGGCGCAGCGGCAGGTTCGGCGCGTCGGCGCCCGCGCCCTCGGCGAGCTGGCGCGACCAGCGCTCGAGCTTCCGGGCGATCCACTTGAAGCCGACCAGCGTCTCGACGCAACGCACGCCGTGGCGGGCGCAGATCGCCGCGACGAGCGGCGTGGTGACGAGCGACTTGAGCACGACCGCCTGGGGGGAGCCGGCGGCGGGGATCAGGGCGGCGTCCTTGAGGGCGGAGAGGCGGAATTCCGCGAGCAGCGCCGCGACCTCGTTGCCGGTGAGCAGCCGGTATGAGCCGTCGGCCTGCGGGCAGGCGACGCCCACGCGGTCGGAATCCGGGTCGGTCGCCAGGACGAGGTCGGCCCCGACCTCCGCGGCGAGCTTGAGCGCGAGCGCGAAGGCCGCCGGGCTTTCGGGGTTCGGGGAAGGCACGGTCGGGAAGCGCCCGTCGTGCTCCAGCTGCTCGTGGACGAGGTGCGGATCCAGGCCGAGCCGCCGGAGCGCCGGCACCACGGTGACGTCGCCGGTGCCGTGCAGGTTGGTGTAGACGACCTTGGGCGCGTGGCGCGCCATCAGCTCCGGTTCGAGGACGATGCCGGCCACCCGCGCGAGGTAGGCGTCCTCGGCGGACGCGTCGACGGTGCGCACGCGGCCCAGGTCCTTCTCGAGGTAGGGCGCGACGTCCGCCGGACCCAGCCGGCCGACCTCCGCCACGATGGCGGCGTCGTCGGGCGGCGTGACCTGGCCCCCGTGGCCGAGGCAGCACTTGAAGCCGTTGTCGTGCGACGGGTTGTGGCTGGCGGTGATGACCACGCCCGCGTGGGCGCCGAGGTGCCGCACGGTGAAGCTGAGCTGCGGCGTGGAGCGCGCGCCGGCGAAGAGGTAGGCCTCGCCGCCGAGCTGCGACCAGGCGGAGGCCACCAGTTCGGCGAAGTGCCGGGAGAAGTGGCGGACATCGTGGGCGATGACGATCCGCGGGGACGGGTGCGCGGCGGAGACGTGGCGCCAGAGGCCGAGCGCCGCGCGCAGGACGTTGACGTCGTTCAGGCAGGCCGACCCGACGGCCGCCCGGACCGGGGTGCCGTCGGCGGCGAGTTCGTTGGCGGCGGAGACCCGGCCGACCGTCCGGCCGCGCATGCCGCCGGTGCCGAAGGCGATGCCCTTGTAGAAGCGGTCCTCGAGTTCGGCCCAGGCGGCCCGGGCGACGAGGTCGGCCAGCGCCTCCAAGGCGGCGGCGGGCAAGGCGCCGGACTGGAGCCAGCCGCTGGCCTGCTCGAGGGCGGCGGCGGACAGCCGGCCTTGGGCTTGGGCGGTCCGGAAGGCGGTGAGGAGGGCGGCGGAAGCGCTCATGGGAAACGCCATCCTTGCCCGCCCGGAGGCGGGGACAAGCCCGGAGGCGGGGGAGGCGGGGGTTGACACCTCGCCTCCCATGGCAAGGGTACAGCCCCCATGCCTGACGACAGCCTCAAGAAGAAGCCCCCGGGAGGCGACGACCGCAACCTCGTGGTCGTCGACGATGACTTCAAGAACGCCGACGCCGAGGATCGGCTCTGGCTCTTCTGGGAACGCAACAAGACCGCCCTCGTCCGCGGGACCACCGCCGTGGTCCTCGCCGTCCTCGGTCTCCTCCTCTACGAATTCGTCTGGAAGGCGGGCCGCCGGGAAGCCCTCCACCAGGACTACAACGCCTGCCTGGACGAGCCCGCGCGCCGCGCCTTCGCCGCCAAGCACGCCGGCGAACCCCTCGCCGCCGTCGCCCTGGCCGAGGTCGCCGACGAGCTGAAGGCCTCCGCCAAGTTCGCCGAGGCCGCCAAGGCCTTCGACGAGGCCGCCCGCCTGGCCGGCTTGGCCGGCGAAACGCCCGTGGTGAAGGCGCTCGGCGCCCGCGCCCGCCTCGAGGCGGCCCTGGCCCGCGTGGACGGCGGCGACGCCACCGGCGAGGCCGCCCTCGCCACCCTCGCCAACGACGAGGCCGTCGCCGAGACCTGGCGCGGCTACGCGATGCTGACCTTGGCCAACCTGGCCGTCGCCAAGGGCGACCTGACCGCCGCGACCAAGTGGCTCAACCAGATGGACAAGCGCCTCCGCAAGGACCACGTCTGGCGGGAATACAAGGACAGCCTGATCCGCTCCGAGCCCGGCCTGCTGAACCCGGTGGCCGCGCCCGCGGCCCTGCCGACGGGCAAGTAACCTCCGATGGCCGACGCCTCGCCGCTGCCGGAAGCCGCCGTGGCGGCCGAACGCCTGACGAAGCGCTACGGCTCCCTCACGGCCGTCGAGGACCTCACCTTCTCCGTCGCCCCCGGCGAGATCGTGGGCTTCCTGGGCCCCAACGGCGCGGGCAAGTCCAGCACCATGCGCATCCTCGCGGGCACCATGGCCGGCACGTCGGGCCGCGCCGCGATCTGGGGCGTCTCCGTGGCGCTCGCGCCCGCCGAAGCCAAGCGGCACATGGCGTACATGCCCGAGAACAACCCCCTGCCGGAGGACCTGAAGGTCGAGGAGTACCTCACGCTGCGCGCCCGCCTGAAGGACGTCCCCGCCGACCGCGTGGCCACCCGCGTGGCGAAGGTCATGGAGGATTGCGACCTCGCGCGCCGCGCCGCGCGCCAGCTCATCGGGCAGCTCTCCAAGGGCTTCCGCCAACGCGTCGGCATCGCGGACGCGCTGCTCGCCGAACCGAAGGTCGTCATCCTGGACGAGCCGACCATCGGCCTCGACCCGCACCAGATCGTCGGCATCCGCGACCTGATCCGTTCGCTGCGCGGCAAGATGGCGGTGCTGATCTCGAGCCACATCCTGCACGAGGTCGAGCAGGTCTGCGACAAGGTGGTGATCATCAACCGCGGCCGGCTCGTCGCGCAGGGCCGCCCGGCGGACCTGCGCCGCGAGCTGATCCCGACCGCCAACTTCACCGTCGTCGCGCGCGCCGCGCTCGCGGACCTGACCCGCGCGGCCGTCGCCGCCGAACCCGCCGCGCTCGTCGAGGCGCTCGGCGACGCCGACGGGTGGAGCCGCTACCGCCTGGCCCTGCCCGCGGGATCGCCGGCCCGGGAGACGCTCGCCGCCGCCCTCATCGCCGCGGGGCTGCCGCTCCGCGAGATCGCGGAGGAACGCATCGGCCTCGAGGACATCTTCATCGCGGCCACGCGCCGCGCCCCCGCGGACCTCCGCCGCCCGTGACCATGCGCCACTTCCGCACCCTCCTCGCGCACGAGCTCCGCGCCGCCGCCCTCGCCGGCGGCACCTGGGTCTCCGCGGCCCTGTTCCTCGCGCTGATGGGCGCGGTCCACTGGTTCGCGGTGCTCGACGGCGCCGAGGCGCCGCAGACGGCGACCCCGCTGGAGGCGACCTTCCAGCTGTTCTGGATCCCGCTGCTGTGCGTGCTGCCCCTGCTCACGATGCGCAGCTTCGCGGAGGAACGCCGGCAAGGCACGCTGGCGGCGCTGCTCACGACGCCGGCGAGCCCCGCGGCGGTCGTCTGGGCGAAGTTCACGGCCGTCTGGCTCACCTGGCTCGCGTTCTGGCTGGCGTTCGCCGCGTTCCCCGCGCTCGTCGCCCAGCGCCTCGCCACCGCGGGCGACTTCCGGCTCGGCGACCCCATCGTGCTCGGCGGCGGGCTGGCCTTCATCGCCGTGAGCGGCCTGCTGCACGTCGCCCTCGGCATCCTCTGCAGCTGCCTGACGCGCAGCTCGGCGCTCGCCGCGCTGCTGACCTTCGTCGGGCTGCTGGCCTTCACCGCCGCGGGCGGCGCCCTCGAGAAGCTGCCGATCGAGAGCTGGGATTGGCTGGGCTGGTTGCGGGAACCGGCGGCGCACCTGCGCACGTTCTCGCACATGGAGGACTTCACCCGCGGCATCCTGGACGCCCGCCCCTTCGTGCTGTACGCCAGCGGGATGCTGCTGTGCCTCGGCCTCGCCGTCCTCACCGTGGAGGGCCAGGAATAGCATGGCCCCGCCCCGCGACGATTTCGCCGCCGTGCGGCCGGTCCGCCGGCTCAACCGGCTGACCCAGGCCCTGCTCGCCGTCGCCCTGGCCCTGGCGGCGAACTACCTCGCGTCGCTGCCCGACTTCCGCTGGCGCCAGGACCTGACGCCGGACCGCCGGCACTCCCTGGCGGCGGAGACGACCGCGACCCTGCGCGCCGCCGGCGCGCTCGCCCGCGCCGCCAAGGACGACGGGCAACCGTGGGTGCGGGCCCTGGTGCTGACCAACGCGGGCCAACCCGCGGATCCGCGGCGCGCACGCCTGGTCGGCCTGCTGGAGTCGTACGAGGCGGAGACGGCCCGCGACGGCCGACCCTGGCTCGTGAAGCAGGACATCGGGGATTCGGTCAACGCCACCCTCTACAGCGCCATCGCCGCGCGCCACGGCGCGCCCGAGGCCGGGACCGCGTTGATCCTGCTGCGCGGCACGAAGGCCAAGTACCTCTCGTACGCCGAACTCTTCCCCCGCGCGGCCGACCAACCCGAGCTCTTCCGCGGCGAGGAGGCGATCACCGGCGCGCTGCTCGAGATCACCGAGGAGAAGGCCGCCGTCTGCTACGTGACCCAGGGCCACGGCGAACTGGGCATCGACGACCCTTCGGCGCTGCGCGGACTCTCGCTGCTCTCCCGCCAGCTGCGGAACCGCAACTTCGAGGTCCGCCCGCTCGACCTCGCCACCGCCGGCGCGGTGCCGCGGGACGCCGCGCTGGTGCTGGTCGCCGGCCCCCGGACGCCCTTCTCGCCGGCGGAGGACGAACGCCTGCGCAACTACCTCGGCGAACGCAACGGGCGCGTGCTGCTGCTGCTCGACCCGGGCCACCGCCACGGGCTCGACAACCTGCTGGCGGAATGGGCTATCTTCTCGCCCGACGCCGAGCTGCAGGAACCGGACCCGGGGTGCCGCACCGTGCAGGGCGACGTCGCGCTGCGTTCCTTCTTCGAGGGCCATCCCCTGACGAAGCCGCTGACGGCGCTCCCCCTCCAGGCCGCCCGCCTGCGCCCGGTCCGCTTCGACCTCGGCAGTTCGCCGGACAGCACGCTGAGCGTCCGCGAGCTGGTGCGTTCCTCGGCGACGGCCTGGGGCGAGACCGACCCGGCGCAGCGTCCCGCCCGGTTCGACCCGGAACGCGACCACCCGGGCCCCGTGTACGTCGCCGCCGCCGCCACGCGGACGACGGGCATCCGCAAGGGCGCCGGCGCCGGCGGCCGCCTCGTCGTCGTCGGCTCCTCCGAACTCGCGGCCAACGCCCGCCTCGAACGCGCCGGCAACGGGGCCTTCCTCACGCAGTGCGCCGCCTGGCTGGGCGACCGCGAGCGCGCGGTGGCCGTCCCGGTGCGCGCCGGCGGCCTCTACCGCCTGAACGCGACGGCCGACGACCTCTGGACGCTGGCCTGGCGTTTCTCCCTCATTCCGCTGCTGGTCCTAGCGGTCGGGCTTGCGGTTTCCTTCTGGCGACGCAGAAGTTGACGGTCCCATGCGGATCTCCCGCACCACCGTCCTCCTCCTCGTCGCCAACCTCGTCGCCTTCGGCCTCGTGTGGCG
>JBEBDN010000038.1:0-15408 GCA_041156945.1 Verrucomicrobiota bacterium | reverse complement strand
GACAGAGCACGTAGCCGGTGGCCGCGCGCACGCGGCGCATGACGTCGAGGGTCGTGGCGTCGTCGACCGTGACGGCTTCGACGGCCGGACCGCCCTCGCGCCAGGCCAGCAGGCGGTCGAGATTGTTGGGCGCGCCGATGTCCATCGCATTGGAGGCGGTGGGCTGGGCGCGGCGCGGCCGGTAGACGCCGGTCGCGAAGAGCTCAGGCAACGGCGAATTGACGTTGGTCGCGGCGACCAAGGCCTCGACCGGCAGGCCCATGCGGCGGGCGAGCTGGACGGCTCCCACGTTGCCGAGGTTGCCGGAGGGGACCACGATGCCGACCTTCGCGCCGGCGGCGACCAGCCGACGTACGTGGTAGGCGAAGGGCACCTGGGCGATCAGGCGCACCGGGTTGATCGAATTGGCGGTCAACAGCGGCCGGCGGCCCTGCAGGGCGGCGTCGGCCAAGGCCCGCTTCACGAGGGCCTGGCAATCGTCGAACGTTCCGTCCACCGAGAGGGCCACGACGCCGGGACGGGCCCGGGCGATCTGGGACTCCTGCACGGCGCTGACGCCCACCCGCGGGTAGAGCACCACCGCGCGGACGCCGGGGACGCCGGCGCAGGCCTCGGTGACGGCGGCGCCGGTGTCGCCCGAGGTCGCCGCGAGCACGGTGAGCTGCGGGAAATCATCCGCCAGGACGCGGGCCGTGACGCGCACCAAGGTCCGCACCGCGAAGTCCTTGAAGGCCGCGGACGGGCCATGGAAGAGCTCGAGGACGCCGATCCGGCCGGCGGGATCGCCCGCGAAGGTCAGGGGGACGGGGAAGTCGAAGGCCTCGCGGCAAACCATGCGGAGGACGTCGGCGCCGAGCTCGTCGGCGAAATAGGGCGCCATGACCGCCTCGGCCAGCGTCGCGTAGTCCGTGGTCCGGTGCCCCGCCAGGAAGTCGTCCGGCAGGCGCGGGATCGCGGTGGGCACCCAGAGCCCGCCCTTGGCCGGCATGGGCGCCAGCAGGACCTCCCGGAGGCCGCCCCGGCAGGAGGCGTCGGCGGTGGCGACGAATTCGAGCTTAGGAGCGCGCGATGACATGGACGCCCTTCGGGTTGATGCGGGACACGTACGGCGTCGCCAGGATCGGCACGGAGGCGAAGACCTCGGCCACGGCGGCGGCGGCGCGGCGCGCGACCGCCTCGCCCTCGCACAGGGCGAAGACGCTGGGACCGGCGCCGGAGATGGAGAAGCCGAGGGCGCCGGCGGCGAGCGCGGCGCGCTTGGCGCGGTAGAACTCGGGGATCAGGCGCTGGCGGTGCGGCTCGGCGATGAGGTCGTGCAGCGACCGGCCGATGAGCGGGTAGTCGGACTGGAAGAAACCGCAGAGCAGGCCGCCGAGGTTGCCGCTCTGCTGGGTCGAAGTCTCGAGCTGGATGTGGCGCGGCATGATTTCGCGCGCGACCTTGGTCAGGACGACGATGTCGGGGTGGACGACGGCGGCCCAGAGGTTCTCCGGGATGGGCACGTTCATGACGTCGAGCTCGGCGTTGGAGCGGATGAGCGTGATGCCGCCCAGGAGGCACGGCGCGACGTTATCCGCGTGCCAGGCGCCGTCCGCCGCCGCCTCGCCGGCCACGACGAACGGCAGCAATTGGCGGCGGCTCAGGGGGGCGCCCAGGAGTTCGTTGACCACGAAGGCGCCGCCGACCGCGCTGGCGGCGCTCGACCCGAGGCCGCTGCCGAAGGGCATCTTCTTGTGGATCTCCATCTCGATCCCCAGGTCGGACTGGCCGAGGTTGCGGAGGAGCGCCTGCGCGGAGACGCCGGCGGTGTTGAGCTTGGGGTCCAGGGGCAGACGGCCGCCGTCGCCGGTGATCTTCGTGATCCGGAGGCCGGGCTGGTCCGACCGGCGGGCCACGATCTCATCGCCGGGGGCGTCGATGCAGAAACCGAGCACATCGAAACCGCAGGCGACGTTGGCGACGGTGGCGGGGGAGAAAACCCGGACTTCCTTCAGCGGCTGGGTGGACATAAGGCCCCCCAAGATGGGGGTGGGAGACCTTTCGGGTTGCCACCCCTCGGGTCAACGGTGAACATGATTGTTACCGAGCCTTTAAATGCCGAACCGCATCCACCAGAACGGTTTTGTGGCCGTCGCGGCGGCCTCCCCGGCCCTGCGCCTGGGCGACCCCGCGGCCAACGCCCAGCTGGTCAGCCAGGCCCTCGAAAAGGCCGCCCAGGAAGGCGTCGAGCTAGTGGTTCTGCCCGAGCTCTGCCTGACCGGGTACAGCTGCGGGGATCTCTTCGGCCAGCGCACCCTGCTGGTGGGCGCCCTCAAGGCCCTGGCCCAGGTGGCCGAGACCACCGGCCGGCTCGGCCTCTCCGCCCTGGTCGGGCTGCCGCTCGAAGTGTCCGGCCGCCTCTTCAACGTCGGCGTCTTCGTCTCCCGCGGCAAGGTGCTGGGCGTCGTCCCCAAGACCCACCTGCCCAATACGGGCGAGTTCTACGAGCAACGCTGGTTCGCCTCGGCCCGGGTCGCCCCGGTGCGGGAAGTCGAGCTGCTCGGCCAGAAAGTGCCCTTCGGGACCGACCTGCTCTTCCGGGCCAACGACGTCCCCGACTGCGTCGTCGGGGTCGAACTCTGCGAGGACCTCTGGGCGGTGGAGCCTCCGAGCGGCGCCCTCGCGCTCGCCGGGGCCACCCTGCTCTGCAACCTCTCGGCCAGCGACGAACTGCTGACCAAGGCCGCCTACCGCCGCGAACTGGTCAAAGGCCAGTCGGCGCGCTGCCTGGCCGCCTACGTGTACGCCGCCGCCGGCGCCGGCGAATCCAGCACCGACATCGTGTACAGCGGGCACGGCCTGATCGCCGAGAACGGCGTCGTGCTCGGCGAATCGGAGCGCTTCCGCTTCGACCTCTCCCTGGTGGTCTCCCAGGTCGACGTGGACAAGCTCGCGGCCGAACGCCGCCGGAACAGCACCTTCTTCGGCGCCCCCGCCCCGCTCGCCGTCCGCGTGGTCGGCTTCGAGCTCGGCCACCCGACCGGCGTGACCCCCAAGCTGCGCCGCCGCTTCAGCCAGCACCCCTTCGTGCCAGCGGACCCCCAGCGCCGCGACGAGAATTGCCACGAGATCTTCGCGATCCAGTCCACGGGCCTGGCCCGCCGCCTCCGCCACACCGGCTCCAAGCACGTCGTGCTCGGCGTCTCCGGCGGCCTCGACTCGACGCTCGCGCTGCTCGTGCTCCTGGAGGCCTTCGGCCGCCTGGGGCTCGACCGCAAGGGCATCATCGGCGTGACCATGCCGGGGCCCGGCACCACCGCGCGCACGCGCCTCAACGCGATGAAGCTGATGGAGGCCCTCGGCATCACCGCGCGCGAGATCCCGATCGGCCCGGCCGTCGAGCAGCACCTGCGGGACCTCCACCACCCGCCCGGCCGGCACGACGTCACCTTCGAGAACGCGCAGGCCCGCGAACGCACGCAGATCCTGATGGACGTCGCCAACCAGGCCCACGGCTTCGTGGTCGGCACCGGCGACCTCTCCGAGGCCGCCCTCGGCTGGTGCACCTTCAACGCGGACCACATGTCGATGTACCACGTGAACATCGGCGTGCCGAAGACGCTCGTGAAGCACCTCGTGGCCTGGGCCGCGCACGTCCGCCACGTCGGGCCCGAACGCGCCCTGCTGGAGGACATCGTCGCCACGCCGGTCAGCCCCGAGCTGCTGCCGCCGGGCGAGGACGGCTCGATCGCCCAGCAGACCGAGATGATCGTGGGGCCCTACGAACTGCACGACTTCTTCCTCTTCCACGTGGTGCGCCACGGCTTCCGCCCCGCCAAGGTGCTCTGGCTCGCCGAGCACGCCTTCGCCGGCAAGTACGACCACGCGGAGATCCGCCACTGGCTCCGCCAGTTCCTGACCCGCTTCTTCGGCCAGCAGTACAAGCGCTCGGCCATGCCCGACGGCCCCAAGGTCGGCTCCGTCGCCCTCTCGCCCCGCGGCGATTGGCGCATGCCGTCCGACGCCGAAGCCACCGCGTGGCTTGCCGAACTGGCCTAAGCGTGCTTGATGGAGGCGTGACCTCCCCCGTGCAGACCCATCCCGCGGCCACCCAGGCCCTGCTGGCCCGCCTCGGCCCCGACCGCGTGAAGACCGACGAGGCGACGTGCTTCGCCGCGTCCTTCGACAACATGCGGCTGTCGTTCATGCCCGAGGCGGTCGTCCGGCCCGCCACGGAGGACGACATCGGCGTCCTGCTCAAGCTCGCCAACGAGCACGGGGTGCCCGTCACGGTCCGCGGCCGCGGCACCGGCAACACCGGCGCCAGCTCGCCGATCCGCGGCGGCTGGGTGCTCCACCTCGACCACTGGGACCGCATCGAGATCGACCCGGTCGCGGCCATGGCGACGGTGCAGCCCGGCGCGATCACCGCGCGGATCAACGAACTCGCCGCCCCGCACGGCCTCTTCTTCCCGCCCGACCCCTCCTCGCTGAAGTACTGCAGCATCGGCGGCAACATCGCCACCAACGCCGGCGGCCTCCGCGCGGCGAAGTACGGCGTGGTCCGCGACCACGTCTACGCCCTCGAAGGGTTCCTCCCGACGGGCGAGAAGGTCCGCTGGGGCGCCCCCCTGCGGAAGTTCGTCAGCGGCCTGAACCTCCGCGACCTCTGGATCGGCTCCGAAGGCACCCTCGGCGTGATCACCAAGGCCACCCTCAAGCTGGTCAACAAGCCCGTCGCCCGCCGCACGTTCCTCCTGGCCTGCCGCACCGACGAGGGCGCGCTCGAGGCCGCCGCGGAGCTCATGGGCGCCCGCGTCAACCCCTCGGTCTTCGAGTTCCTCGACACGCAGACCGTCGAGGCCGCGGAGAAGCGCCGCGGCAGCCGCGTGTTCTCCACGGCCGAGCTCCACGGGGTCGAGGCCACGCACGCCCTCCTCCTGGTCGAGCTCGACGGCCACCCCGCCGCGCTCGCCGAGGACGCCGCCAAGGTGCGCGCCTGGATCGGCCGCCACGCCGCCGCCTTCCGCGAGACCGACGTCGAGGCCGAGGCCGAGGCGCTCTGGGACATCCGCCGGACCTGCTCGCAGGCCATGTACGCCCTCGGCAACGCCAAGCTCAACGAGGACATCGTGGTGCCCTTCCGCAGCTACGTGGAGCTCATCCGCTACACGCGCGAAGTCCGCGACCGCTTCGGGCTGGCGACGCCGACCTTCGGCCACGCCGCCGACGGCAACTTCCACGTGCACATCATGTACGACCGCGAGAACGCCGAGCACCGCCGCCAGGCGGAGGTCGCCATCCTCGAGGTGATGACCAAGGTCGTCGCGCTGGGCGGCGCCATCACGGGCGAGCACGGCATCGGCATCGCGAAGTCCCCCTTCCTCGCGCTCCAGCACACCCCCGCCGAGATCGCCGCGATGGTCGCGGTGAAGCGGGCGCTCGACCCGCGCAACATCCTGGCCCCGGGCCAGATCTTCGAGCCGCTCAACGTCTGGGAGCACCGCCCGGTCAAGGTCACCCTCGCCTGGGACAAGCACTGAGATGGGCCGCACCGTCGCCGTCTTCGACTGGGACGGGGTCGTCATCGACTCCTCCGTCGCGCATGAACGCTCCTGGGAGGCGCTGGCGCGGGAAGAGGGCCGGCCCCTGCCCGCCGACCACTTCAAGCGCGGCTTCGGCAAGCGCAACGAGCTGATCATCCCCGACATCCTCGGCTGGACGCGCGACCCGGCCGAGGTGAAGCGCCTGTCGAACCGCAAGGAGGCGCTCTACCGCGACATCGCCCGCACCGGGCACGTCCGCCTGCTGCCCGGCGTCCGCGAGCTCTGCGGCGCGCTGCGGGACCTCGGGATCCCCTGCGTGATCGGCACCTCCACGCACAAGGAGAACCTCGCCCTGTCGTTCGAGCTCTTCGGCATCGGCCACTTGTTCGCCGGCGCGGTGGCCAGCGAGGACGTGACGCGCGGCAAGCCCGACCCGGAGGTCTTCCTCAAGGCCTGCGCCCTCGGCGGCGGCGAGCCCGCCCGCTCCTTCGTCTTCGAGGATTCGTTCTCGGGCCTGCAGGCCGGCCTGGCCGGCGGCTTCATCACGGTCGCGCTGGCGACGACGAACACCCGCGAACAGCTGGCGCCGGTGGGCGCCCACCGCATCGTGGCCGACCTCGCCGGGGTCGACCCGGGTTGGCTGGCGCGGGGCCGCCTGGACTGAGCATGGAGTTCCGCCTGCATTCGGACTACCGCCCGATGGGCGACCAGCCGACGGCCATCGCCGCGCTGGACGCCTCCCTGAACGCCGGGCACGGGCGCCAGACGCTGCTCGGCGTGACGGGCTCGGGCAAGACGTTCACGATGGCGAACCTGATCGCGAAGCAGCAGCGGCCGGCGCTGGTCATCTCGCACAACAAGACCCTCGCGGCCCAGCTGTACTCCGAGTTCAAGCGCTTCTTCCCCGAGAACGCGGTCGAGTACTTCGTCAGCTACTACGACTACTACCAGCCGGAGGCCTACGTGCCGGCCACGGACACCTTCATCGAGAAGGACTCGGCGATCAACGAGGACATCGAGCGCCTGCGCATCAGCGCCAGCAGCGCCCTGCTCTCCCGCCGCGACGTGGTGGTCATCGCCTCGGTCTCCTGCATCTACGGCCTCGGCTCGCCCGAGGACTTCCTCGCCGCGATGATCGGGCTCAAGGCCGGCATGACGCTCCGCCGGGACGAGCTCCTCGCGAAGCTCGTGGCGAACCAGTACGTCCGCAACGACGCCATCCTCGAGCGGTGCAACTTCCGCGCCCGCGGGGAGACCATCGACGTCTGGCCCGCCTACATGGAGTCGGCCATCCGGCTGGAGTTCTGGGGCGACACCCTGGAGGCCATCCGCGAGCTCGACCCGGTGAGCGTGAAGCCGGGCAAGGCCCTCCAGAAGTTCGACCTCTACCCGGCCAACCAGTACGTGATGGCGCCGGGCCGCGTGAAGGCCGCGACGGCCGCCATCCGCGAGGAACTCGAGGAGCGGGTGGCCCATTTCGAGCGGACCAACCGCCTCGTGGAGGCCCAGCGCATCCGCATGCGCGTGGAGCACGACCTGGAGATGCTCCGGGAGACGGGCTTCTGCCCGGGCATCGAGAACTACTCGATGCACATGTCCGGCCGCCGGCCCGGCGAGCGCCCGACCTGCCTGCTGGACTTCTTCCCGGCGGACCGGCTGGTGTTCATCGACGAGAGCCACGTCTCGGTCTCCCAGATCGGCGGGATGTACCATGGCGACCGCGCCCGCAAGGAGCGGCTCGTCGAGTTCGGCTTCCGCCTGCCCTCCGCCCTGGAGAACCGCCCGCTGCGCCCCGAGGAGTTCGACCAGCTGGTCCAGCAGGCGGTCTACGTCTCCGCCACGCCGGCCCCCCACGAATACAAGGTCTCCGCGGTCGTCGCCGAGCAGGTCATCCGCCCGACCGGCCTGCTCGACCCCGTGATGGAGGTGCGCCCCATCGCCGGCCAGGTCGAGGACATCATCGGCGAGGCCAAGGCCGTGGCGGCCCGCGGCTACCGCACGCTCGTCACCACGCTCACCAAGCGGATGTCCGAGGACCTCGCCACCTTCATGCGCGAGAGCGGCCTGAAGGTCGAGTACCTGCACTCCGACATCGACGCCATCGAGCGCGTCGAGATCCTCCGCCGCCTGCGCGCCGGCTCGTTCGACGTGCTCGTGGGCGTCAACCTGCTCCGCGAGGGCCTCGACCTCCCGGAGGTGGCGCTCGTCGGCATCCTCGACGCCGACAAGGAGGGCTTCCTGCGCAGCGAGACGAGCCTGATCCAGACGTCGGGCCGCGCGGCCCGCCATGCGGAGGGCAAGGTCCTGCTCTACGCCGACGTGATGACGAAGTCGCTCACGCGGGCGCTCGCGATCTGCCGCGACCGGCGCAAGCGGCAGGAGGCCTACAACGCGCAGCACGGCATCACGCCGAAGAGCACGCGGCGCAAGATCGAGGAAAGCCTGGTCGACCTCGCGGCCGAGGAGACCCTCGCCGTGGCCGAGGGCACCGACGACCGCGACATCGCGCGCGTCCTGGCCGACCTCGAGACGGAGATGCTCGCGGCGGCCGACGAGCTGCAGTTCGAGAAGGCGGCGACCCTGCGCGACCAGATCGAGGCGCTGCGGACGGGCAAGCCCGCGGCCCCGCGCAAGCGCGGCCGGCGCTGATCAGCCGAAGCGGCGCCCGAGGTCCGCGTCCGACCACTCCACGTAGGTCCGCCGGCCCTTCGGGCACGTCCCCGGCTGCGCCGTGCGGAAGAGCGCCTCCGCCAACGCGACCAGCTCCCCATCGGCCAAGGCGTCGCCCTTGCGGCGGGCGCGCGCGACGGCGAGCTTCGCCAGGGCGTCGTAGGCCAGGGCCGGTCGGCCGAAGTCGCCCTCGCGCCGGGCCATTTCGGCCAGCAGGTCGCGCGTGAAGACGAGGGCGTCGGCCGGCTCGAGCCAGGTCGGCAACGCGGCGATCCGCCAGAAATTGCGGCCGTATTCCTCGAACTCGAAGCCGGCGGCGGACAGGAGTTCCTGTCGCTCCTTCAGCACCGCGGCCGGCAACGGATCGAGTTCCAGGGTCAAGGGCACCAGCAACGGCTGGCTGACCGCGCGGCCTTGGCCGAAGCGGGCGAGGATCTCCTCGTAGAGTACGCGCTGGTGGGCGGCGCCGAGGTCGAGCACGGCCAGGCCCGTCGGGGTCTCGAAGACCGCGCGCTCCTCGCGGAGGCGGGCCAGGAGGCGCCAGCCCAGGCGCAGGGGCGCGGCGGCCGCGGGAGCCGCCGCCGGAGGCGCGGATGGCGCGGGTGGCGCGGGCGAGTCGGCGGAGGGCCCGACCGCCGGGCTCGGCATCGCCGCCGGGCTCGTCGGCGTCGCCGCCGAGGTGAAACTCGGGGGCTCCAGCGGCACGCGCTCCGGATCGACGCCCCCGGCCGGGCCCGCGCGCAGGGCGGCGAGCACGGACTCGATGATGAAGCCGCGCACCTTGGCTTCATCGCGGAAGCGCACCTCCCGCTTGGCGGGGTGGACGTTCACGTCGACCCAGGCGGGATCCATCTCCAGGAAGATGAAGGCGAGCGGGTAGCGGCCCTTCGGGATCAGCGTGTGGTAGCTCTCCGTCAGCGCGAAGGCCATGGTGCGGCTGTCGACCGGACGCCCATTGACGACGGTGACGAGGTCCTGGCGGGTAGCGCGCGAGACGCCGGGCCGGCCGAGCAGGCCGCTGAGCCGGAGGCCCGGGCGCTCGGTCGCCGGCATCAAGGCGAGCTCCGCGGCCACCTGCTTGCCCCAGATCTCGCGCACCCGGTCGAGCAAGGGGGCCTTGCCGGGCGAACGGAAAAGTTCGCGGCCGTCCTCGCGGAGCAGGAAACCGACGCCGGCGTGGGCCACGGCGTAGAGCCGCACGAGGCGGATGATGTGGGCCGCCTCCGTCTCGTCGGACTTGAGGAACTTGAGCCGGGCGGGCACCGGGTGGAAGAGGTTCGCGACCTCGATGCGCGTGCCGGGCGCCATGCCATGGTCGCGTCGATGCACGACCCGGCCACCGTTGACCAGGATCTCCACGCCGTTGGCGGCGGCGGCGGGCCGGGTCTGCAGCGTGAAGCGGGCGACGCTGGCGATGGAGGGGAGCGCCTCGCCCCGGAAACCGAAGGTGGCGATCCGGTCGAGGTCGGCGGCGAGCCGGATCTTGCTGGTGGCGTGGCGCTCGAGGCTCAGGAGGGCCTCGTCCGGCGTCATGCCCTTGCCGTCGTCCTCGACGACCATGAGCGCCTTGCCGCCGCGGGAGAAGTCGATGGTCACGCGCGTGGCGCCGGCGTCGAGGGAGTTCTCGAGCAGCTCCTTGATGACCGCGGCGGGCCGTTCGACCACCTCGCCGGCGGCGATCTGGTTGGCGACCGTGGGGTCGAGGACGCGGATCGGTTGGTCGCTCACTTCTGGGCGGGGGCCGCCGCGGCGAGGTCGGCCCAGAACTGGTCGATGGTGCGGCCCTGGCAATGGGCGGAGAAGGCCTGCTCGACGTCCCGCCCCTCCTTGGCGGCGGCGTGCAGTTTCCGGATCAGGCCGGGGTGCTTGGCCTCGGCCTGGGCGAGGAACCAACCGGTGACGCGGTAGGAGTCGCGCGGCTTCATCTTGGCGAAGTCGGGGCGGATCCCGAAGCGCCCCTGTTCGAGCAGCTGGAAGCGGATGTAGTCCGCGACGCCCTCGGTGAACCAGCCGGGGACCTTGCGGTAGCCCTGGAGCACGTGGACCAGCTCATGCACGACCAAGGCGGAGTCCCCGGGGTGGGACGCGACCCATTGGGTGGCGACGTGGATCGCCTTCCCGTCCCAGTGGGCGACGCCCTTCATGTCGCGGAAGACGATCGTGACCGCGGCGGGGTGGACCTCCCCCGGATGCGCGCCGAAGCCCAGGGCCTCGGCGACCTTGGGCTCCCATTCCTTGAGCAGCGCCTCGGACTTCGCGGCGAAGGCCTTCAGCTTGTCGTCCACGCCCTGCGCCGGCAGCACGACCTTCACCTCGAGGGCGGCGACGGCCTGGGTGGCCCAGAGGAGGCCGGCGAGCGCGAGGGGTTGCATGGGGCCAGCCTTGGCCCGTTCCCCCCGCCCCTGCAAGTCGAAGGGGTTCACAAACGGTCAGGGTTGCACCCTTCCGGCGAACCCCAAAGGTGCCGGGCGTGCCCAACCGCCTCGCCCAGGAGCCTTCCCTCTACCTCCGCCAGCACCAGGACAACCCGGTGGCCTGGTGGCCGTGGTGCCCCGAGGCGTTCGCCGAAGCCCGGACCCAGGACCGGCCCGTCCTCGTCTCGGTGGGCTACTCCTCCTGCCATTGGTGCCACGTCATGGCCCGCGAATCGTTCGAGCAACCGTGGATCGCCGAACTGATGAACCGCCATTTCGTCTGCATCAAGGTCGACCGCGAGGAGCGCCCGGAGGTCGACAAGCTGATGATGGACGCGGTGCAGATGATCCAGGGACACGGCGGCTGGCCGCTCAACTGCTTCTGCCTGCCGGACGGGCGGCCGTTCTTCGGCGGGACGTACTTCCCGCCGGAGGACCGCGGCCAAGGCCAGGTGCCCTGGCCGCAGCTGCTGATGCGGGTGGCCGACTTCTACCACCGCAACAAGGCCGAGTTGGCGGCCAACGCCGACGCGATCGCGCACAACCTGACGCACCTGACGCGCGCCCCGGACGCCGACGGGACGGCGCCGAGCCCGGCGGACCTGCTGGGCGCGGGGCGCCGGCTGTGCGAGCAGCATGACGACCAGCATGGCGGGCTCGGCGGGGCGCCGAAGTTCCCCTCCCCCGCCTCGCTCGACCTCCTGCTCGCGTTGCGCGGCACGGCGGCGGTCGCGGCCGACCGGCCGTTCGCCACCCGGATCGACGCCGTGCTGACGATGACGCTGGGGGCGATGGCCCGCGGCGGCCTGTACGACCAGATCGGGGGCGGCTTCCACCGCTACTGCGTGGACCGCGATTGGACGGTGCCGCACTTCGAGAAGATGCTCTACGACAACGCGCAGCTGCTCGGCACCTACGCCGAAGCCTGGGCGCGCTACCGCGACCCGCTCTACGCCCGGGTGGCGGCCGAGACCGTGGCGTGGCTGGAGCGCGAGATGCTGCTGGGCAACGGGCTCCTCGCGTCCTCGCTCGACGCCGACACGGACCACCACGAGGGGCTGACCTACGTATGGAAGGCGCCCGAGGTGGCGGAGGTGCTCGGCGCGGAGGCGTTCGACTTCGCCCAGGTGTACGGGCTCTCGGACCGCGGCAACTTCGAAGGCGCCAACATCCCCAAGCTGAAGGGGAAGATCGAGGATCGCGACCGGCTGGCCGGGGCCCGCGCGAAGCTGCTCGCGCGCCGCGACCGGCGGCCGCAACCGGGCCGGGACGACAAGGCCCTGCTCGGCTGGAACGCCTTGGCGGTGCGCGGACTGGCCCAGGCCGCCTGGATCTTCGGGCGCCGCGACTGGCACGCCCTCGCGGCGCGGATCGAGGCGGCGCTCTGGCGCGCCTGCGTCGACGAAACCGGCGAGGCGCCCGCGCTGCGGGCCGTCGTGCACGGCGGGTCGGCGGGGCTCGCCGCCACCTTGACCGACTACGCGTGGCTCGCGGAAGCGGAGCTCGCGCTGGCCGCGACCGCGGCCTGGGCCGGCGCCGACGCCGCCGCGCACGCCGCGCGGGCCGAGGCCCTGCTGCGCGCCGCGCGCCGCGGCTTCGGCGACCCCCATGAGGTCGGGTATTTCCTGGTCCCGGCCGACCGCGCCGACCTCTCGGTCCGCCAGAAGGACTGGTTCGACAACGCCGTGCCCGCGGGCAATTCCTCCCTGCTGCATGGTTTCGCGGGCGCGCTCGCGCTCACGGGCGAGCCGACGTGGGCGGAGGAACTGGCCGACCTCGCGCGCGCGTACGGCGGGGTGAGCCGCAACGTGCCCCACGGCGCCGCCCATGCGTTGACCGCGCTGACCAGGCAAGCGATGGGGCTGGCGACGATCCAAGCCCCGGTCGGTGCCGACCTGGAGGCGCTGCGCGCCGCCCTCTGCGGGGATGACCGCACCGCGCCGCACGCGCGGCCCTTCCGGCCCGCCTTCCTGCGCGCGCCCGCCGGCGCCGACGGCTTCCGGCTCTGCGTCGGGACGACCTGCCTGCCGCCGCTGGCGACCGCCGCGGAAGTCGCCGAGCATCTCTGAGGGGGAATCCACTCTTGCCCGACCTCCCCGCGGCGGGGAGGATGGCGACCGATGCCCGACGACTCCGGCTATGCCTACGGCAAGGGACCCGACCAGGTTTCCTCGCGGCGCATTTGGCTGGGGATGGTCGAAGTCCGCGCGGTCGGCTACCGCGAGACCCGCCACCGGCTGGTCTGGCCGCGGGTCGCCCTGCTGGCCACCTCCGCCCTCGCCCTGGCCTGGGTGCTCTCGGCGGAGGCCTACTACTTCAACCAACGGTTCATGAACGGGATCCCGACGACCCGCCGGGCCGACATGTACCTGTACCTGCCGGATAGCCTGGCCAACGGCTTCATGGGCTGGTTCCGGAGCCCCGAGGAGGCCCGGCTCCGCGACCGCGCCCGCATCCTCGCGAAGCAGGAAGGGTATGGCCGGATCGCCCACCTCCAACGCAAGGGCGAGTACTACGTGGAGATCGCCAAGGCCGCCTACGACCGCCAGGACTACGCGGAATTCTCCAAGTACATCGGCACCGGCGCGAGCCTGGCCCCCGCCAACCTCGAGGCCCAGCGGATGTGCGCGAACCTGTTCTTCGCGTTCGGCCGCCCCGACGACGCCTACCAGCTGCTGGAGGAATCGCTGGAGTTCGCGGCGCAGGACCAGGACCACTTCCGGTTCTACCTCCGCCGCTGTTCGATGCTCGACCAGGACCGGCGCATCCTCGCGGCGGCCGAGAAATACCTGCCGCGCGCGGACCTTTCCCCCGCGGTGCGCGGGGACCTGCAGATCGCCCAGGCGCAGACGCAGCTGCTGCGCGGCGATTTCGCCGGGTGCGCGGCGAGCATCGCGCGCCACGGCCTCGAGGCGACCGCCGAAGGCTTCCTGCTGAAGTGCCAGCTGCTCTGGGAAAGCGGCGAGCGCGCCGCCGCCCTGGAGCTGATTTCGGCCGCCCTCGGCCGTTACCCCACCGTCAACCGGCTCCTCGAGATCAAGGCCGGGTGGCTCAAGGAGGAAGGCCGGCTGGACGCGGCCCGGGACTGCCTCGACCTGATCCAGAACAACCTCGTCTCGGCCCCGCCCCCGCTCGACCGGCGGACCCTCGCCTCGGTCCGCATCCAGCGGCTCCACCTGCTGCCCGGCGACGGCAAGGCGGCCGAACGCCGCCAACTCGTCGACCAGGTCCTCGCCGAGTTCGGCTCGCTGGACCAGCCGATGATGGAACTCGCGCGCTATGCGGCGGCGACGGCCGACGTCCCCCTCGCCGAGCGCCTGCGGCGGCTGGCCGAGGAGCGGCGCTTCCCCAACCCGCTCAACTTCACGCTCACCTACGCCGAGGCCCTCATCGCCGCCGAACGGCCGCGCGAGGCCATCGCCCTGGTCGACGAGCTCTACCGGCAGCCGGGCCGCGTCCACTGGACCGCGGAGACGACGCTGGCCTTCGAGGCGCTGCGGATGCTGGCCTACTTCGCCGACGGCCAGGCCGACATCGGCTCGATCAACCTGCGCCGCCTGATGCAGAACCGCAACGTGCCGCCGCAGCTGCTGCTGAACGCGGCGCGCAAGCTGATCGCCGCGCGGCGCTTCGACGAAGCCGACGGCCTGCTCATCCAGACGCACATCCAGCACGAGCAGAATCAGGCCATCCTGATGCAGATCGTCCGGCTCAAGCTGGAGCACGAGCGGATTTCCGCCGACCTGGAGGTCTACCTGCGCAGGCTGATGGCCACGCGGCGCCCCCCGAAGGACCTGCTGGAACTGGCGGCCCGACGGCTCGGCTCGGACACGTACCTTTTCTCCGGCGACCGCGACCGGCTGCTGGAGGACATCGACCGGCTGCTCAAGTAGCCGCCTCGGGCGCCGGGCGCTCGGTCACCTCGAAATAGGCCACCGACCCGTGGCGGGAACCATCCGGCAGCCACGCCCCGCGGCTGCAGCCGCGGTTGACGAGCTCCCCGACCTCGGCCGGGGAGAGGACCGCGGCCGCCAGGGCGACGCCTTCGGCCTCCATCGCGCTCGTGCAGATCGAGCGGACGGGCGCCGGGAGCGTCACGGGCGTGCCTTGGCGGAGGTCGAGCAGGTGGGCGGGGCGCTTGGCGTTCGACTTGCTGGCCAGCGCGAAGCGGCAGAGCTTGATCTCGGAGCGGTCGCCGACGCCGACGCGCCAGCCGTTGGCGTCGCCGGGCGGGTCGAGGGCGAGCACGGCGCTCCCGCCGGCCATGAGCAGGGCCCGGTGGATGCCCCAGTTGTTCTCGAGCAGCTCGGCCATGCGGTCGAGCGCGTAGCCCCGGGTGATGGCGCCGAAGTCGATCTCGGCGCCGGCCTTCACGCAGGTGAACTGGGCGCCATCGAGGACGAACGAACCCTCCTGGTAGTCCGCCCAGAGGCGGGTCCATTCGGCGTCGTCGGGATTGGGCACGGCGTCGCCGCGGGCCTCCCAGTACCTGAAGAGCTTGCCGCCGGAGACGTCGAAGGCCTTGCCCGTCTCCTCGCGCAGGTTCTGCGAGAAATCCCAGAGGGCGCGGACGTGGTCGGAGGCGGTGACGAGGGCGCCCTCGGGCATGCCGTTGATCGAGGTGATCGGGCCGCTGTCATGGCGGGCTTCGACCTGGAAATCCAGGTCGTCGAGGAAGTGGAAGAGCCCCTCGGACGCGCTCTTGGCGTAGCCCGCGTCCTCGTCGGCGATGCGCAGCCAGAAGCGGGTGCGCATCGCGTCGTGCGAGAAGTTGTGGATGGTCGGCTGGCTGCTCATGG
>JBEBDN010000037.1:0-17334 GCA_041156945.1 Verrucomicrobiota bacterium | reverse complement strand
GGCGTGGATGCCGCGGTAGCGGGCCTGGCGGACGGTCGCGGCGTGGTCGATGTTGACCCCGAGGAGGATCGGTCGGCTCATTGCTTCTTCAGCTTCTCGAGCTCCTTCTGGATCTTCTCCTTGTCGTGCACCAGCTTGCGGCCCAGCTCGGGCTCGTCGCACTTGTTGAAGTAGGGCAGCATCACGTCGATCAGGCCGAGCACGGTCTTCATGCGGAAGACGTCGTTGCCGGTGTCCTCCATCTCGCGCACGTAGATGCGGCGCATCTCCTCGAGGTAGAAGCGCTCCAGCTTCTTGTTCCCCTTCACGGCCGCGTAGAAGTTGTCGAGCAGGCCGCGGAAGGTCGGCAGGTGCTCCCGGTTGTCCTGCAGCGCGTGCCGGAGGTAGAAGAAGAGGTTCTCCTGGCCCTTGGGGGTCGTGTCCTTGGCCAGCTGGCGCGCGGTGCGTTCGGCGGCGACGACGATGAGGTCGTAGCGCGTCTTGTCCATCGTGTCGCCGCGCAGGCGCTTCTTCTCGCGCATGAAGACCTCGTAGGACTGGCGGCACTCCTTGAAGATCTGCTCCGGGGTCATCTTCGGGTCGGTCCAGACGTGCTTCTCCGCGTAGCCGTCGGCGATCGCGAGCATGTCGGGCCAGCGCTTGTCCTCGTCCGACACGTTGAAGGCCACGCGCATGTCGCGCAGGAATCCGCGCCAGCGCTCGTGGTCGGCCTTCGCGCCGAGGTCCTCGAGGCAGGCGGCGGCCTCCTTCCAGCCGTCGATGGAGAGTTCGGCCGCATGGGTGGCGAAGCGCAGGCAGGCGTAGCGTCCCTCCTGGTCGGTGTTCGCGGCGTAGACCCGCGCCGCGAGGCGGAGGCGGAAGGCCTTCTCGTAGTGCGACTTCATCCGGCGCTTGGGGTCGCCGGTGATCTGGACCTCGAACTCGCCGATGCCGCGACCCGTCTGCGGGTCGCGGGTGTGGCCGTTCGCGTAGCCGTCGGCGTAGCGGCCCGTGCCCGGCAGGTTGCGGGGCTCGTTGAAGGGGCGGAAGCCGTTGCCCATGTTCCACTGGTGGTTCGGCATCAGGTAGGCGAACCAGGCGTGGCCGCCGCGGTTGCCGTCGCCGCCGACGGAGGCGGCGGGGATGCCGTAGGCGCGCGCCGCGGTGGTGCCGAAGTGGGACTGGTCCATGCAGATGCCGCCGACCTCGAGGATCTCCTCGAGCGTGCCCCGCGTGAAGCTTTCGGCCAGCGGCTTGTAGGCCTTCTTGCCGGGCGGGGCCTTCGGGGGCTTGGCGCCCGTGACGAAGTCCATCCGGTAGTTGATCATCGGGTAGGCTTCGCTCCAGTCCTTCTGCTGGTCGCCGTTGGCGAGCTTCAGTTTCTTCAGGTCGTTCTCCTTCAGGGCCCATTCCATCTCCTCGGTCGTCGCCTCGGCGCTGACCACCCAGACGAGCTCGTAGGGGGCGAGCTTCTTGACGTCCGTTTCCAGCCGCTGGCGCTGGGCGTTGTCGCGGAAGTAGCGGTAGCGCTCCAGCGCGTCGACCGTGAAGCGCTCGTGCTTCGGGTCGCGGGCGCGGGCGAACGTGAATTTCTGGTCGAAGACCAGGGCGGTGGCCACCTGCAGGTTGACGTACTTGCCCTTCAGTTCCTTGGCGTCGTCGCCGTCCAGGCGGGCCCAGACGCGCAGCGCGTTGCCCAAGTTGTCCTCGGGCTTGACGTTGGCGAGGAAGAGCTCGAGCCGCTCGGGGTCGGCCAGCAGGCCGATGAGGAACGGCTGGACCTGCTCGTCGGTCATGAATTGGCGCAGCGTCGCCGGCGTCACCTGGCGCACGAATTCCGCCTGCGTCATCCCCAGCGCGAAGTAGTCGTTCTCCCAGAGGTCGTCGAAGCGGCGGGCGCCGTCGGTCGCCGACGTGGCGGTCAGCGCCGGGTAGAGCCCGTAGCGGAGACGGTCGTAATGGCTCTCCCACTTGCCGTCGTAGACGCGGGCCTTGGTGTCGGCCAGCAGGGTCGCGCGGCATTTCGGGTCGCGGCGCGAGATGGAGTCGAAGGGGTAGGGGCGGGGGGCCAGCGCGGGCAGTTCCTCCTTCACCGTTGGCGTCACCGCGGTCGCGGGACCCGTCGGCTTGATCGGCGGTTCGACCGCGGGCCCGGTGCCCGCGGCGGCGCCCGGCACCGGTTCGGCGACCGCGACGGCCGCGGGCTTGCCGCCGAAGAAGCCGGCCACGTCGTCGATCAGGCTCGGTGCGCCCTCGTTGGCCGCGAGTTCGCGGGGGTGCAGCGTGCGGTCGTACACGGCGTAGCCGAACCAGGCGGCGGCCACGAGCACCGGCAGGAGGATCCCGATGAGGATGGCTTCGCCATGGCCGCGGTCGGACTTCGGCTTCTTCGGGGGGAGGGGTCTGGGTTCGAGCGGCGCGCGCATGACGGGGAGTCCAACCTTGGCGATTCGCCCCGCCGGGTCAAAATCCATCCTCCGGGCTAGGGTGAAATCCGCCCGAAAACCCTTGAATGACCCAGGGGCGGCTTACCTGGAGCCCTTCTCCGCGGCTTCCTTCGCCTTCTGGCCTTCCCTGCGCAGGCGGAGTCCGCGTTGGCCTTGGCCGCATTTCCGGAAATACACGTAGAGTTCCTCGGTCATCTCGAAGAAGGCCGCCGGCGGGAGGTCGACCTTGCGGCGGAAGGCATGCTCGGCGTCCTCGAGGAAGCGCAGTTCCAGCGGTTCCTCGCCCTTCACCGTCGCGTAGTAGTCGGCCAGCACCCCGCGGAACTCGGCCATATCCCCGGCGCATTCCTCGAGCGCCGCGCGGTAGAGGGCGGAGATTTCCTTGGCGTTCGCCGTCCGGTCCCGGGCGAGCACCTTGGCCGCGCGGGCGATCCCCGCGAGGTAGAGGTCGCGGCGGCCCGGGAATTCCCGGAGCAGCTTGCGGAGGCGGTCCTGGATCGTGCGCACCGCTTCGGTCGCCGGCACGCGGCCGAGGAGGAAGCGCGCCTCATGCTCGTCGGCGAGGTCGCGCATGTCCGCGGATTCGTCGAAGGCCCGCCGGAGCTCCGCGAGCGTCGCCGCCCACGGCGCGGTCGGCGCCGCCTCGTCGGTCGCCAGCGCCGCCAACCGTTCGCGCCACGCCGGCAGCGAACGGTCGTAGGCCCGGCAGGCGGCGGCGAGGCACGCCTGCTGCCGGCCGGCTTCGCCGAGCTGCGCCGCCAGCTTCGCCATCAGGCGCAGCCGCGTGCAGCGCTCGGCCCCGGGGCCCTGGCGCGCGCGGTCGACCAAGGCGGCCAACTCGAACTCGTGCACGGGCAGGAGCGTCTGGGGGTCCAGCGCCGTGCCGCTCGCGCCGCCGCTGGCCGGCCGGCCGAGGCCGAGTTCCCAGCGGCGCGCGTCCAGCTGGAAGGCCGCCCAGGTGGGCGGCGGCGTCCGCCCGGCCGCCCGTCCCGACAGCGTGGCGGCGGGGATGCCGAAGGCGCGGGCCGCCTCGACGGCGAAGGCGACCGGATCGCCGCCGAACTTGAAGGCGTACTCCAGCGAGCCGGCGTCCACCGCCTCGACCATCTCCTGCTGCGTCCGCGTAAGCTTCGGCGCCGCCTTCTTGCCCGAGGGTTGGTTCCGCGGCGCGAGTTTCTTGCCGAGCGTACCGCCTTGCTCGACGATCGCGTAGGCCTTGGCCCAGTCCTCGGGCCCGAGCCGCCGGAGCTTGGTCTCCTGCAGCGCCCAGTGCAGGTCGGGGTCGCCGGCCTCGCTGCCCGCGACCCAGAGCAGCGCGTCGACCGGCAGCTTGGCGACGTCCATCTTCAGCCGGCCTTCCTCGGCCGCGCTCCGGAAGAAGGCGTAGCGCGTCAGCGGGTTGATCGCCTCCTCGGGGTCCTGCGCGAGCGTCCGTTCGCGGTCGAAGACCAGGGCGAAGGCGACCTGCAGGCGCAGGTACCGGCCGCGCAACGGGAGCGGGTCCGCGTTCCAGGCGAGCGCCCAGACCTTCAGCGCCGCCGGCACCTCGTCCTCCGGCTTCACCTGCGCGAGGAACGTCTCCATCCACTCGGGTTGGCGCAGCAGGTCCTCGAGGAAGCCCGCGAGCCCTTCGCCCTCCGCCAGCCGGCGCAGCGACTCGGGGCCCGTGCGCGTCGTGAAGCCTTCGGTCGAGCCGGCCCGGGCGATCAGCAGCGCCTGGCCCGCGCCGACCGCGAAGAGCGGGTTGCGCCCCAGTTCCTCGAAGCCTTTCCCGTCGGGTCCGATCGGGGTCGCGACCAACGCCGCCCGGAGCCCGGGCTGGAGTTTCGCGAGGTGTTCTTCCCAGCGCCCATCCAGCAGACGGGCCCGGGTGTCGGCGAGCAGGGCGGCCAGTTTCGCGGGGTCGCGGCGGGCCGCCGGACCGAAGTCATAGGGAGCGGGATCCAGCGGTGGCTTCCCCGCGGCGGCCGCGTTGGCCGCCTCCGCCTTGCGGGGGCCGGTGCCGCCGTCGGCGCCGCCGATGGCCTCGGCCTTCGCCGGCTGCTCCCCCCGCGGACGGAAGAAATCGGCGAAAAAACCGGCCTCTTCGGTCGGCGCCTTCGCCGCCGCTCCGCCGTCGGGCGGGAGCGTCGCCGCCGCGGGCGCCTCCCCCGCGGGCGCCGGTTTCCTGGAGTCGCCGCTCGCGCCGCCGTCCGGCGGTTCCGTTTCCCAATGGACGGCGCCGAAGACGAAGGCGGCCAAGGCCGCCGCCCCCGCGAGGGCGAGGCGGCGCGTCCGGCGCGGGGCCGGCGGGGTGGGCGCGGGGGCCGTCATGATCTCGGCCCGACTCTAGGCCGCGGGCGGAGGCTATGACAAAGGCTTAATGCTTCCGCGTCGCAGCGTGAGCGCCAAGGCCGGGGCGGTCGGGGAGCGGCGGTTGGCCGCCAGCGATTCCGGATCGCCCGCGTGGACGAGCTGGCCGCCGGCCTGGCCGCCTTCCGGGCCGATCTCCAGGACCCAATCCGCCTCGGCGATGACGTCGGGGTGGTGCTCGATGACGACCACCGTGTGGCCCTGGTCGACGAGCGCGTGCAGCAGTTCGATGAGGCGCCGGCAGTCGGACTGGTGCAGGCCGATGGTCGGCTCCTCCAGGATGTAGAGGTTGGGGCGGATCTCGCCGCGGGAACGTTCCCGGAACGTCGGCAGGCCTTGGGCCAGCTCGCTCACGAGCTTGAGCCGCTGGGCCTCGCCGCCGGAGAGCGTCGGGCTGCTCTGGCCGAGCGTGAGGTAGCCCAACCCGGTCTTCACCATCAGCCCGCAGAGGTCGCCGAGCTTCGCGTCGAACGACAGGAACGCCGCGGCTTCCTCGAAGGTCATCGCGAGCAGGTCGGCCGCGGACTTGCCGTTCCAGCGGATCGCCTTGGCGGCGGCGCCGTACCGCGTGCCCGCGCACTCCTCGCAGGGGACGTAGGTGTCCGGCAGGAAGCTCATCTCGAGCTTGATGCGCCCGGCGCCGGAGCAGGCCTCGCAGCGCCCGCCGGAGGTGTTGAACGAGAAGAAGCCGGCGCCGTGCCCGCGGATCGCCGCCTCGGGCAGCGAGGCGAGGCGTTCGCGGATGAGGTCCCAGGCCCCGATGTAGGTCGCCGGCGTGGAGCGCGGCGTCTTGCCGATCGGCTCCTGGTCGACGTTCACCAGCTGGCGGAAGCCCTTGAGCCCGGCGAGCGTCGCGAACGCGGGCTTGCCCTCGTGGGCGACGACGGCGAGGGCTTCCTTGCCGGTCAGGCCATCCTTCTTCTTCGCCAGCGCGGCGCGGATCGCCGGCGCGAGCAGGTCGGTCACCAGCGTGGATTTGCCGGCCCCGGAGACGCCGCAGACGACGGTGAGGCGGCCGACGGGGATCTGGACGTCGAAGCCCTTCAGGTTGCGGAGGGCGGCGTGCTTGAGGCGGACCCACGCCGCGGGCGCGCCCTTGCCGGCGACCGGGCGCCGCGCCCCGCGGAGCGGGTGCGGGATGGCTTCCCTGAGGAACCGTCCGGTCACGGAGTCGGCCCGTTGCTCGAGGGCCGCGGCGGTGCCCTGCGCGACGATCCGGCCGCCGTGGACGCCGGCGCCCGGGCCCAGGTCGACCACGAGGTCGGCGGCGCGCATCGTGTCCTCGTCGTGCTCGACCACGAGGACCGTGTTGCCGCGGTCGCGGAGGCCCCGGAGCGAGGCGATGAGGCGGTCGTTGTCGCGCGGGTGCAGGCCGATGCTCGGCTCGTCGAGGACGTAAAGCGCGCCGGAAAGGGTCGAGCCGAGCTGCGCGGCGAGGCGGATGCGCTGGGCTTCGCCGCCCGAGAGCGTGTCGGCGCCGCGGTCGAGGGCCAGGTAGCCCAGGCCGACCGAGTCGAGGAAGCGCAGGCGCGCGGCGATCTCGGGCAGCAGGGCGCCCACGATGGCCTGCTCGCGGGGCGCCAGCTTCAGGCCGGAGAGGAAAGCCAGGGACTCGTCGGGCTGGAGGCGGAGCAGCCCCGGCAGCGAAAGCGAGCGGCCCTTCGGGCCGGCGAGCTTCACGGAGCGGCCGATGGGGCCGAGGCGTTCGCCGCGGCAGGTCGGGCAGACTTCCTCGCCGACGCGGTCCGCGAGGGCGTTCTCGTTGATGGATTCCTCCTCGTCCGAGGAGAAGGCCGCGACCTCGAGGCCGTGGCCGCGGCAATCGGGGCACCACCCGCGCGGCGAGTTCCAGGAAAGGTGCTTCGGGTCGACCTCGGGGAACGATTCGCCCGTGGCCGGATCGCTCCGCGCGGTGGAGAGGTAGGCGGCCTGGCGGCCGTCGGGCGTCAGCAGCACGCAGGCGTCCTTGCCGGCGGCCAGCGTCCGGCGGACGAGGGCGCGGAGGGCCTTCTCGCCCGACTCCTCGGTCTCGTCGGGCAGGCGGATCAGGCCGTCGGCGCGCAGTTCGCCGAAGACCGCGTCGACGTCGTGTTCGGCGTAGCGGTCGAGCCCGGCGAAGCCGTCGACCGGGAGCAGCCGGCCGTCGCAGCGGAGCAGGCGCAGCCCCTTCGTCTCGGCCCATTCGGCCAACGGGCGGTGGTGGCCCTTGCGCGCGCGCACGAGGGGCGCGGCGAGCAGCAGCGCGCCTTTCTTGAGGGACTTCGCCTTCTGGGCGATGAGGCGCACCACCGCGTCTTCGGTCATCTCCGCGAGCGGTTCGCCCGTGGTCGGGCTGTGCAGCACGCCGGCGCGGGCGAAGAGCACGCGGAGGTATTGGGCCACCTCGGTCACCGTCGCCACGGTCGACTTCGCGGAGCCGCGCGTCACGCGCTGCTCGATGGCGACCGTCGGCGGCAGGCCCGTGAGGGAGTCGAGGTCCGGCTTCGGCAGCTGTTCGACGAACTGGCGGGCGTAGGCCGAGACGCACTCCAGGAAGCGGCGCTGGCCCTCGGCGAACAGGATGTCGAACGCGAGGGACGATTTGCCGGAACCGGACACGCCGGTCATGACCGTCAGCGTGCCGTGCGGGATTTCGAGGGAGACGTCCTTCAGGTTGTGCTCGCGCGCGCCGCGCAGGGAGATCGCGGTGGGGCGGGGCCGGCCCGCCGCGGCCGCGGCCGGGGCGAAGGCGCCGTCGCCCTGCGCGAGGAAACGTCCCGTGACCGTCGCGGCCGCGGCCACTTCGGCCGGGGGGCCTTCGGCGACGAGGCGGCCGCCCGTGGGGCCGGCTTCGGGGCCCATCTCGAGGAGCCAGTCGCAGGACTTCAGCACGTCGAGGTGATGCTCCACCACGATGAGCGAGTGCCCGGCTTCGGTGAGGCGCTGCAGCAACCCGACCAGGCGCGACACGTCCTCGCGGTGGAGGCCCGTGGTCGGTTCGTCGAGCAGCAGCAACGCGCCGGGCTTGCGCGCGTCGATCTTGGAGAGGTAGCGGACCAGCTTCAGGCGTTGGGCTTCGCCGCCCGAGAGCGTCGTGAGGGGCTGGCCCATCGCGAGGTAGCCGAGGCCGACCTCCTCCAGGCAGGCGAGCTGGGCGGAGGCGGGCGTGCGTTCCCCGAGGAAGCGGCGCGCCTCGGTCACCGACATCGCGAGCAGGTCGCCGACGGACTTGCCGTCGTACCGGAAGCCCAGCACCTCGTCGCGGAAGCGCTTCCCGTGGCACGAAGGGCAGGGCAGGGCGACGTCGGAGACGAACTGCATCTCCACCGTCTCCCAGCCGGCGCCGCCGCAGCGCTCGCACCGGCCCTCGCCGGCGTTGAAGGAGAAGTGCGACGGCGTCAGGCCCGCGGCCTTGGCCTCGGCCGAATTGCCCAGGAGCGTGCGGATGGCGTCCCAGGCGCCGACGTACAGCGCGGGGTTCGAGCGCGGCGTGCGCGTCGCGGGGGACTGGTCGACGAGGGCGACCTCGGCGGGCTCGCGGTCGAACTTCACCCAGCGCGGGCCGGTGGCTTCGTCGCCCGACTCGGGGTCGCGGCGGCCGATGACCTGGTGCAGGAGCGTGGATTTGCCGGAGCCCGAGACCCCGCAGAGGCCGACGAGGCGGCCGAGCGGCACGGAACAGGCGAAGTCGCGCAGGTTGTTGACCGTCGCGCCGGCGACGCGGAGCCGCGGCGTCGCGTCGTCCACCGGGCGGGGGGCGCGGACTTCCGGCGCGCGCCGGCCCGACAGCCAGCCGCCGGTCGCGGAGTCCTTGACCTTGAGGATCCCCTTCGGGGGACCTTGGTAGAGGAGGTGGCCGCCCTCGGCGCCGGGGCGCGGGCCGATCTCGATCAGCCAGTCGGCGGCGCGCATGACGGATTCGTCGTGCTCGACGACCACGACCGTGTTGCCTTGTTCGACCAGGCTGCGGAGGATGCCGACCATCCGTGAGAGGTCGCGCGCGTGCATGCCGACGCTCGGTTCGTCGAGCACGAAGACCGTGTCCGCCAGGCAGGCCCCCAGGCAGGAGGTGAGGTTGACGCGCTGCACCTCGCCGCCGGACAGCGTGCGGGACAGGCGGTCGAGCGCCAGGTAGCCGAGGCCGACCGCCTCGAGGTATCCGAGGCGGGCGAGGATGGCCTCCAGCGCATGGTCGGCCGGATGGCGCGAGTCCTGGGGCGCGAGCGGCGCGAGCAAGCCGCGAAGCTCCGACACCGGCAGGGCGTAGAGCTCGGGCAAGGTCCGGCCTCGCCAGCGCCAGCAGAGCGATTCCTCGCGGAAGCGCCGGCCGCGGCAGGTCGGGCATTCCTCGTAGGCGCGCCAGCGCGAGAGGAACACGCGCACATGCATCTTGTAGGTGCTCGACTCGAGCCAGCGGAAGAACCCGCGGATTCCGTACCACTTGGTGTCCCATTCGCCCGGGACGTAGGTGGGGTCGCCGTCCTCGATGAGCCGACGCTGCGCGGCCGGCAGCTTCCGCCAAGGCACGTCCATCGGGATGCCCGCCTTGCGGCACGCCTTGGCGAGGTCGCGCTGGCTCTCCCCGTAGACCGTCCCCTGGAAGGGGGCGATGGCGCCCTCCGCGAGCGTCAGCGAGGGGTCGGGGACGATCTTGCTCCAGTCGAGGCCGATGACCCGGCCGAAGCCGCGGCAGGCGGGGCAGGCGCCCACCGGCGAGTTGAAGGAGAAGAGCGCGGGCGACGCCGGGCGGAATTTCCGGCCGTCCACGGGCGACTCGAGCAGTTCGCTGTAGCGCGCCACTTCGTCGCCCTGTTCGTCCAGGAGCCGGAGCCTTCCGCCCCCGAGCCGGAAGGCGGCGAGCGCGGCCTCGTGGAAGCGCGCGGCCTCCGCCGGGGCGACCGTGACGCGGTCCTGCACCACGAGCAGTTCGGCCGCCTCGGCGGGGACCGGGTCCTCGCCGAGCCGGAGCCGCCGCCCCGCCGCGTAGGCGCGGTTGAAGCCCGCCTTGACGAACTCGTCGGCCACCGCCGCCCAGGCGAGGCCTTCGGGCTTGGCGACGGCGAACGTCAGCGTGACGGGTCGACCCGCCTGGCGGGCCAGGCAATCTTCCCAGGCGGCGGCCGGTCCGCGCGGCGCGAGCGGCTGTCCCGAGGCCGGGTCGATCAGCTCCGCGCGGTGCGCGAACCACACCTTGAACCAATCGCACAGCTCCGTCATCGTCCCGACGGTCGAGCGCGAGGTCCGGACGGCGTTGCCCTGCTTGATCGCCACGGAGGGACGGACGTTCTCGGCGGCGTCGAGCGCGGGCGCCGGCAGCAGTTCGAGGAACTGGCGGACGTAGGGGCTGAAGGTCTCGACGTAGCGCCGCTGGCCTTCCGCATGCAGGGTATCGAAGACGAGCGAGGATTTCCCGGCGCCGCTCAAGCCGGTGACCACGACCAGCCGACCGACCGGGATGTCGATGTCGAACCCCTTGAGGTTGTTCTGGCGGACTCCGCGGAGTCGGATCGCGTCGGGACGGGGGGCGGACATCGGATCGTCCAACGGACAGGAAAGCCCCCGCTTGGCAAACCTCCGCTCAGTTTCCGCAGTCCACCCAGCCGGTGGGCGTGACCAACGCGTGCATGGGGAGGTCGTGCGGCTCGGTCGGCACGGCGTCGAGGACTTGTTGGTCGTAGGCGAGGCCGACGCGCAGGCAGACGGCGGGCAGGCGCGCCAGCAGGCGGTCGTAGTGGCCGCCGCCGTGCCCCAGGCGCCCGCCGCGGCGGTCGAAGCCCAGTCCCGGCACCACGATGAGCTCCGGCTGGTCCGGCGGCAGGGTCGGGCGATCGTCGGCGGGTTCCCGCACGCCCTGCGCCGAGAGGACCAGCGGGGTGTCCGCGGCGACGATCCGCAAGCTCACGCCCGCGGCGTCCACCCGCGGCAGCGCAATCGTCTTGCCTGCCGCATGGGCCGCGGCGCGGAGGGCGGCGGTGTCGAGTTCCGCGCCGTAAGCCTGGTAAAGGGCCACCACGCGCGCGGCCCGCCAGGCGGCGGAGGCGAGCACGCCCGCGGTGGCGGCGGCCGCGGCGGCGCGGCGTTGGTCCGCGGTCAGGGCGCGCCGCGCGGCCAGCAGCGTCGCGCGCAGCCTGGCCTTGAGCTCCCGCGTCTCCATGGGCTCAGAAAAGCCGGTTGAGCGTGAGAGTCAACAGGACGACCGGGAGGTACAGGATCGAGGCGAGGAAGAAGGGCTTGGCGACCTCGGCCCGGCGATGCGGCAGCGCGAAGTCCAGGCTGAGCTTGAAGAACCAGATGCCCGCCACCAGCGAGACCCAGAGGAAGGGGCTCGCCCAGCCGCGCCACGCGCCCGCGCCCTCGGCCGGTTCGAAGAAGGTCATCGCGAGGCGTCCGGCCACGAAGAGCATGGGCACGATGAAGGCGGTGGACCAGAGCGCGGCGGTGCGGCCCGAGGGGTCGGTCACCGTCGCGACCTTGAAGCCGCCGCGCGCATAGTCCTCGCGGCACATCACCGCGAGGGCCATGAAGTGCGGGATCTGCCAGCAGAAGAGCAGCGCGAAGAGCATCCAGCCCATCGCGTCGATGTCGCCGTGCGGTTGGTTCTGGCCGAGCTTGGCCGCGGTGCCGATGATCGGCGGGATGGCCCCCGGCAGCGAGCCGACCAGGGTGCACCACGAGGTGATCGACTTGAGCGGCGTGTACAGCAGCAGGTAGCTCACCACGGTCGCGAGCGTGAGGAAGCCGGCCAGCGCGTTGGCGCCCAGCCAGACCAGGGTCACGCCGGCCGTGGCGAGCGCGCCGCCGAAGAGCAGCACCGCGCCGGGGTGCACGAGCCGGGCGGGGATCGGGCGATGCTTCGTGCGCTCCATCCGCGCATCGGCCTCGCTCTCCCACCACATGTTGAGCGCCCCGCAGCCGCCGGCCGCCAGGGCGGTGCCCACGGCGAGGGCGACGAGCGTCCGGGCCTCCGTCGGTCCATGCGGGTCGCTGCAGAAATAGCCCGCCAGCGCGGTGAGCACGGAGAGGAACGACAACCGGGGCTTGGTCAGCTCCAGGAAGGCGGCGGGGACGGAGCCGGCGCGTGCGTTCATGCTCAGGTTGGTGGCGGTTTTCGGCGAAAGGTTAAAGGCAAAACGACCTGCGGCCGGAATTCGCCGTTCAGAGGTCGCCGAGGGCGCCCTCGCGGCGATGGGCCAGCATGGCCGCGGCCACCACCAGCGAGAACAGGGCGGCGCCGCTCACGAGGTGCACGGTGCGCACATGGGGGTTCTGCGGGAGTTGGAGCGCGAGGACCCCGAGCGTCAGCTGCAGGGCGAGGAGGGCGCCGACGCCGATGCCGAGCCGGCGGCCTTCCCGGAGGAGGGCCACGCCGAAGGCGGCGACGGCCAGGGCCGCGAGCAGGGCCCCCGAGCGGTGCAGGAAATTGAACCACCACAGCGAGCCTTCGCCCTGCGCGGGGATGAACCAAGCCACCGGCGAGCCGCCGCTCACCCAGGTGGTGACGCGGTTCTGGCGCATGAGGGCGCCGGCGAGGATGACGGCCAGCGTCAGGCCGGCCGCCCAACGGCCGAGCCGCCGGGTGGCCGCGCCGGCGCTCGCGCCGGCGTCCGTCCAGGTGCGCGCATGGCTCAGCGCGATGGCGGCGAGCAGGGCGATCGTGAGCTGGGCGTTGACGGCGTGGGCCACCGCGAACGCGACGGCCTTGAGGTTGCCCTCCCCGCCGACGTTCAGGCGGTCGAGGAGCACGCGGAGCCCGCCGAGCCCGCCTTGGAGGAGGACGAGTCCGAGCAGCCCGTAGGAGGCGAGGCGGACGAGCCGGCGCGGTTCGCGGCGGGCGTGCGCGAGGGCGAGGCCGACGATCAGGAGCCCCAGGACGGTCGCGGCGAGCCGGTGCGAGTGCTCCGCGAACTTGTCGATCTCGGTGAGCCAGCCGGGCGGATTGACCGAGCCGTTCGAGAGCGGCCAGTCGAGGAAGGCCATCCCCGCCTGGATGCTCGTGGTGAAGCCGCCGGCCTGCAGGACCAGGACCGCCCAGAGCAGCGTCGTCCAGCACAGCCCGAGCAGGAGCCGGTCCGGGTTGGTGCGGGCGGGGGCGGTCATGCGTCCATCAGACGAGGCCGCGGGGCGGGCGCAAATCCGTTTCGAGGTCCCCGCCGTTCTTAAGCGGGGACGATGGGGTCCATCAGCCGCCCGCGGCGCGGCCGAAGGCCCGGATCTTGCCGACCAGGTTCGTCAGGCCGTTGCGGCGGTTGGGCGAGAGGTGCTGGGTGATCCCGACGGCCGCGAGGAAGTCCGCGTCGGTCGCGGCCACCTCGGCGGGGCTGGCGCCGTCGTAGAATTCGCAGACCAGCGTGGCCACGCCCTTGGTGATCAACGAGTCGGCGTCGCAGCGGAAGCGGCAGCGGCCGGCCTCGAGCGAAGGGACCAGCCAGAGGTTGGACGTGCAGCCTTCGATGAGGAAGGCGTCGAGCTTCAGTTCGGCCGGCAGGGCGGCGGCCGACTTGGCCCGGTCGATGACGTACTGGAAGCGCTCGTGGTGGTCGCCGAACGGCTCGAGTTCGGCGATGAGTTCGGCGCGGCGCGCGGCGAGGTCCATGGGCGCTCAGCGACCTTCGAGGGCGGCGGTGTCGAGTCCCGGGCGGATCAGGGTCAGCAGGGACGCCTCGAGTTGGCGGGATTGGGCCGCCGTCAGCTTGGCCTCGCTGCGCAACCACGAGAGGGCTTCCTGCCACACCAGCGGCGACGGGCGGCGCAGCGTCTGGAGGTGCTCGAGTTCCTCGAGCATCGACTTGCGGGTGCCGTAGGCGTCGGTCAGGCCGGCCAACAGCCGGGCGCGCACGTAATCCGCCCGCAGCTGCGAATGGGTCGGGTGGACCTGGACGCCGGCTTCGAGGATGCGCACGGCGGCCTCGGAGGCGCGGATCGCGCGCAGGTGACGGCCGACCGACCGGTAGGCTTCGGGCCCGAGGTCCTTCGACTTGAGGAATTCCGCGAGGTAGCGGTCGCCGATGTCGCGCTCGCGCTTGGCCGTCGCCTCGTCGGGCTTGTTGCGCGCGTAGTGGGCGATGCCGAGGAGGGCCTGGATCAGGGGGCGGTTGGAGTGGAAGAACGCGGGGTCGGCCGCCGAGACCTGCTGATGCTGGGCGATGACCTGGTCGGGCAGGCCGGCGTTGAGGAGGGCCTCCAGGTGCAGGGCCGCGAAGGTCGCGCTCTCGAAGCCACGGGCGGCGGCGACGCCGGTGAGGGCGGCCGTGAGGCCGTCGTAGCCTTTCTCGGCCGCGAAGTTGGCCAGCGCGATCATCGCCGCCGAATTGGTCTCGAATTTATTTTTGATCGTGAGCAGCTCCTTCTCGTACTCGTCCTTGAGCCCGAGCTTATCGAGCAGCTGGAGGCGCTGGATATGGGGAAAGGGGGCTTTCTCGTTCAGGGAAATGCGGTCCTCGTTCACGGACAACGCCATCCGGGTCTGGCCCAGCAGGACATGGAAGCGGGCCTGCTGGGAAAGGATGGCGTCCCGCGGGGTGTAGTCCTTGATGGCGGCGCCCTTGGTCTCCAAGAGCGAAAGCCCTTCCTGGGTCTTGCCGCCGTCAAAGAGGGCTTTGGCCTTGAGGAGGAGGCCGTTAGGAAGGCTGTCCAAACTGTTGATGGTGATTGTTTTGACGCAGTCGGGGTATTTGCCCGTCCAGTATTGCGAGGTGGCCGTGGCCAGGGCGATGGCTTCCCGGGTCGCTTGGGGGAGGTCTTTGCCGACCCGGAGAAGCTTCAGGCCTTGGTCGATCACCTCGGCGTCCCTTTCCCTGAGCTGAAGGAACTGGAAGTAGCGCTCCAGGTAGTCCCGGCCTAACTTATCATTAATATCGAGGAATTCCAGGCCGTGGCGCATCGTCTGGATGGCGTCATCAGTCCGCCCCATTTTACCATGTAAGAAGTTGGCGTAGAATAGTTTAGCCTTAGGGTTGGCGGGGTTGCAGCGAACGGCGATCTCGGCTAAACGGAGCGTTTCGTTGGGTTTGTCGGCCGCCTGGGCTTCCATCGCGCGCTCGAGGAAGAAGTCCGCCAGCTTGGAAAGGTGTTCCTGGCGGATTTGCAGGGCCTTTTCCGGCTGATCCTCGATTTTGGACAAGGCGAACTGGACGAACTGGCGCAGGAGCGGGTCCTTAACGAGTTCCGCCTTTACATAGGTCTTACGGGCATAGGAGGACACCACCTCGGGGGCTTTGCCGGCCGGCAACCCGGTCAAAAGGATGATTTCCGCGTCGCTATCGTTTTCCTTGGTGGCCGGAGCGGCCTTGCCGGCAGGGGCAGGGGAGGGGGCAGGGGCTGGTTTGGCCGTTTCAGCCGCCAGACCGAGGCTGGGCAGTCCGAGGGCGAGCGCGAGCAGCAGGTGCGGACGGGACATAGGCCCCGACTCTGCCTCATGGGCGGAAATTGTCCCGCATAAAAGATGGGCCTATCCCCCCGGGGGACATGCCCCGTAAAGAAACCTTAAAACCAAAGCACTTTCCGCTTGCATGAGGGGCTTCGACCCCTATGCCCAAACCCTCTTTTCCCTATTTACCGAGGTCCATGCCTACCATCAACCAGCTCGTCCGCAAGCCGCGGATCCAACCCAAGGCCAAGTCCAAGTCGCCGGCCTTGAACAACTCCCCCTTCCGCCGCGGCGTCTGCGTCCAGGTCATGATCCGCACGCCGAAGAAGCCGAACTCGGCCCAGCGCAAGTGCGCCAAGGTGCGCCTGACGAACGGCCAGGAAGTGATCACCTACATCCCCGACGAAGGCCATAAGCTCCAGGAGCACTCCGTCGTCCTCGTCCGCGGTGGCCGCGTGAAGGACCTCCCGGGCGTCCGCTACCACATCGTCCGCGGCCCCCTCGACTGCTCCGGCGTCGAGAAGCGCCGCCGCTCCCGCTCCAAGTACGGCGTCAAGCGCCCGAAGGAGAAGAAGGCCTAATCCGTTTCCGCACCCAACTCCCTTAGACCATGTCTCGTCGTCGCAAAGCAGCCAAGCGCGCCCACCTCCCGGACGCCCGTTACGGCTCCCCCCTCGTCAGCCAGCTCATCAACGTCGTGATGAAGTCCGGCAAGAAGTCCATCGCCCAGGGCATCGTCTACGGGGCGATCGAGAAGGTCAGCGAGAAGCTGATGAAGGGCAACCCGGTCGAGCTCCTGCTCGGCGCCCTCGAGAACTGCCGTCCGAAGCTGGAGGTCAAGAGCCGCCGCGTCGGTGGCGCCACCTACCAGGTCCCGGTCGAGGTCAGCCACGAGCGCCAGAACAGCATCGCGCTGCGCTGGGTCGTCGCCGCCGCCGCCGCCCGCAAGGGCACCACGATGTCCGAAGCCCTCGCCGCCGAGGTCGTCGACGCCTACAACAACACGGGCAACGTCGTGAAGAAGCGCGAAGAGACGCACAAGATGGCCCAGGCCAACCGTGCCTTCGCCCACCTGAAGTGGTAATCCGTCCCCTTCCGACCAACGCCTGATTCCCGGTCCCGACCATGGCCAAGCTTTCCGACCTCAACTCCCCGTCCCGCGCGTTCCCCCTGGAGCACACGCGCAACATCGGCATCGCCGCGCACATCGACGCCGGCAAGACGACGACCACCGAGCGCATCCTCTTCTACACCGGCGTGGTGCATAAGATGGGCGAGGTGCACGACGGCACCGCCACCACCGACTGGATGGAGCAGGAGCGCGAGCGCGGCATCACCATCACGGCCGCCGCGATCTCCGCGGGCTGGAAGACGAAGGAAGGCCACTTCGCGAACATCGACCACCGCATCAACATCATCGACACCCCCGGCCACGTGGACTTCACGGCCGAGGTGGAGCGCTCGCTCCGCGTGCTGGACGGCGCCGTCGCCGTCTTCTGCGCCGTCGCCGGCGTGCAGCCCCAGTCCGAGACCGTCTGGCGCCAGATGAACAAGTACGGCGTCCCGCGCGTCGCCTTCGTGAACAAGATGGACCGCACCGGCGCCGACTACTTCGGCGCGGTCGACGACATCCGCACCAAGCTCAAGGGCAACGCCCACCCGCTCTTCATCCCGATCGGCCAGGGCGAGGAGTTCAAGGGCATGATCGACCTGATCAAGAACGTCGCCTACCTCTACGACGAGACCGACCCGAAGGGGATGAAGTACAACACGATCGAGATCCCCGAGAACCAGAAGAAGGAAGCCGCCGAGTGGCGCACCAAGCTCATCGAAGGCCTCGCCGACTTCGACGACGTCCTCGCCGCCAAGTACCTCGACGGCCAGGAAGTGACCATCGACGAGATGCGCACCGGCATCCGCAAGGCCACCCTCTCCCTCAACTTCATCGGCGTCATCCCCGGCTCCGCCTTCAAGAACAAGGGCGTCCAGATGCTCCTCGACTGCGTCGTCGACTTCCTGCCCTCGCCCGTCGACATGCGCCCGCAGCGCGCCTTCACCGACGACGGCGACAAGGAGATCGCCATCGGCCCGGACGACAAGGCCAAGGTCACCGGCCTCTGCTTCAAGCTCTGGTCCGACCCGCACGTCGGCCAGCTCGTCTTCTACCGCGTGTACCGCGGCCAGCTGAAGAAGGGCGAAGCCCTCTACAAC
>JBEBDN010000036.1:0-7042 GCA_041156945.1 Verrucomicrobiota bacterium | reverse complement strand
AGGCGTCCAGGTCGCGCGTCCGCTGCTGGGTCCGCCGGGCCGGCGACTGGATGCAGACCACGATCGGCACCTTCCCCTGGCAGACGCGCAGCTTGCTGCCCGGGAAATCATAGAGTTCCTGGACGGTCGCCTCGATCTCGGCCTCGGCGTCCGCCGTGTACTCGATCCGGGCCGGGTGCTTCTTGCGGGGCAGGACGATCCTCTCGGGGCAATAGGACTCCAGGGCCATCGCCTGTTCGTGCGTCAGCCAACCGCGGACGATGCCCATGACCGGGCGCTCGCGGATGTCGCGGTAGGCCACGGCCCCCGCGCACACCTCCTCGATCACCATCCGGCGGCCCGCCTCGTCGAAGGGCGCGATCCCCAGTTCCGGACAATGCTTCGCGAGGAAGTTGACGCGCCGGATCCAGGCGTCGACCTGGCCGTCCCACTTCTCCAGTTCCAGCCGGCCGGCTACCACCTCCTCGGCGAGGAGGCGGCTGGCGGCATCGGACGGGACTTCGTCGCGTTCGACCGTCTCGAGCACCAGGTCGCGGAAGCGCCGCTCGACCCGCGCGAGCACGCGACGCAACGTCGGATCGTAGCGGGGTGCGGAGACCTCGGTGAAATCCTCCGGGAAGAGCTCGCGCAGCCAGGCCTCCTCGACCGCGGTGCACAGGGACAGGTAGGTCGTGACCTCCCCGCGCGCCTGGATCTCGTCGATCTCGGCCGCCACGAGGAGCTTCGCGTGCCGCACCGCCGACTCGCGACGCAGCTCGCCCTTGCGGCCATGCACGAGCGCGCAACGCAAGGTGCCGGCGTCGAGCCGGATCGCCAGCCGGTCGGAGAAGCCCAGCAGGAGGCAGCGGCGGAGCGCGGCGGGGTCCGCGGGGGCGTCGTTGACCGGCAGGCCCTGCCCTTCGGCGATGCGCAGGAACTGACGGGCCGCCTGGTCGGCCTGGCGGGCGGACTGCGCGTGGATCCCCAGGCGCTCGCAGCCATCGAGGTCGAACTTCATCTCCGCGGCCCGGCGCAGCAGCGCGAGGCGCGTGAAGAAGTCGGAACCATCCTCCTGCGCGACCGCGTCGCGCGCGTTCTCGGTCCGGTCATCGACCTTGCGGAAGAGGATGTCGCGGCCCTGCGACAGGCCGGCGATGCGGGCGACCTCGGCGACGCAGCCGAACTCGCCGGCCGCCATGAGCATGCGCGCGTAGCGGGGGTGGGCCGGGAAGACCGCCATGCGGCGACCCAGCCGCGTCAAGGCGCCGGCGTGATCCACCGCCCCCAGGTCCCGCAGCACGGTCAAGGCGCGCTGGAGCGCCTTGTCGTCGGGCTTCTCGTACCACGGGAAGGTGGTCGCGTCGCCCCAACCCGACGTCAGCAGGAGCAGGATCGTCTCGGAGAGGTCGACCCGCTTGATCTCGGGCGTCTCGCGCACGGGCCGCGCGGCGTGGTCCGTCTGCGACCAGAGCCGGATGCAGCGGCCGGGGCCCGTGCGGCCCGCGCGGCCGGCGCGTTGCTCCGCGGAAGCCTGCGAGACCGGCTCGATGAGCAGCGTGTCGATGCCGCGATGCGGGTCGAAGCGGGCGACGCGGGCGAGGCCCGCGTCGACGACGGCGCGCACGCCGGGGATGGTGAGCGAGGTCTCGGCGACGTTGGTGGCGACGATCACCTTGCGGCGAGGCCCTGGCTTGACGGCGCGGTCCTGCTCCTCGGGCGGCAGTTCGCCGTGCAGCGGCAGGATGTCGACGCCGCCGGACTCCGGGAGGTTGCGGACCGCGCCGAGGGTACGCATGATCTCGTAGGAGCCCGGCATGAAGACCAGGATGTCGCCTTCCGCCTCCTCCTGCAGGATGCGCCGGACCTGCTCCGCCGCGGCGTCCCACACGGGTCGCGTGGAATTGCGCGGCTGGTGCGTGTACTCGACGTCGACCGGGAAGGTGCGTCCATCGGCGGCGAGCGTCTCGGCCGAACCAAGCCAGCGGGCCACGCCCTCGGTGTCCAGGGTCGCGGACATCGCGACCAACAGGAGGTCGGGGCGGCCGGTCTCCTGGAGGCGGCGCGCCAGCGCGAGGGCCACGTCGGAGTGCAGGTTGCGTTCGTGGAACTCGTCGAAGACGACGGCGCCGATGCCCTTGAGCTGCGGGTCGGAGGCCATCTGGCGGAGCAGCAGGGCCTCGGTCACGAACTTGATGCGGGTCTGCGCCGATTCGACGCGCTCGAAGCGGATCTGGTACCCGACCTCGGCGCCGAGCTTGCCGCCGCGCTCCTGCGCGATGCGGGCGGCCAGGAGGCGGGCCGCGATGCGGCGGGGCTGCAGCACGACGACCTGGCCCTCGACCAGGCCGAGGTCGAGGAGCATCTGCGGGATGCGCGTCGACTTGCCGGAGCCCGTCGGGGCGCGCAGGACGAGCCGACGCGTCCGGCCGCAGGCGGCGACGAGGTCGTCCTTCAGCAGGTCGATGGGCAGGGCTTGGCTCATGCGAGCGGCAGGTCGATCAGCCGGGCGGAGGCCCGGCCATCCCGCAAGGTAAGGCGGGCCACCGTCACGGGAAGGTTAAAACGCCGCGGCCCCGCGCTGCCGGGGTTGAGGCGGAGCACGCCGCCGTCCTGGACGATGCGCGGGACGTGGGTATGGCCGGTGATGACGACGTCGGGCCGGTACGCCGCCTCGTCGACGGGCCGGTGCCCGTGATGCATGAGGATGCGCACGCCGGCGACCTCGCGGCAGACCACGGCCGGCAGGGCCGGGTCGTCGTCGCAATTCCCCGCCACGGCGAAGGTCGGGGCCAGGTCGGCGAGCACCGGGACGATCAGCGGGCTGCACAGGTCGCCGGCCACGTAGAACTCGGCGCAGCCTTCCAGGGCGAGCACCGCCTCGGGCCGGAGCCGCCCATGGGTGTCCGCGAGGACGCCGAGTTCGAGCGGCGCGCCCACCTCAGGCGGGGCGGCGGAGCTTGCCCGCCGGCACGGGACGCAACGCGGTGAACTCGGCGCCGAGCGTCGAGCGGAGCTTCTCGGCGAGCCCGGGCGGCAACGCCGCCAAAGCCTCCTGGAAATCCTTGTCGCCCGGGAAGGCGGTCTTGCCGGTTTCGGCGACCTTCGCGATCGGCAGGGCGGTGGCGGGGAAGGCGAAGGCGTTCCGGGCGGCGGCCTGCTCGGCCTCCTCCTCGGCGCCGGCGATGTCCAGCGGCGGCAACGATTCCTCGAAGGCCGCCGTCTCCTCGATGGGGACGTCCACGATCGGCGCCGGGGCTTCCCGGCGCGGGGCCGGCGAGGGCGCAGGCGCGGCCGCCGGGGTCGGCGCCGGCGCCGGCTTATCGCCGAACAGGTTGACCGGCGGCACCAGGTACCGGTTTATTTTTTTTTCGCCGGGCTCCCGAGGGAGACCAGCTGAAGCGGCGGCGATGTCCTTGATGAGGAGGTCGATCGACCTCGCCCTACTCTGCTCGATGGCCTTGAGCAACGTCACCTCGAAGTTGGCGCGCGGCGACAGCCCCTGGCGGATCCCCTGCTCGCCGGCCTGGAGGCACTCGAGGACGCGCACCAGCTGCTCGGTGGCCAGCGGCGCCCCCAGCAGGGCGCTGGTGCCGCCTTGGCGCACGGCATCCAACGAGGCCTGGCGGACGCGCGCCTGGAGGTCGCCCAGCACGCGGAGCAGGTCGCGGCCTTCCGCATGGAAGGCGTCGCACAGGGACAGGATGAGGCGTCCGTCGCCGGTCGCGATCGCGCGGGCGAGGTCGGCCACCTGCTGGGCCGAGGCCAGCCCGTAGATCGAGAGCACGTCGGCCTCGGTGACCGTCTTGCCGGAGAAGGAGATGACCTGGTCGAGGATGGACTGCGAATCGCGCATGCCGCCGTTGGCCAGGCGCGCGATGGCGGTCAGCGCATGCTCGTCGGCCTTCACGCCGTCGGCCTTGACGATGCGGGCGAGCTGGGCGGCGATGACCTCCTCGGCGATCGGGTGGAACTCCAGCCGCTGGCAGCGCGAGGTGATGGTCGGCAGGACCTTGTCGGACTCGGTGGTCGCGAGGATGAACTTCACCCAGGGCGGCGGCTCCTCCAGCGTCTTGAGGAGCGCGTTGAAGGCGTCCTTGGTGAGCTGGTGGACCTCGTCGATGATGAAGACCTTGAACGGGCAGGCGGACGGCGCGAACTGGCACTCGTCGCGGATGCGCTTGGCGTCCTCGAGGCTGCGGTTGGAGGCGGCGTCGATCTCGACGACGTCGAGGCAGCTGCCCTGCTCGATCGAGAGGCAGACCGGGTCGTCGACGGCGAAGTCGGCCTTGGGGCCGCCGGTGCAGTTCAGCGCCTTGGCGAGGATGCGCGCGGTGGTCGTCTTGCCGGTGCCGCGGGGGCCGACGAAGAGGTAGGCGTGCGCCAGCCGCTTCGTCTCGAGGGCGTTGCGGAGGGTGCGGACGATGTGCTCCTGCCCGACCAGCTCATCGAAGCGGCGGGGACGCCAGCGGCGGGCGATGACTTGGAAGCCGGGTTCGGACACTGCGGGAAAGGGAAACGCGGGGACCGCGGGGAGTCAACGGGGGGTGCGGCTTATTCCCACTCGATCGTCGCCGGCGGCTTGGACGAGACGTCGTAGACCACGCGGTTGATGCCCTTGACCTCGTTGATGATGCGGGTCGAGGCGCGCTGGAGCACGTCGTAGGGCAGGCGGGCCCAGTCGGCGGTCATCGCGTCGGAGGAGGTCACCGCGCGCAGGGCGCAGACGTTGTCGTAGGTGCGGCCGTCCCCCATGACGCCGACGCTGCGGACCGGCAGGAAGACCGCGAAGGCCTGCCAGACCTTGGCGTACTGGCCGGAGGCGCGGAGCTCGTTGATGAAGATGTCGTCGGCCTTGCGGAGCACCTCGAGGCGCTCCTTGGTGATGTCGCCGCAGACGCGGACGGCGAGGCCGGGGCCCGGGAACGGGTGGCGCCAGACCATGTCGTGCGGGAGGCCGAGGGCCTCGCCGAGGGCGCGGACCTCGTCCTTGAAGAGTTCGCGCAGGGGCTCGAGCAGCTGCAGCTTCATGTGCTTCGGCAGGCCGCCCACGTTGTGGTGGCTCTTGATCGTGGCGGCCGGACCGCCGTTGGGCGAGAGGGACTCGATGACGTCGGGATAGAGCGTGCCCTGGGCGAGGAACTCGACCTTGCCCTGCTTCTTGCGCTGCACCTCGGCGATGGAGCGCTCGAAGACCTTGATGAACTCGTGGCCGATGATCTTGCGCTTGCGCTCCGGGTCGGTGACGCCCTTGAGCTTGCGGAGGAAGGTCCCGGAGGCGTCGACGACGCGGAGGTCCACCTTGAACTTGCCCCGGAACATCTTCTCGACCTGGGCGCGCTCGTTGAGGCGCAGCAGGCCGTTATCGACGAACACGCAGGTCAGCTGCTTGCCGATGGCGCGCTGGATGAGGGCCGCGGCGACGGAGGAGTCGACGCCACCGGAGAGACCGAGGATGACCTGCGACTTGCCGACCTTGGCGCGGATCTCGCGGACGGCCGTCTCGACGTAGTCGTCCATCTTCCAGGTCGGCTTGCAGCGGCAGATGCGGAAGAGGAAGTTGCGGAGGATGTCGATGCCGCGCTCGGAGTGGGCGACCTCGGGGTGGAACTGGATGCCGTAGAAGCGGCGCTTGGTGTCCTCGATGACGGCGCACTCGGAGTTCTCGGTGGAGGCGACGGCCTTGAAGCCGCGCGGGAGACGGGTGATCTTGTCGCCGTGGGAGTTCCAGACGCGGAGCGGGGACTTCAGTCCCTGCAGGAGCTGGGAGCCCTTGCGGAAGGAAAGGATGCCGTGTCCGTATTCGCGGTGCGAGCTGCTGGCGACGTTGCCGCCGAGCATCTGGCCCATGAGCTGGACGCCGTAGCAGATGCCGAGGACCGGGAGGCCCATCTCGAACACGCCGGGATGGGGGTGCGGCGAGCCCTTCGCCTTCACGCTGTCAGGACCGCCGGAGAGGATGACGCCCACGACGCCGTCGGCGCGGAGGGTCTCGGGCGAGACGCCAAAGGGATAGATGCGGGAGTGGACGTTGCACTCACGGACGCGGCGCGCGATGACCTTGGTCAGCTGCGAACCGAAATCGAGGATGGCGATGGACTGGGTGGCCATGATGGGGGGAAAGTGTGGGGGGTTCAGAACTTGAGGCGAACATTGTTCCATCCGCAGCGGGGGCAGACGGCTTCCTCGCGGCGGCGCGGGCGGACGTAGGTCAGGCTGCAGCGGACGCAGGAAAAGGCGGAATTGATGCGGCGATGGTCCGAGAGGAGCACGTCGCGGCGGTCATACCACGCCTGCAGCCCGAACAGGATGACCGCGGCGAGCCCGGCCAGGAAGGCCAGGAAGGCGCCGAGGTCGACGGGGATCTGCATGGGTGGGAGGTTCGGAAAAGGCGAGACGCGCCAGCCGGGGGGCGGACGCGTCTCGGGTTCAAGCCTGGGCGGTCAGCTCAGGCCTGCGCAGGAGCGGCGGCCGCTTCCTTCTTGGCCTTGGGCTTGCGCTCCTTCTTGGCCTTCGGGCTCATCGCCGGGGACTTGTCGTCCTTGGCGACCAGCTCGATGAGAGCGGTCTCCGCGGCGTCGCCCTTACGGGCTCCGAGCTTGTAGATGCGGGTGTAGCCGCCGTTGCGTCCGAGGAACTGCTGCACGCGCTCCTTGAACAGGAGCTGGGCGGCGTCTTCGTTGCGCAGCTTGGCGAGGGCCAGGCGGTAGTAGTGGAGCTTCACGGCCTTGTCGGCGGACTGTTCGGCCTTCTTGGCGAAGGTGATCAGGTGCTCGGCGAACGGACGCAGGGCCTTGGCGCGGGAGAGCGTCGTGGTGATGCGGGCGTTGGTGAACAACGCGGCCGCGAGGTTGGCGACGAGCGAGCGACGGTGGGCCGTCTTGACGCCGAGGACGTGATTGTGGGTGCGGTGACGCATGAGTGTGGTTTCCGGTCTGGATTAGGCGTTCACGCCTTTGTCGAGGAGGCCTTCGTTGATCTTCTGGCCGAGGGAGAGACCGAGCTGTTCGAGCTTGGCCTTGATCTCGTTGAGGGACTTCTTGCCGAAGTTGCGGTACTTGAGCAT
>JBEBDN010000035.1:0-3357 GCA_041156945.1 Verrucomicrobiota bacterium | reverse complement strand
ACCGACCGCCTTGTCGCCGACCCGCGGGCCCAGCGCTTCGTCCGCGACTTCACCGACCAATGGCTGTCGCTCCGCAACATCGACGCCACCACCCCCGACAAGCAGCTCTATCCTGAATTTGACGATGCGCTCAAGGCCGCCATGCTCGCCGAAACGCGCGGGTTCTTCTCGGAGGTCCTGACGAAGAACCTCAGCATCACCGACTTCCTGGATTCCGATTGGACCATCCTGAACAACCGCTTGGCGCGGCACTACGACATCCCGGGCGTCGACGGGGTCGATTTCCGCAAGGTCGCGCTGAAGCCGGAATACCACCGCGGCGGCCTGCTCACCCACGCGAGCATCCTCAAGGTCTCCGCCAACGGCAACAACACCTCGCCGGTCGTGCGCGGCGCCTGGGTGCTCGACCGCATCCTCGGCACGCCCCCGTCCCCGCCTCCGCCCGGGACTCCCGGCGTCGAACCTGACATCCGCGGCGCCACCACGCTGCGCCAGATGCTCGAGAAGCATCGCAGCACCGAAAGCTGCAACTCCTGCCACGCCCAGATCGACCCCCCCGGCTTCGCCCTCGAGAGCTACGACGTCGCCGGCGGCTGGCAGACGAACTACCGCAGCCTCGGACGCCAGTTCAAGTCGCCGCCCAACCTCAAGCGCGTGCAGTGGCGCGTCGGCCCGCCCGTCGACGCCTCCGGCGTGACCGCCGACGGCAAGGCCTTCGCCGACCTCAAGGAGTTCAAGCAGAAGGTCCTGCTCGCCGACCCCGAGGCCTTCACGCTGGCGCTGACGCGCAAACTCGCCGCCTACGGCAGCGGCCGCGCGATGGGCTTCTCCGATCGCGAAGAACTCCGCCGCATCGCCCACCGGACCTTCACGCAAGGCAACGGCCTGCGCGACCTGCTCCATAACCTCGTCCAAAGCGAAATCTTCCTGACCAAATGAACGCCCCGCACATCGCCACCAAGACCCGCCTCGACCGACGCGCCTTCCTGCGCAGCACCGGCCTCTTGCTGACGTTGCCCTGGCTCGAGGCCATGGTCCCCAGCTTCGCCAACGCCGCGGAAACCCGCACCGCCACGACGCAGCCACGACGCTTCCTGGCGATGAACTACAGCCTCGGCTTCCACGTACCGTTGCTCGTGCCGAAGGAGGAAGGCGCCGGCTACACGCCCTCCTATTACCTCGAGCCGTTGCAGGCGCACCGCAAGGACTTCACGGTCTTCTCGGGCATCTCCCACGATGAACAGAACGGCTCCGACGGACACACCTCCGAGCTCACCTGGCTGACTTCCGCCAGGCACCCCGGCCTGCCGGGCTTCCGCAACACGATCTCCTTGGACCAGCTGCTGGTCCAGAAACTCAATCCCGACACCCGCTTCACCTCCCTCGTGCTTTCGGCAGGCAACCATGCCTCGATGTCCTGGACGATGAACGGGGTCTGCCTCCCCGCGGAACCTTCTCCTTCGAAGGTGTTCCAACTCCTGTTCGTGGAAGGCAGCCCGACGGAAGTGAAACGTCAGCTGGATGAGCTACGCCGCGGGCGCAGCATCCTCGATACCGTCGGCGAAGAAGCCAGAAAGCTGAATGCCAACCTCGGCCCGAGGGATCGGGAGAAAGTGGACCAATATTTCACGAGCGTCCGCGAACTCGAAGCCCGCCTGCTTTCCTCCTCCGCCTGGGCGACTCGTCCCAAGCCCAGGATCGCCTCCGCTGCGCCGAAAGATGTGGCGGATCGCACCGACATCATCGCCAAGACCAGGCTGATGCACGAGATGATCACGCTGGCTTTCCAGACCGACTCGACCCGGTTCATCACTTACAGCGCCGGCGGCATGAACGCGACGCCCAAGATCGATGGCGTCAGCCAGGACTGGCACAACCTCTCGCACCACGGGCAGGACGAGGCCAAGCTCGAGGAGCTGCGCATCATCGAGCGCGCCGAATTCAACGAGATCGGCCGCCTGCTCGGCCTCCTCAAGGGCGTCCGGGAAGGCCGTGGCACGCTGCTCGACAACACGATCGTCATGGCCGGCAGCAACCTCGGCAACGCCAGCGCCCATAGCACCCGCGACATCCCGCTCATCGTGGCCGGCGGTGGCTTCCGTCACGGCAAACACGTCGTGGCCGGAGGCAAGGGCAACGACAACGCCCGCTTCGCCAACCTCTTCGTGCAGATCGCGCACCGCATGGACGTCGGCCTCGAGAAGTTCGGCAGCAGCAACGGCCGCAGCATCAAGGGCTTCGAACTGGCCTGAACATGAGGCTCACCCTGCTGATCGGACTTTCGGCCTTGCAGGCCTTGGCCGCCGAGACGTGGCTGGCCGTCGGCTACGGCGGACGGCGCATGGTCTCGCACGATGGCCTCAGCTGGGAGATCACCGCGGAGTGGGCACCCGCGGGCAAGGACGACAGCAACAACCTCATGTCGGCGGCGTTCGGGGCCGGTAAGTTCGTCGTGGTCGGCGGTGGCGGCTGGAGCAAGGACACCCAGGCCGGACACATCCTCTGCTCTGCTGACGGGGTGAAATGGCAAGAAGCGAAGAAACTGCCCTTCCGCGTCAACCCGGTCATCCATGACGGACGACGCTTCATCGCCGGCGGACCGGAGCGTACCCTCTGGTTCTCCGATGACGGCGTCACCTGGTCGCAAGGCGCGCAGGCGCAGACGAGGGGAATCCCCGACTGGGCGCTGTGGTTCCGCCACGCTGCCTCCGGCAACGGCGTCACGGTTTTCATGGGTGAGGCGGGCGCGAAGAAAGAATCCTACTGGCGCATGACGACCATCGATGGAACGCAGGTCGACTACCGCGCCGACCTGCCGCAGCTGCGCGCCCTCGCCTTCGGAGCAAAAACCTTCGTCGCCGTCGGTAACGGCGTCATCATGACCTCAGCGGACGGAAAAGCCTGGCAGAAACAGGAACGTCCGGCCGACGAGAAGCTCGACTGGCTTCAATGGACCGGAAAATCCTTCATCGCCGGCGGCGGCAAGTCCGTGATCACCTCGGACGACGGCAAGAACTGGCAACCTTCGGCGCTCCGTCCGCCCGGTCGGATCCTCTGGACCGACGGCACCCGCTTCATCGCAAGTTCCTGGCCGGGAAAGATGTCCTTTTCCTCGGATGGGAAAACCTGGAAGGCCTCCCCGACGATGCCACCCAACGGCATCAACGCCGTCGCGAAGGCCCCATGAACAAAAAGGGCCGGAGTCTGGCGACTCCGGCCCTTTGCTGAGCGGCCTGGCCCTATCCCTGGCCCAAGCCCTGCGCGACCATGTCGCGCTTACTTGTTGCCGTCGTCGACGACCTCGAAGTCACCGTCGACCACCTTGCCGTCCTTGGCCTTCTTCTTGCCTTCGGGGGC
>JBEBDN010000034.1:0-8254 GCA_041156945.1 Verrucomicrobiota bacterium | reverse complement strand
GTACCCAAGGACGGGAAGACCGGCTCGCCGGGCAGCGAGAACTGCAGCTTGCCGTCGACCTCGATGATGGGCTCGACGAATTGCCCCCCCGGGACGAAGCCGCTGCGGACGACCTTGCCGGCCAGGGTTCGGTCGGGCTTGTTCGGCTCGTGGCGGACGAACTCGAGGGTCTTGCCCTCGAAGAGCGAGAGCAGCATCGCCTGCGAGACGGGGTCGTTCCGGTAGGATTGCTCGAGGATGCGGAATTCGAACTTGCCCGCGAGGTCGCGCAGGAGGACGGAGTCGGCCTCGACCTGGGCGGTCGCGCCGGCGAAGGAGACCTGGCTGACGCCGGCCTTGAGCTCCACCGGGAGGGTTTCGCGGACCACGGCATAGCCGCCGTTGTAGATCGTCAGGGCGGGGTCGGCGGCGAAGGCGAGGGAACTGGCGGCGACCAAGAGGAGGGCGGAAGGCTTCATAGGGGTACCCCGAGATTGCCCGCCTAGAAGCCCCCTTCAACCCTTCGCTGCAGCCTAAAGTGTTTTAGATTGAACCATTCCCCGCCCGCCTTGTCCTTGAATCAGCCATGCCCCTGGTCCGCCTCGGTCTCTTCGCCTGCCTTACCGCCGGACTTGGCGCGCAGGAAAGCCCGGCCTGGAACTTCCGGGGAGAAGCCCAGCCCGACCTCCAAGCCAGCGGGGGCGTCACCTTCGTTCAGCCCGGCCCCCGCCGACCGGACTACCCTACTTTCGACCTGAAGAACCAGGCCGCGCGTTTCGACGGCAAGGGTGCCCGCCTGATGCTCGCGGACTCCCCGGACCATCGGTTCGACTTCACCAACGGGGACGCGATCACCTTGGAGGCCTGGGTGAAGCTGGATGGCCTGCGCAAGGGCTCCAACGTCTACCTCATCGGCAAGGGCCGGACGAAGGCGGGTTCCTCCAACCAGAATTGGGCGCTCCGCCTCCGCGAGATGTACGGCTCCGCCTGCCCGAGTTTTCTCTTCGCGACGACCCCGGCCGCGGGCGACCAAGGGGATGACCGTTGGCACCGCTGGACCACCAAGCGCGGCCTCGTCGACGACGGGCGCTGGCACCACGTCGCGGTGAGCTATGTCTTCGGCGACCCGGCGAGCGTCCGGGGTTACGTCGATGGGGAGGAGATCCAAGGCGCCTGGGACATGGGCGGGGCCACCCGGCAAGCACCGCTCTTGGACGATGATGCGGTCTGGCTCGGTTCATCGATGGCAGGCAGCCCGAACAACAGCTTCACGGGCTGGCTCGACGAGGTCGCGGTGCATCGGCGGGCGCTTCCCGCCAAGGAGCTCACCGGACGCTTCCGGACGACCCTCCCGCCGCTCGCCGTGGCGGTCGCGGCGCCGCGCGACGCCAGCGCGAACGCCGGCAACGACAGCGCCCCAACGACGGGTCACAAGGCCACGCAGGGCGCGGCCCCCGTGGTCAAGGCGAGTTCCTTCACCGCCTGGGACCAAGTGAGACCGGGCGAGGTCCTGGTCCAGCTCGCGACCCAATGGAAGCCGGAGAAGAACCTCTGGCCGGCCGACGCGTTGCCGACCGCGGAAAGCTACGCGACGCCCGCCTTCGGTTTCCTGCGCCCGCCCCACCTTTACGTCGCGACCGGAGTCCGCGGCGACCGCGGCAGCCCCTACTTCTTCCGGGCGGGCGCGAAGGTCACCTTGCCGGCCGGCAAGCACCGGCTGCTCCTGCGCGGGCGTGGCGCCGCGGCGCTCTTCATCGACGACCGACTGGTGCTGACCACCCCCTTCCCGCCCGCCGGCTCCGACGACAAGCCGATCAAGGTGCAGGACAAGTTCCTCGACCTGGGGCCGACCTTCCGCTTCGCGCCACCGGGCAACCGCGAAGCGTGGTGCGAATTCACGAGCGACGGTCGCGAACACCGCATCGCGCTCGAGACGATCGTGGGCTACGTCATCAACGCCAAATCCCGCCGCCGGGCGGAGCTGGGCGAGACGGTCGCGGCGATCTCGCTGGCGGGCAGCCAGACCTGGAGCCTGCTGGGACCCGGCGCGACGACGCCGACCTACGATGACGCGGGCTGGTCCCGCTACGCAGCCGAAGAGGAAGCCCGCCTGACCGCCCTCGACGACAGGCACCGCGCGGACGCCCGCGCCACGGAGGCGGACTACTGGCGGAAGCGCCGCGAGGCGGGACAGGCTTGGCTACGGTCCACGCCCGAGATCCCGGTGCCGGCCCTCCCCGCCGGCTTTATCTACGGCCCTCGAGGCTCTACGGCCCTCAACCCCATCGACGCCTTCATCGCCGATAAACTGGCCGCCTACCGCGCCGAGGTCGGCCGCCAGTCCGACCTCGATTTCCACCGGGAGGTCTGGCCCACCCTCGAAAGCAAGTGCCTCGAATGCCACCAGGGCTCGAAGGCGAAGGGCGGACTGCACCTGGACACCCGCGCAGGCGCGCTCAAGGGCGGCGAATCCGACGGCCCCGCCATCGTGCCGGGCGATCCTTCGAAGAGCGCGTTGCTCGCCCGCATCTGCTCGACCGACGAGGAGGAGAAGATGCCGCCGAAAGGCCCGGGACTCGCGGTCGCCGAGCAGGCCCTCCTGCGCCGCTGGATCCTGGACGGTGCCCACTGGCCGGAATTCCGCCCCCAACCCACGCAGCTCGCCCCCGCCTGCTCCGACCTGGCCTTCCTGCGTCGCGTCACCTACGACGTGGTGGGCGTACCTCCCTCGGCCGCGGAAATCGCCGCGTTCGAGGCCGACGGCTCGCCGGACAAGCGGTCCCGGGCGATCGATCGCCTGCTGGCCGACCCGCGCGCGGCCGACGCCGCGATGGGCCTCTGGCAGGACCTCCTCGCCGAGAACCCGAACATCCTCAATCCCACGCTGAACAACACGGGGCCGTTCCGCTGGTGGATCCACGAAAGCCTGCGCGACCATAAGCCGCTCGACCTCTTCGTGACCGAACTCGTCCGCCTGCAGGGCAGCGAGCGCTTCGGCGGTCCCGCCGGCTTCGGCATGGCCTCGCAGAACGACGTGCCGATGGCCGCGAAGGCCACCGTGCTGACGACCGCCTTCCTGGGCGTCGACGCCAAGTGCGCCCGCTGCCACGACTCGCCCGCCACCTCGACCAAGCAGGAGCAGGTCTTCGCGCTGGCGGCGCTCCTGGAGACCAAGGGCGTCAAGGTCCCGGCCACCAGCAGCGTGGCGCTGGACAAGCTCCGCGAAGGCGGCCGCAAGCCGCTCATCGAGGTGACCCTCGCCCCGGGCGCGACCGTCCAGCCGCACTGGCCCTTCCCGGAGTTCGCGACCGAGAGCGTGGCCGACGAGTTGGCGCGCGACCCGCATGACCCGCGCGACCGGCTGGCGACCTTGCTGACCGCGCCGACGAACGAACGCTTCGCCCAGGTGATGGTCAACCGGCTCTGGACGCAGCTGATGGGCCGCGGTCTCGTCGAGCAGTCCGGCGATTTCGAGCGCAGCCGCCAGACCCACCCCGCCCTGCTCCGCTGGCTGGCGCGCGAACTGGTCCGCGGCGGGTACGAGGCGGACCACGTCCGCCGGCTCATCCTCAACTCCCAGGCGTACCAACGCGCCGACGATGCGTCGCTGCGGACGCAGCCCGAGCTCTACGCCGCCCGCGCCCCGCGCCGCCTGACCGCCGAACAGGTGGTCGACGGGCTCTTCGCCGCGACCGGCAAGCCCTTCCGCACGGAGGAGGTCAGCCTCGACATCGACGGCATCCGCGAGTCCGACAACTCGATCTCACTGGGCGACCCGACGCGCGCCTGGATGCTGACGTCGACATCCAACGAACGCGACCGCCCCGCCCTCGCGCTGCCGCGCATCCAGGCGGTCTGCGACGTGCTCGCCGCCTTCGGTTGGCGCGCCAGCCGGCCCGACCCGCTGTCCGACCGCGACCACGCCGCCAACTCCCTGCAGCCCGCGATCCTGGCCAACGGCGTGATGGGGACGTGGCTCACGGCCTTGAGCGATGACCATGGCGCCACGACGCTTTGCCGGGAGGCCACCTCGCCGGAGGCTTTGGTGGAAAGCCTCTTCCTGCGCGTGCTCACCCGCCGTCCGACTCCGGCGGAGCTCCGGCGCTACGCGGACCGCCTGCGACCGGGCTTCGCGGCGCGCCTCACGCGGCCCACCGAGCAACGGATGACCGGCCCCCGCCGCCCGGCCTACTACGTCTCGTGGTCCAATCACCTGGACAAGGACGCCACCTTGGTCCGCCAGCAAGAGTCCGAGGACGCCCGCCGGGGCGACCCGGCGACCACCCGGCTCGAGGCCGGCTGGCGCCAGCGCGCCGAGGATGCCCTCTGGGCGCTCGTCAACTCCCCCGAAGCCCTCTATCACTGATCCCATGGACCGCCGCACCTTCCTCACCGCCCTGGGGCTGGCGCCCTTCGCCGCGCAGCTGCCCGGAGCCACGCCCCTCCACCTGCCCAAGGGCAAGGCCGAGCACTGCATCTTCATCTGGCTGGGCGGAGGCATGGGCCAGATCGACACCTTCGACCCCAAGGCGGTCGGCGACAACCAGGCGGCCAAGAAGAAGGCCGGTTCGCTCTACCCCTCGATCGAGACTTCCGTCGCGGGCGTCCGCGTCTGCGAACACCTCCCGCGGACGGCCAAGCTGATGGAGCACATGACGGTCGTCCGTTCGGTGCAGCACAAGGTCATCGACGAGCATGCTTTCGCGACGAACCTGGTCCACACCGGCCGCATGGTCAGCGGCAACGCCCTCTACCCCTCGATCGGGTCGATCGTCGCGCACCGCCGCGGCGCCGTCGACCCCAAGGTCCCGGCCTACATGCTCATCGGCTTCCCGAACGTCAGCCGCGGCCCGGGCTTCCTCGGCGTGAAGGACGGCTATGTCTACCTGGTGGACACGCAGAGCGGGCCGGCGGGCTTCACCCGTCCGGAAGGGCTGACGAGCGACCGCGAGTCCGAACGGCGGGCGCTGCTCGCCGGCACGGGCGAGGCGGCGGCGGGGTCCGCGCTGGCCGAATACGCCGACGCCCAGTCGGAGGCCTTCCGGCTGGCGGGGCCCTCGTTCATGCGCCACTTCGACCTCTCGAAGGAACCGGCCGACCTCCGGGCCTCCTATGGCGGGGAGTTCGGCCAGCGTTGCCTGCTCGCCCGGCGCCTGATCGAGGGCGGCGTGCGCTTCATCGAAGTCTCGCATAACCTGAATTTCATCAACGGCACCGGCTGGGACGTCCATAACGACGGGATCACGCATCAGCACACGCTGATCCGCGAGCTGGACCATGCCCTCGCCGGGCTCACGGCGGACCTGAAGTCGAAAGGCCTGCTCGACAAGACGCTCATCGTGGTCGCGACCGAATTCGGCCGACCGGCGGAGTTCGACGGGCGCGGTGGCCGCGGCCACCAAGGCTCCGCCTTCTCGATGGTGTTGGCCGGCGGTGGCCTGCGTCACCGCGGGGCCTACGGCGTCACCGACGACTTGTCCAAGAAGGTGCTGCAGGATCCGGTCAGCGTGCCGGACTTCCACGCGACCATCCTGACCGCCCTCGGGGTCGATACCCACGTGGACCTGAAGGATGGCGCCCGGCCCGTCCCGGTGACCGACGGCGGCAAGCCGATCACCGCGCTGTTCGCCTAAGGCCGAAGGGTCGACGCGAAACCGCGGGCATGGGGCCAGCTCAGCGGCCGCGGGCGAGGCGGGCCAGCTTTTCGCCGGCGGCCAACAAAGTCTCCTCCTTCTTGGCGAAATGGAAGCGGATGTAGCGGTGCTCCGGCTCCCGGAAGAAGCTCGAGCCCGGCACGCCGGCCAGCCCGACCTCCTTGACCATCCATTCGGCCGCCTCGGTGTCGGTCTTGAAACCCAAGGGGGAGATATCGAGCAGCGAGTAATAGGCGCCTTGCGGCTCGGTATACTTCAGACCGGTCGTCGCGAGCAGCCCGCTGAACAGGGCCCGCTTGCGGGCATAGCCGGCGGCCATCTCCGCGTAATACGAAGCGGGCAGCTCGAGTCCGGCCACGGCGGCCTCCTGCAGGGGGGCGGCGGCGCCGACGGTCAGGAAGTCATGGACCTTCCGCGCGCGCTGGATGATGTGCGGGGCGGCTTGGACGTACCCCAGGCGCCAGCCGGTGATGGAATAGGTCTTGGAGAGCGAGTTGCACGTGATCGTGCGCTCGAAGGCCCCGGGCAGGGCCGCGACGTGGACATGCGCGTGCGGGGCGTAGACGATGTGCTCGTAGGGCTCGTCGGTGATGACGAACGCGTCATGCCGCTCCGCGAGGCCGACGATCTCCATCAACTCGGCGCGCGAGAAGACCTTGCCGCACGGATTCGAGGGGTTGCAGACGATGATGGCCTTGGGCTTCTGCGCGAAGGCGCGGGCCAATTCCTCCGGGTCGTAGGTGAAGTCCGGCGCCCGCAGCGGGACGAAGATCGGCTCCGCGCCCGACAGGATGGCGTCGGCCGCATAATTTTCGTAGAACGGGGAGAAGACGATGACCTTGTCGCCTGGGTCGCACGCCGTCATCATGGCCGCCATCATCGCCTCGGTGCTGCCGCAGGTGACGACGAAGTGCCGGTCCGGGTCGAGCGCCAGACCCGTGCAGCGATTCACCTTGGCGGCGAGGGCCTGGCGGAAGCGGGGGGCGCCCCAGGTGACCGCGTACTGGTGGTGCGGACCGCGGGTGGCGCGCTCCAAGGCCGCCAACAAGGCCTCCGGCGGATCGAAGTCGGGGAAGCCCTGCGAGAGGTTCAGGGCCCCGTGCTGGTTGGCCAGACGCGTCATCCCGCGGATGACGGACTCGGTGAAACCTTCGAGGCGGCGGGCGGTGGTCGGCATGGCGGGGAAGCCCGGCAGACCTAAACGCACCCCGCCCCCAGGGCAAGGCCGCTCAGCGGTGGTCGGGCTTCCAGGCGGCCGCGCGATCGGCCAGGTACTTCACGTAGATGTCCTGGTCGTTGAGGCAAGGGATCTGCTCGAAGGACTCGCCACCGGCATGGAGGAACTCCTCCTTACCTTCTTCGCTGATTTCCTCGATGGTCTCGAGGCAGTCGGCGGTGAAGGCCGGGCACATGACGAGGAGCTTCTTGCAGCCTTCGCCCGGCAGCGCCTCGAAGCGCTCGTCGGTGTAGGGCGGAACCCACTTCTCCGGCCCGAAGCGGGACTGGAAGGACATCTCGTACTGGTCCTCGCGCAGGCCGGCCCGGCGGGCGAAGAGCAAGGTGGTCTGCACGCACTGGTGCTTGTAGCAGTTGGCGTGCGAGGGGCTGGCCTGGAGGCAGCAGTCCTTGACCTTGGTGCAATGCGCCTTGGAGGCGTCGCCCTTGCGCAGGTGGCGCTCCGGCACGCCGTGGTAGGAGAACAGCACCTTATCGAAGGGCTTCGCGAGCCACGGCTTGGCCGACTCCACGAGGCAGTCGATGTACGCCGGGTCGTTGAAGTAGGGCTGCAGGACGTGGTACTTGAGCCCGGGCGCGAGGCGGGTGAGCTCCTCCTGGATCTTCACCACCACGGTCTCATACGAGGACATCGCGTAGTGCGGGTACTGCGGCATGACGAACAGGTCGTCGATGCCCAGTTCCAGGACCTTCTGGACGGCCTCGGCGCAGGAAGGGGTGCCGTAGCGCATGCCGGTGACGACGGGCAGGCCGGTGGCCTTCTCGAGCTTGGCGCGCAGCTTCTCGGTCGTCACCAGGAGCGGGGCGCCCTCGGGCGTCCACACGGTCGCGTAGGCGGCGGCCGACTTCTTGGGGCGGGTGCGCAGGACGATGCCTTCGAGCAGCGCGAAGCGGAACGGGGCGGGGTAATCGATGACGCGCTCGTCGCCGAGGAACTCGCGCAGGTAGTTGCGGACGTCGGGCACCGAGGTGCTCTTCGGGGAACCGAGGTTCAGCAGGAGGATGCCTTTGCGCGCCATACCCGCAGAGAGTAGCGGGAAACCCGCGATGTCAAACGCCGGAGGCGACCACCGCGTCCAGGACCGCCTGGAAGGACTCGATCCGGGCCTGGGGCGTGATGCCGTGGCCCAGGTTGAAGATGTGGCCAGGGTCACCGCCATTGTCCGCCAAGACCTCCATCGCGGCGGCGTGGGCGGCGGCGGGCTCGCCGACCATGAACTCAGGGTCGAGATTGCCCTGCAGGCAGAGCGGCCGGCCGGCAAGGCGGCGGACGCCCGAAAGGGGCATGGTCCAGTCCACGCCGAGACAGGGCACGCCGGTCGCGGCCAGCGCGGCGGCCTGCGGGGACTTGCCCTTGGCGTAAAGGATGACCGGGGCGCCGGCCG
>JBEBDN010000033.1:0-12055 GCA_041156945.1 Verrucomicrobiota bacterium | reverse complement strand
TGCGGAAAGGTCGCGCGCCAACGCATCGCGCACACGGGTCACCTCGATGATGGGCGAGCCGTGGTCGCAGAGCAGGACGGTGTCTTTGTCGGCATCGCCTGGCGTGTGCAGGATTTGGTCGTTGAGGATTTCGAGGAGTTCCGCGCCGTCCTCGCCATAAAGCGTGGGTCGTACCGTTAGCCTCATCGCGCCGGGCTGGGCATCGGCGAAGACTTGAGGCAGATACTCGGTGATCGCACGGCTCGGCCCGATGAAGAGCGGCAGGACAATCAGCTCCGTAATGCCGTCGGTCTTGGCCCTCTGGACGGCTTGTTCGAAGATCACGGCGGGCTCGCCGGCGAGAAGGGCCGCGTCGATCTTGTGCGAATGGAGGACCGAGACCGGATACACGGGCTGCCCCAGCAATTGAGCGACTTCCGCCGATAGGCGACGAAGCTCGAGGGTGGCTTCCGGGCGAAGGGAGCCATTGTCCACCAGCAGGATGCGGGTTGCCGCCATAGGTCGGAGGTATGGGGGTGACGGGCCTTTTGGCAACGCAGGGGATGGTTTTGTGGTTTGCCAAACTTGGGCTTATCGAGGCTTATCGACGGATGCCCCGCAACCTCGCCCGCCTCGGCCTGCCGGTCCTGGCCCTCCTCGCCACGCTGCCTTCGCTCTTCGCCGCCGAAGCCTGGCTCACCGACCTCGAGGCCGCCAAGAAGCAGGCCGCCGCCGAGAAGAAGGACATCCTCGTCGACTTCACCGGCAGCGACTGGTGCGGCTGGTGCATCCGCCTGAAGAAGGAGGTCTTCGACCAGCCGGAGTTCGCCGAGGCCGCCAAGAAGTTCGTCCTCGTGGAGATCGATTTCCCGCGCGCCTCGAAGCAGTCGCCCGAGGTCAAGGCGCGGAACGAGGCCCTCTCGAAGCAGTATGCGATCTCCGGTTTCCCGACGATCCTCCTATTGGACGCCCAAGGTGAAGTCTACGCGCAGACCGGCTACCAGGAGGGCGGCGCCAAGAAATACCTCGCGCATCTCGCGGAGCTGACGAAGCAGAACACGCCCGAAGGCAAGAAGGCCCTCGCGGCCAAGATGAAGGCGGAGGCCCTGGAACATGAGATCGAGGAGCAGCTTGGCCCGGTGCTGGAAGCCACGCTTGCGAAGAAGGACCTCGCCGGCGCCGAGGCCGCCATGAACAAGTACTTCAAGGAAAAGGGCCTCGAGGGCGACCTCCTCGTCCGCATGCTCCTCAATGTGCGCGTCGGCATCACCGCCGAGTGCAAGCCAGGCGACCACGACGCCGTCCTCAAGGTCGTCGACGAGGTCGCGGCCCTGACCAAGAGCAAGGACGTGCTCGCCGACATCGCCGAGCTCCGTGAGCGCGTCGTCAAGGTCCGCGACCAGGACGCCGAGCGCAGGAAGTCCCAGGGCAAGTGAACCCTTTCCAAACCCCGAACACCATGCGTCCCACCACGACCCTCGCCACGCTCGCCCTCGCGTTGCTGGCCATCCTCCCCGCCGCCGCCGCCCCGACCTGGCTGACGGACCTCGACGAAGCCAAGAAGGTCGCCGCCAAGGAGAAGAAGGACATCCTCGTCGACTTCACCGGGAGCGACTGGTGCGGTTGGTGCATCAAGCTCAAGAAGGAGGTCTTCGACCTGCCGGCCTTCGAGGCCGCCACCAAGAAGTTCGTCCTGGTCGAGCTCGATTTCCCGAACAAGAAGCCGCAGTCCGACGAGGTGAAGGCGAAGAATCGCGCCGCCCAGAAGACCTACGGCATCACGGGTTTCCCGACGATCCTCCTCATGGACGCGCAGGGTGAGGTCTACGCCCGCACCGGTTACCAGGCGGGTGGTCCCGAGAAGTACGTCGCCCACCTCCAGGAACTGTCGAAGCAGAACACCCCGGAAGGGAAGAAGGCCCTCGCCGCCGAGGCCAAGAACGCCGCCGAAGCCGGCGCCAAGCGCGCCGCCGCCTCGGCCAAGGTCAAGGCCGCCATCGAGGCCAAGGATTTCGCCGCGGGCTGCGCCGCCTATGACGAGATGTTCGGCGCCGCGACCGGGCAGCAGAAGGCGATCCTCAACATGAACAAGGCCGTGCTTTCCCTCCGGATGGATCCGCAGGATAAGGCGCGCGCCTTGAAGCTGATCGATGCCGCCATCGCCGATGCCGCGGCCAACGAAGCCCTGCTTACCCGCATCAAGGCGGACCGCGAGAAGGTCGCCGCCGGCGAAAACCCCTTCGCTCCCAAGGCCGCGACCCCCAAGTCCGGCGCGAGCCCGTCCGCCAAGCCCGCCGGCGAGGTCAAGAAGACCGCCCAAGGCGCCTGATCAGCTCCCCGTTTCCCGATCAGCCGGAGGTCCTCCTCCGGCTTTTTTGTGCCTCCACCCACAAAGGGGTCAGGCCGTTAGTGCCCGAGGGTGTTATCTTAAAAGCGCTTTTCGGCCATTTTAACTAACAGGTGCAGTCACTAACGGCCTGACCCCTTCGGCTAGGTTAAAAAGTTGTCGAGGGGAGCGGACAGCGCTTTGGCCGGTGTCCTGCCGGTGGCGCGGCGTTCGCAGATTGGTATACAGGCGTTATATTTAATGATGTGGCGACCCTCGGCGTCGGTGGCGTAAGGTCGTGTTGGGCCTAGGTCAGTCTGGTCGATTCAAGTGCCTGAATGAGGAATGTCACCCAAAGGGGTCAGGCCGTTCGTGGGCATGGGTGTTAGCTGAAAGGGCATTTTAAGCGGGTTTTAGTAACAGGTGCGGTTACGAACGGCCTGACCCCTTTGGGTGGGCTATAAAAGGGAGGCGAGGGGGGCGGTGAGTACTTCGGTGGGCGTCCGGCCGGCCTCGCGGAGTTCGCGGATCGAGAGGCCGGTGGTGCGCTTGGCGAGGCGTCGACCTTCGGCGTCGACGATCAAGGGCGCGTGCGCCCAGGCAGGAGCGGTCCAGCCCAGGGCGCGGTAGATCAGGAGTTGTCGCGCGGTCGAGAGGAGGAGGTCCGCGCCCCGGACCACCTCGGTGATGCCCATGGCGTGGTCATCGGCGACGACGGCCAGTTCGTAGGCAGGGAAGCCGTCCTTGCGCCAAACCAGGAAGTCGCCGAAATCCCGTCCGGCGACGAAGGCCTGCGGTCCGCGCAGGGCGTCGTCGAACGCGATCGTCTCGCCGTCCGGCACGCGGAAGCGCCAGTTGCTCGCGCCGGGCGCGGCGAGTCCGCGGCCGAGCCCGTGGGCGGGCCGGAGTTCGGGCGGAAAGATCGGCTCGGCGTCGTCCTCGGCGTGGGGGGCGGTAAGGCTACGCGCCACGTCCTTGCGGGATTTGTCGCACGGGTAGATCGCGCCGCTGGCCTGCAACCGACGCCAAACTTCGGCGAACCAAGGCAGCCGCTCCGATTGCACGTAGGGACCGCAGGGACCACCGACGTCGGGCCCTTCCTGCCAGTCGAGCCCAAGCCAGCGGAGGTCGGCGATCGCCGCCGCCGCGAACTCCGGTCGGCAGCGGGAGGCGTCGAGGTCTTCGGTCCGGTAGACGAGCGTGCCGCCAGCGCGACGGGCGCGCTCGGCCGCCAAGGCGAACGTGCGCGCGTGGCCGACGTGCAGGTGGCCGGTGGGGGTGGGCGCTAACCGACCGCGCGGCATCAGAGCGGGTTGCCCGTGGGGATGAACTCCCACGGCACGTCGAACTCCGCCGCGACGGCCGCGGCGAGGGCCTTCACGCCCCAGGTCTCGGTGGCGTAATGCCCGCAGGGGTAGAGGTTCCAGCCCTGTTCGTGCGCTTCGTTGAAATGCTCCTCGCGCAATTCGCCGGTGATGAGCGTGTCGCAGCCCTCCGCCCGGAGGTGGTCGAGCGCGCCGCGGCCGCTGCCGCTCAGGATGGCGATCTTCTTCGGCCGGGCGGACCCGAACTCGATGGCTTGGTAGGTGTCGGGGTAGCTCTGCTTGAGCCGGCGGGCGAGCGTCGCCCGAGGGATGCCTTGGCAGAGGCAGGCGATCGGCAGACCTTCGTAGTCCACGAACCAATCCACGACCTTGAGGCCGAGGTCGGCCGCGATCAGCGCGTTGTTGCCGATGACCGGGTGCGCGTCGAGCGGGAGGTGGCTGGAGTAGAGCGAGAGCCCGGTTTTCTTGAGGGCGGCGAGACGCAGGCGACGCACCTCGCGTTCGGGTGAGACCGGGCGCCAGCGCATCCCATGGTGTACGATGAGGAAGTCCACGCCGCGCTTGGCCGCCATTTCGAAGACCTTGGCGCCCGCGTCGACCGCCGCGCCGACCTTGCGCACGCGGGCCTTGCCGCGGTGCTGCAGCCCGTTGTCGGCGCCGGGGAAGTCGGCGATGGCCTTGCGGTTCGTCAGGAGATCGCAGAAACGGGCGATGCGGAGGGCGTCGGCGGGCATGGTCAGAGGGGTTTGAGGTCGGCGGGGAGGGAGGCCGGACGGTCGAGGGTCGCCGGGTCGAACGTCGCCGCGTCGAAGCGGCGGCGCACCGCGGCCGCCGTCACGCGCAGCAGGTCCACGTCGCGCGAGGCTTCGTCGCGCACGCTGCATGCCCCGAGGATCCATTGCTCGTCGACCTGGGAGAACTCCTCCACCTGCAGGGTGCGGCGCGCGACGCCGGCGGCGTCGAGGGAGGTCGCCTGGACCAGCGCGCCGTAGGTCCGATCGAGCGCGAAGGTCACCTTGGCCGGTTCGCCTTGGCTCGGGTGGTTCGCGAGGAAGAAATGCACCGGACGGCCGCGGCTGCGCTCGGTCTTCACGTACCGCGTGTCTTCCCAGTGCGTGTAGGGCAGGGCGAGGTCCGAAGGCTGGAGCAGCAGGCCGGGCGCGAGGGGCTCGTCCGTCCGCGGATTCTCCACGGTGCGTCCACCGCGACGCAGCCAGAGGCGGGAGCCTTGCGCCGACTTCGTGGCGATGAACGCCAGCGCCGGGGTGCCGTCCTTCGGGCGAAGCTCGACCCGTACGCGGGGGCCTTCCGAACTCCAGCCGGCCCAGACGACGCCGGGGACGGGCGGGGCGGAGTCGCCGCGCCGCGGCTTGTGGGTCACCTCGAACTTGAAGCAAAGGTCGCCGTTGAGGCGCGAGGCGCGGAAATCACCCAAGACCTCCTTGGCCTGGGGGGCCGTGAGTTGGATGAAATCCTCTTCGCCCACGCCCGGCGGAAGGGCGAAAGCGAACGAAGCCGCGAGCAGGGCCACCCAGCGGACCGTCAGGCTGAGCCGGGGAAGCCGCACGGGGGGTTACTTGGCCGGAGCCGGAGCGACGGGGGTCGCGGGAGCCGCGGGCGCAGCCGGGGCCTTGGCCGCCGGAGTCGCCGGCGCCGTCGGCGCGGCCGGAGCGGTCGCCGCGGCGGAAGCGGCAGCCGGAGCCGCGGTGGCAGCCGGAGTGGTCGCAGCGGGGGCGACCTTGGCGGGGGTTGCCGGCGTCGACGCGGTCGCGGCCGGGGTCAGGGCGGAGGTCGTCTTGCTGGCGCGTCCGACAAAGCCGAGGTAGAGGCCGAAGCTGAGGAGGAAGAGGAGCACCGTCAGCGTGGTGGTCATCTTGGAGAGCACGTTCGCGGATTCACCGCCGAAGACGGATTCCGCGGCGCCACCACCGAGGGCGGAACCCATGCCGGCGTTCGCGCTCGGGCGCTGCATCAGGATGATCAGGACGACCAGGAGGCAGACCAGGAACAGGATGACGACGGAGGCGTAGAGCAGGAAGTCCTTCATCCCCGTATCCAAGGGGTGCCAGACCCATAAAACAACGCCAAAATCAGGCTTGGACGTAGGCCCCGGCCGCCACCCGGTAGGTCAGCCAGGCCCCGGATGGGGGCGGTACCGTGCCCGTGGCGATGACCTGGTGGGCCTCGCCGACCTGTTCCCAGAAGGCCCGACGGCGGGTGTCGTCGAGCTCGCCGAGCACATCGTCGGCCAGGATGACGGGAGGGGTGGGGGCGCGTTGGGTGTCGCGCTGGAGGCGGGCGAGCGAGAGGGCCAGCACCAGGAGCCGTTGCTGCCCCTCCGAGGCGTAGTCGGCCGCGTCCTCGCCGCGGAAGAGGATGTCGAAGTCGTCGCGCTGCGGGCCGCGCAGCGTCGTCCCCGTCGCGAGGTCGGCCGGGCGCATCTTCGACCAGGTCTCGGCCAATTGCTCCGCGGGGCAATCGGGCCGGTAGCGAAGGTCGGCCCCTTGGTCCGGGAACCCCGCGCGGGCGCAGACCTCGCGCAACGTCGCGGCGAGCTCCGGCAGGACGGCGGCGCGGGTGCGGGCGAGCAGCTGGCCGGGCGCCAGCATCGCCTGCTCGAAGGCCCGCAGTTCCTCGTCGCTGCGGCGGTCCGACTTCAGCAGCGCGTTGCGCCCTTCGAGCGCGCGGGTGTAGTCGCGCACCGCCGTCAGGTAGGCCCCGTCGGTGCCGCCGATCGCCGCGTCCAGCCAGCGGCGGCGGTTGCCCGGGGAGCCGCGCACGAGCCGGAGGTCGTCGGAGCAGAAGACGATCGTCGGGAACTGGCCGAGGTGCTGGGCGACGGACGTCACCGGCGCGCCGTTGACGAGCGCCTTGCGCGAGCCCTTGGCCAGGCGGACCTCGACTTCCGCGCGGTCGTCGCCCGCCAGCGCCACGTCGATCCGCAGCCGGGCTTCGGCCGCGCCGGCCCGGATCAGCGGGGCGATCTCGGTCGTGCGGAAGGAGCGGAAGGCCGAAACCAGGCCGCCGGCCTCGAGCAGGTTGGTCTTACCTTGCCCGTTGTCGCCAAGCAGGAAGACCCGGGGCGCATCCGTGGAGACGTCCGCGAACGCGAGGTTGCGGAAGTCGGCGGCCCGGATGCGCGTCAGGCGCATGGATCACTCCGGAATCACCAGCGTCATCCCGATCTTCAGCGCGCTCGGGCTGGAGATCTGGTTCGCGTTGGCCTTCAGGATGTCGTTGGCCCGGGCGGCGGTCCCGTAGGCCTTGCGCGAGATGCTGCTGAGGGTGTCGTTGCGGCCCACCACGTAGGTCGCGAAGGCGCGGCCGGGGGCGGCGGTGGGCGGGAGGGGCGTGGCGGCGACGGGACGCTCCGGCGCGGCGACGGCGATCGGCGTGGCGGCGCCGGGCGGCGGCGTGGCCGCGCGGGGCTGGCCGCGGGTCAGGTCGGTGATCTCGCGCTTCAGCTTGTCGTTCTCGGTGCGCAATTTGCGCAGCTGTTCCTGCAGGTCGCCCGAGCCGACGGCGTCGGGCTCCATCGGGCGTCCCGGCAGCTGCTGCATGAACTGCTTCTCGGCGGTGCGGATCATCTGCTCGACGATCTTGCGCTGTTCGGAAGTCGGCTTCAGGCGGATGTACTGGTGGTAATGGTAGATCGCCGGGAGCGGGTCGTTGAGTTCGCTGCAGAGGCGCCCGGCCTCGAGGTGCGATTCGGCGGATCCGCGGCGGGCGTCGATCACCTTGAGGTAGCACTCGAGGGCCTTGCGGCTTTCGCCCTGTTTCTGGAACAGCTGTCCTTGCTTGAAGTCCTGGTCTTCCGTCTCGAGCGAACGGGGCAGGCCGGGGACGGCGTCGTCGCAGCCGACGAGCAGGAAAAGAAGGAAAGCGAAGGTGGCGCGGACCATGGCGGGACAATCCCCGCCGCCCTACTTTCCTTCAACCTAAAATCATTCCCGAAGCGCCGCGGCCAAGGCCGCGGGCAGGTCGGGCGTCGACCAGCGGAAGCCGCCCTCCGCGGCCTTGCGCGGCTCGACGGCTAGGTCCGCCAGCAAGGTCTCGGCGCCCATCTGTCCGAACAGCAGCTTGACCGCCCAGGCCGGCGCCGGGATGACGGCTGGGCGATGGACGGCCCGGCCGAGGGCGCGCGCGAAGTCGGCTTGGCTCACGGGGTGGGGCGCCACGGCGTTGAGCGGGCCTTCGACCTTGGGATCCTCCAGCGCCCAAACGATCAGGTCGACCAGGTCGCCCAGGCGGATCCAGCTGACCATTTGGCGGCCGGAGCCGACCCGGCCGCCGAGCCCGGCCTTGAACGCCGGCAACATCGCCTTGAGGGCGCCCCCGGAGGCCGCGAGCACCATCCCGGTCCGCAGCCGGACTGTCCGGATGCCTCGGGCGGAGCCGGCGCCCTCGGGCGTCGCGGCCTCTTCCCAGGCGGCCGAGACCTGTCCGAGAAAACCCTCCGCGGATACCGCGGACGACTCCGTCAACGTTTCGCCGGGGCGGTGGATGCCGTAGCGGTTGATGCCCGACATCGAGAGGAAGACTTTAGGCGGGTGGCGCAGCTCAGGGGAGGGAAAGGCCAGGTTCCAGGCCAGCAGGCTCGTGCTTTTTTCCCGGCTGGAAAGGATGCGTTCCTTGGCGGCGGCGGTCCAACGCTGCGCGATCGGCTCGCCCGCCAGGTGGATCACGGCGTGGGCGCCTTCCAAGATGTCCGTGTCGAGCCAACCGCTGGCTGCATCCATCCCGCCCGGTCCCTGCGTGCGCGATCGGAGCGGAGCCACCTCGTAGCCCTTGGCGGTGAGCGCCTTCGTCAGCGCCCGGCCGACGAGTCCGGAGGCTCCGGTCAGGACGATGCGTGGGCGCGAGGTCATGGGATTCAAGGGAGCAGGAACTGGCGGAAAGGCAAACGGGCGAGGCGTGCCTTGGACGCGGCTAGCTCGGACGCGTCACGCTGAGGATCCAAGGCTTGCCGGGATTGGGCACCAGGCCGTGGCGGACCACCGCGTCGCCGGCCGCTTCCCGCGCGCGTCCGAAGGCCTGCACCACGTCGGATTCCTCCGCACCGCCGGGATGCCCGGTGTAGGCCACGCAGATCAGTCGTCCGCCGGGTCGCAGTTCCGCGTAGGTCGCCTGCAACGCCCGGGCCGTGGAATCGGGGCGGGTGATGATGGCGGTGTCGCCGCCCGGCAGGTAGCCGAGGTTGAAGAGGGCGGCGCCCAGCCGGCCGCGGTGGGCGGCGGGCAGCACGGCGGCCAAGTCCGCGTGGCTGCAGACGTGCAGCGTCACGCGCTCGGCGAGGCCCGCGAGGCTCAGCAGATTGCCCGTCGCGGCGATGGCCTCCGGTTGGATGTCGAAGGCGTGCACATGGCCGGAGGGGCCGACCGCCTGGGCGAGGCAGGCGGTGTCGCGCCCCTTGCCCGCGGTGCCGTCCATCGCGAGGTCGCCGGCGCGGAGGACCTCCTGGGCGAGGAGTTGCGCGCGTTCGGTGACGCGGATGGGGTTTACGGGAGCCAAGGGAAGGCGCCGAAGTTGGGCGGGCGTTTCTCGTTCCAGGCCTTGCGGCCTTCGTCGCCTTCTTCGGTGAGGTAGTAGAGCAGGGTGGCGTTGCCGGAAAGTTCCTGGATGCCCGCTTGGCCGTCGAGTTCGGCGTTGAAGGCCGACTTCAGGCAACGGATCGCGAGCGGGCTCTTCGTCAGGATCTCGCGGGCCCACTGCACGCCCTCGGCGTCCAGCTGCCCGTAAGGGACGACGGCGTTGACCAGACCCATCTCGAGGGCTTGGCGGGCGTCGTACTGGCGGCAGAGGTACCAGATTTCGCGGGCCTTCTTCTGGCCGACGATGCGGGCGAGGTAGGAAGCGCCGAATCCGCCGTCGAAGCTGCCTACCTTGGGGCCGGTCTGGCCGAAGACCGCGTTTTCCGCGGCGATCGTCAGGTCGCAGATCACATGCAGGACGTGGCCGCCGCCGATGGCGAAGCCCGCGACCAAGGCGATCACGACCTTGGGCATGGAGCGGATCAGGCGCTGCAGGTCGAGGACGTTCAGGCGGGGTACGCCGTCGCCGCCGATGTAGCCGCCCTTCTTGTCGCCGCGGATCTTCTGGTCTCCGCCCGCGCAGAACGCGAACTTGCCGTCATGCTGGGGGTTGGCGCCGCGGAGCAGCACGACGCCGATGCGGGCGTCGTCCCGGGCGTCCGCGAAGGCCTTGAGTAGTTCCGCCACCGTGTCGGGGGTGAAGGCGTTGCGTCGGTGCGGACGGTTGATGGTCACGCGCGCGATGCCCTCGGCCTTCTCGTAGACGATGTCCTGGAACTCCCCGGTTCGCTCCCATTGGATGGCGGACTGCATGCCGCCACCATGCAGGAGCCTCCCATGATTTCCAACGATTAAGCGACGGGATGCTTGAAAAACGCGGAACAACGCCACACTTTCGTCCCATGGCCAGCCTCACTCCCGCCCAAACCGCCCAGGTCGCCTCCTGGGTCGCCGCCGGTGCCACGCTTTCGCAGGTCCAGACCCGGCTCGCCGCCGAACTGGGCATCACGATGACCTTCATGGACGTCCGCTTCCTGGTCGACGACCTGGACCTGACCCTGATCGACAAGGAAGAGCCGAAGAAGCCCGAGGAAGCCGCCGCGGAGGCCGCCCCGGCCGAAGCCGCTCCCGCCGATCCGGCGGCCGCTCCCGCGACCGGCGGCGCGGTGACCGTCGAGGTCGACACCATCGCCCAGCCGCACGCCATGATCAGCGGCAACGTCACGTTCTCCGATGGCCAGAAGGCCGATTGGTACATCGATCACCAGGGCCGTCCCGGCATGACCGCGCGGGTGCCGGGGTACCGTCCGACCCAACCGGACATCGTGGAGTTCCAGACCAAGCTCGACGTCGCGCTCCGCCAGGCGGGCTACTGATCAGCGCGTCTTCAGGATCGCCTCGGCCAGCACGAAGTCGGACGGCCGCGTCAGCTTCAGGTTCACCGTGGTGTTCTCCACGAGCGAAACGTCCTGGCCGACGTATTCGACCGCCGAACTGTCGTCGGTGACCTTGCGGCCGAGCATCGCCACCTTGCGGTAGGCGCGCAGGACGGTGGCCGTGCGGAAGACCTGCGGCGTCTCCGCCGTCCAGACCAGCCCGCGGTCGGGCGACGCTTCGACGGAGTCCGAGTCGCCCTTGGCGATCTTCACGGTGTCGGCCGAGCGGCCGGCGAGGATGGCCGCGCCGGTGGCCCAAGCCTTGGCGCGGACCTTGCGGATGGCTTCGTCGGTCACGAGGGGTCGGGCCCCGTCATGGATGTGCACGAGGCCGGTGTGGCCCTCGCAGGTCTGCAGCGCCGCGTAGACGGAGTCCTGCCGGGATTCGCCGCCGCCCACGAATTGGATCAGGTGGTCCGGCATCGGATTTTCCGCGAGCTGCAGGCGCAGCCGGGCGAATTGGTCGCTGTCCCGGTAGGTGATGATGACGCGGCCGATCAGGCCGGTGTTCAGGAAGGCCCGCAGCGAATGGACGAAGACGGGCGTGCCCGCCAGCGTGGCCGTGATCTTGTCGTCGACGACCGACTGCATCCGGCGGGCGGAACCCGCGGCCAGGAGGATCAGGATGTCGTCGCCGCGGTTCAGCACTTACTTCGTTTCGCCGATCTCCCGGCGGATGCTCAGGGTTTTGCCGGCGGGATCCTTGTCCTTGAGGATGGGACGGCCCACGACGATGAAGCTGGCGCCCGCGGCCGCGGCCTGCGCCGGGGTCATCACGCGGTTCTGGTCGTCGCCGGCGGCGTCGGGGTAGCGGATGCCGGGGGTGACGAGCGCCGGCCCCGGCCCGAGGTCGGCGCGCAGCACCGGGAGTTCGAGCGGGGAGCAGACGAGACCATGCGAACCGGCCTGGATCGCCATGCGGCCCAGCAGGCGCACCTGTTCCTCGGGCGTACGCTGGACGCCGACGGCGGTCAGCTGCGCCTGGTCCATGGACGTCAGCACCGTCACGGAGAGCAGACGGCAATCGGGCAGGGCGATATCAGCGGCTTCGCGCGCGCGCGCGATCATCTCCGGGCCGCCGGCGGCGTGGAGGGTGAGGAGGGAACAGGGACGCCCCTTGAGGCTCTTCACCGCCGAGGCGACGGTGTTGGGGATGTCATGCAGCTTGAGGTCGAGGAAGACCTTGAAGCCCAGGGCATGGAATTCATCGACGATGCCCGGCCCGTGGCGGGTGAAGAGCTGCAGGCCGAGCTTCACCCAGGCGAGGTTGCCGGCGAGCGGCTTCGCCAAGGCCAAGGCTTCCTCCTTCGTTTCGACGTCGAGGGCGAGGATCAGGCGGCAGCCGGCGGACATGCGCTGGGTCTAGGGGCGTCGGGGCAGGGTCGCAAGTTAAGATAGCGGAGGGCGCGGGGTGGGGGGATGGCGGTTAGCGGTTGGCGGTTCGTGGGCCGCAAAGAG
>JBEBDN010000032.1:0-20593 GCA_041156945.1 Verrucomicrobiota bacterium | reverse complement strand
CGGCGACAAGGGCGCCTACGCCGACTTCCTCGAGCACATCATGCGCCTGCGCGTGAAGCTCATCAACGACACGATCAAGCTCGAGCAGAAGCTCACCGTCGAGGACGTGGATGAGCAGCTCTCCGAGCTCCGCAACCAGGCCCTCATCGAGGGCCGCGACATCCATCCGCTCGAGGAGATCACCGACATCCTGGAGTTCGTCCCGCAGGGCCACGAGGTCCCCGGCGAGGACGACGACGACGACAAGCCCACCCGCGCCGCCAGCGCCGCCGACGACCTGCCCGACCTCCCCGAGGTCGAGGACGTCGACAAGGACATGGAGAAGAACCTCCGCTGGGACGACGAGGAGGAGGCGCCGGCCGAGGGCGCCGAGGGGGCGGAAGGCGCCGAGGGCGACGAGGAGGGCGGCTCGTCCGCCAAGGGTTCGACCGGCGGCACCCGCCGCCGGCGCTGAGCCGGCTTGGCGTTACTTCGCCGGCGCGGTTTCCGGGGCGACCTTCGGGGCCGTCGGGGCGCCCTTCGGCGTCGCGGTCTCCGGGGCGACCTTGGCCGCGCCCTGCGATTCGAACAGCCAGAGGCGGCGGGAGGCCATGTCGACGGCGATCGGGTGCGCCCGCAGGAAGTCGTCGCCCAGCAGGTTGTGCTCCTGGTCGCGGTTGAATTCGACGCCGGTCAGGGGCACGCCGCCGATGCGCAGGGACTTGATCTGGCAGGTCTCGACGCGGGTGAGCGAGACGCCGCGGACCGTGGCCACCGGGACGTAGCCCTTGAAGATCGTCTTCCCCTTGAACTTCAGGGAGCTCATGTACGATTTCGAGGCGCCCGAATCCACGATCATCGGCACCTTCTGGCCCTCGACCTCGATGTTGACGCCGCAGTGGCCGCCGCGGCTGTAGCAGGGGATCTCGTGGGCCGAGGACGTGTCCGGCGTCTTGCCGAGCGTCATGACCTTGTTCGCGAGGTCCATGTAGAAGGGCTTCTCGAACAGGATGTCCGCGCCGATCAGCCCGTCGAGCTCCATGCCCTGGAGCGGCATGATGCTGATGTGGAAGTCCCGCCAGACCGCGCCGCCGGCCTCGAGCTTCTCCACGTAGCCAAAGGTGTTCTCGCCGCGCCCGGAGTTGCCCATCGAAGGCACCGTGAAGGCCTCCGTGACGTCGCACTTGGCCGCGCCCCGCGGCGTGAGCACGCCGGTCCCTTGGCAACCCGTATCCACGCCGAGGGTGAGCGTCGCGCCGTTGATCTTCACCTGGATCGTCGGGATCGAACGGACCCGCAGGCGGAACGTCGCGATGCCCTCGGGCGGAAATTCCGACTTCGGCTTCTTGACCTCCTGGGCCGGCAGGGCCGCGGCCAGGAGGACGACGAGGCTGGCGAACAGGGTTTTCATGGTCCGGTCGGGGGCACCTCCAACTTGGCCCGAAACCGGGGGAGGTCGAGCGGTCTCTGCCGATTTATCGGACGGATCGGCGCCGCCGCCAGACGTAGGTCGCGGCGAACGCGAACCCGCCCAGGCCGAGCGCCCAGTCCCCGTGCCGGACCCAGAGGGTGGCCTCGCCCCGCGGGGAGCGGAGCTCCGCCAACTGCACGGCGGGATGGCCGTCCCCGGTCGGCAGCAGCAGGCCCCGGGGCGTGATCACCCCGCTCCAGCCTTCGTTGCCCGAGCGCGCCACCGGCAGGCCGGTGGCGGCGGCCAGGAGCACCGAATGCGCCGTGTGCTGCCCGTCGGCGGCTTCGTGCCCGTACCAGCCGTCGTTGGTCACGACGACGAACAGGTCCGCCCCCGCCAGCGCCTGCTCGCGGGCGAGCGCGGGGAAGACGTCCTCGTAGCAGACCAGCGGCGCCGCCAGGAAGGTGAAGCCGCTCCGGGTGGTCAGCGGCAGGAGCGTCGGGGTCTGGCCGGCCACGCAGTCCTCCGCGATCGGCACGACCTTGCGCAGGGGCAGCCAGGCGGCGCCGGGCACGTATTCGCCGAAGGGCACGAGGTGGCGCTTCGCGTAGGTCGGCTGCTGGACGCCGTCGGCGGTGACCGCCGCGACGCTGTTCGCGTAGCCGCCGCCGCGGCGTTCGATGGCGCCGACCACCAGCGTGGTGCCCGCGGCGTTCTGCCGCAGGAAGTCGGCGTAGCCCGGATCCCCGAGCAGGGGGGGCAGGGCGGCTTCGGGCCAGAGGATGAGGTCGGGTTGGGCGGCGCGCGCCGCGGCCGTCGCCGTGCGGAGCGTCTCCGCGTGGCGTTGGAGCTTGTCCGGCCGCCACTTCTCGGTCGGGTCGAACCGCGTGCGCAGCCCCGCGATGGCCACCGGCTGGCGCGGCGCGCGCCGCGCGGCCTCGGTCAAGGTCAACGCGAAGCCGGCGGCGATCACCGCGAGGCCGAGGTAGAGTTCGGGCGTCAGGCGCTTCGTCCAATCCATCGGTCCGAGGGGCGCCAGGGCGGCGTCGGCGCGGCGGAAGCGGCGCAGGCGGATGATCCAGCTGGCCAGGCCGAGGTTGATGAGCACCAGCCCCATCGAGAGCCCGGTCGGGCCGACCCACGCGCACAGCGTCAGCATCACCGGGTTGCCCTGTTGGCTCGCGGCCAGCGGCAGCCAGCCGAAGCCGGTGAGGAAGGTCGCGCGGGCCCATTCGAGCAGGCCCCACGCGCCGGCGAGCCCGAGCATCGCCAGCAACCGGGCGGGCGCCCGCGCTTCCCCGCAGGCCGGCAGGATCCAGCGCAAGGCCAGGAGCCAGAGCCAGGGGAAGAGGGCGCAATAGGCGGTGAGGCCGACGAGCCCGAGCCAGCCCAGCGGCGGGTAGACGTGGCGCAGCCACGCGAGGAGCGCGATCCAGAGCACCCAGCTCGTCGCGAACGCGGCTCGGCGCCAGCGGCGGAAATCCGGCGCCTCCGCGGCGGCGAGCGCCGCGGGGAGCAGCGCGAAGAACGCGACGAACGGGTGGCCCAGCGGCGGGAAGGAGGCGAACAGCAGGAGCGCGCTCAGGCCCAGCCCGAGCCAGGTCGCGCGCCCGCCCGCCGGCGCCGGGCTCGCGTCCGCCCCGGTCATTCCGACAGCACCTGGGCGACTTCCCAGCCCTCGTCGCGGACCAGCGGCTCGGCCTTCTTCCACTTCAGTTCCAGCGACTCGGGGCCCTTGGTGATGCGGACCATCGCGTTGCGGCCGATCTTGGGGAGTTCCCGGCGGAAGGGGGTGGGTTTCGCCGGCGCCGGGGCGGGCGCGGCGGCGGGGCTCGTCGCGACCTCGGCGGCGCCGGGTTCGGCCGGCCCGCTGGCCACGGCCTGGCCTTGGGCGCGGCGGACGAGCGCCTCGAGCGCCTCCATCGAGGAGGCCAGCCGGAAGAGCTTGCGGCAGACGTCCTCGCGGAGCTGGCCCATGAGGTCGGCGAAGGCCCGGTAGGCCTCGGTCTTGTACTCGTTCAGCGGATCCTTCTGGGCGTAGCTGCGGAGGTTCACCGCGCGGCGCAGCTCGTCCATGTCGGTCAGGTGGTTCTGCCAGTTGCGGTCGATGGCCTGCAGCAGCACGTGGCGCTCGATGTAGGCGATGACGTCGGCCGGCTCGTGGGCCTCGCGGCTGGCGTGCAGGTCCATGACCTTGCGCAGCGCGAACTCCGCGGCCTGGGCCAGCGTGCGCCCCTGCAGGTCGGCGGCCTCGAGGCGCAGGTGGAAGCAGCCCGCGTACCAGCTGGTGAAGGCGTTGATGCCCTGGGCGGTCGGGGCGGCCGCGCCCTCCGGGTAGGCCTGCGCCAGGCGTTCCTCGATCTCCTCGGCGAGGACGTCGCGGACGGCCTCGCGGGAGTCGGCGGCGGCGAGGGTGCGGTTGCGCAGGGCGTAGACGATCTGGCGCTGGCGGTTCAGCACGTCGTCGTACTGCAGCAGCCGCTTGCGCATCGAGTAGTTCTGGCCTTCGACGCGCTTCTGGGCGGTGCCGATCGAGCGGTTGAGGAGCGGGTGCTCCAGCGGTTCGCCCTCCTTGAAGGACTTCTCGAGGAGCGAGGAGATGATGCCGGCGTTGGAGAACAGCCGCATCAGGTCGTCCTCCAGCGCGATGAGGAAGCGGGAGCGGCCCGGATCGCCCTGGCGGGAGCAGCGGCCGCGCAGCTGGCGGTCGACGCGGCGGGACTCGTGGCGCTCCGTCCCGAGGACGTAGAGGCCGCCCAGTTCGCGCACGCCCTCGCCGAGGCGGATGTCGGTGCCGCGGCCGGCCATGTTCGTCGCGATGGTCACCGCGCCGCGCTGGCCCGCGAGGGAGACGATCTCCGCCTCCTGCTCGTGGTGCTTGGCGTTGAGCACCTTATGGGGCACCTTGGCCATCGCGAGCATGCGGCTGAGCGTCTCGGAGGCCTCGACCGAGGCGGTGCCGACGAGCACGGGCTGGCCGCGCCCGTGGGCGTCGGCGATCTCCTTGATGGCGAACGCGTACTTCTCGCGGCGGGTCTTGAAGACGATGTCGTTGTCGTCGACGCGGATGCAGGGGCGGTGCGTCGGGATGGCGACGACGGAGAGGCGGTAGATGTCGTTGAACTCGGAGGCCTCGGTCTCGACGGTGCCGGTCATGCCCGCCAGCTTCTCGTACATGCGGAAGTAGTTCTGGATCGTGATCGTCGCGTAGGTCTTGTTCTCCTTCTCGAGCGGCACGTTCTCCTTGGCCTCCACGGCCTGGTGCAGGCCGTCGTTCCAGCGGCGGCCCTCCATGATGCGGCCGGTGTTCTCGTCGACGATCTTCACCTTGTTGTCCACGACGACGTAGTGGCGGTCGCGTTCGTAGAGGGCGTAGGCCTTGAGCAGCTGGCCGATGGCGTGGATGTCCTCGGAGACGCGCGCGTACTCGTCCTCGGACCGCGCGCGGAGTTCGGCGCGGCGCTCGGGGGTCAGGGACTCGTCCTTGTCGAGCTCGACGAAGCGCGTGGGGAGGTCGGGCAGGACGAAGGCGTCCGGTTGGCCCGGGCGCAGCGTGTCGCGGCCGAGCTGGGTGAGGTCGGACTCGTGGTTGCGCTCGCTGACGGCGAAGTAGAGGCGCTCCTTGAGGTGGTAGCGGCGGTCCTTCTCGACCTCGGAGGCGAGCACGCCCTCGTGCTTCTCGAGCAGCTTGCGCCAGCGCCCGTTCTCCATGAGCCGGAGGAAGACGCGGTTGCGGGGCATGCCGTGGGCGGCGAGCCAGAGCTTGTCGAGGGTGTCGGTCGTCGGGTCCTTGCCTTCGGGCAGGGCGCCGAGCTCCGCGGAGGCCTCGTTGACGATGCGGGTCACGAGCCGCATCTGGTGGTCGACCAGTCCCTGGACGGCCTCGCGCAGGCGGGGGAAGGCCGGCTCGCGTTCCTCGGTGGCCGGGCCGGAGATGATCAGCGGGGTGCGGGCCTCGTCGATCAGGATCGAGTCGATCTCGTCGACGATGCAGAAGTAGTGTTCGCGCTGGACCTGCTCGGCGACGCTGAGGGCCATGCCGTTGTCGCGCAGGTAGTCGAAGCCGAACTCGGAGGCGGTGCCGTAGGTGATGTCGCGCCTGTAGGCCTCGACGCGGGCCTCGGGCGGCATCTGGTTCTGGATGCAGCCGACGGTGAGTCCGAGCCAGCCGTAAAGGTGGCCCATCCACTCGGAGTCGCGGCGGGCGAGGTAGTCGTTCACGGTGACCAGCTGGCAGTTGCGGCCGGTCAGCGCGTTCAGGTAGAGGGGCAGGGTGGCGACGAGGGTCTTGCCCTCGCCCGTGGCCATCTCCGCGATCTTGTTCTTGTGGAGGGCGATGCCGCCGATCAGCTGGGCGTCGAAGTGGACCATCTCCCAGGTGAGCTCGTGGTCGCAGACCAGCGCCTTGGTCCCGCAGAGGCGGCGGGCGGCGTTCTTGACCACCGCGAAGGCCTCCGGCAGCAGGTCGTCGAGGGTCTCGCCCTTGGCCAGGCGGGCCTTGAACTCGCCGGTCTTGGCCTTCAGCTGCTCGTCCGTGAGTTTCTGGTACTCCGTCTCGTGCGCGTTGATGCGCTTCACGAGGGGGGCGCACTGGCGGAGGAATTTCCGGTTGTGGCTGCCGGCGAAGAGCTTGAGGATGCTGAGAAACATGGGTCCGGGGCGAAGGGGTAGCAAACCCGCACCCGCCCCCCCGGGGCAAGCCATTTGACTCAGTTGTTCACAAGGGGTTTTCCGCCTTGCCGTCAGCGTCCAGCCCTCAAGATGGGAGGCCCTCCCCATGGCTGAAAACGTCCTCATCCTCGGCACCGGCTGCGCCGGCCTCACCGCCGCCATCTACGCCGCCCGCGCCGGCCTCAGCCCCCTGGTGCTCGAAGGCGGCCAGCCCGGCGGTCAGCTGACCACCACCTCGGAGGTCGAGAACTTCCCGGGCTTCGTCCATGGCGTCGACGGCAACGAGCTGATCACGAACATGAAGGGTCAGGCCGAGCGCTTCGGCGCCCGTTTCGCCTGGGATCGCGTCGAATCGGTCGACTTCTCCGGCCCCGTCAAGAAGCTCAAGGGCGGCGAGGCCACCTATGAGGCCAAGGCCGTCATCATCGCCACCGGCGCCTCGCCCCGCCTGCTCGGCATCCCCGGCGAGAAGCAGTACTACGGCGGCAACGGCGTGACCACCTGCGCCACCTGCGACGGCGCCTTCTACCGCAACGTCCCGGTCGCCGTCGTCGGCGGCGGCGACTCCGCCTGCGAAGAGGCCCTCTTCCTGACCCGTTTCGCCTCCAAGGTCTACCTCGTGCACCGTCGCGACACCTTCCGCGCGTCCGAGATCATGGTCCAGCGCGTCAAGGCCCACGAGAAGATCGAGCTCGTCCTGAACGTCACCCCGACCGAGATCCTCGGCGGCGCCGACGGCAAGGTCCACACCCTCAAGGTCGTCGAGAAGTCCGGCGCCCCCCGCGAACTCGCGGTGAAGTGCGTCTTCGTGGCCATCGGCCACGTCCCCAATTCCCAGGCCTTCACGCCCGCCCTCGAGGTGGACGAAGGCGGCTATTTCGTCGCCGGGCCCAACACCGTCAGCACCCGCGTCGCGGGCGTCTTCGTCGCCGGCGACTGCGCCGACCACGTCTACCGCCAGGCCATCACCGCCGCGGGGATGGGTTGCCGCGCCGCCATCGAGGCCGAGCGCTGGCTTGCGGGGCACTGAGGCTCGCGACGGAGTCGCGAGCCCTAGGTTGAAGCGGTTGGCGGTTAGCGGTAGGGATTAGCGTCCCTGCGGGGCCGCGGCCGTCCGGGGAGGGTCAGCCCTACCTGAAGGAGACAGAGTACAGAGTGCAGAGTACAGAGTGCAGCATCGAGTGCTGAATCGAGCGCAGCTGTGGCCGCCTCGATATAACCGCCAACCGCCAACCCCCAACCGCCGCGAATCTCATTCGCCTCCAGGTAGGGACCAGCGTCCCTGCGGGGCCGCGGCCGTCCGGGGAGGGTCAGCCCTACCTGAAGAGGCAGATTACAGAGTACAGAGTACAGAGTACAGAGTACAGAGTACAGAGTGCAGAGTTCAGAGTGCAGCATCGAGTGCTGAATCGATTGCACTTGGTGCCGCCTCATCAAACCCCCAACCGCCAACCCCCAACCGCCGGTAATGTCTTCTGCCTCTAGGTAGGGACCAGCGTCCCTGCTGGTCCACGGGCGATCATCCGGCCTCCGGTCTCCCTTTGCGTCCTGCATCGTCCCCAAAGCAGCAGGGGCGCCTTTGCGCCCCCGTTCATTTCCCCTGGCCCACGTGTCACCGTGCCCACGTGCCCCCTCGAAGCAATCGCTCCGCGATTACTTCGTCAAAATCTCCATCGCCGACTTTTTCTGCGGGATGAAAGGCAGCACGTGCTCGGTGTAGGGCACGATGACGTCCAGGAGGTAGGGGCCGTCGTGGTCGAGCATCTCGCGCATGGCGGCGCGCAGGTCCTCGCGCTTCATCACCTGGCGGGCCTTGATGCCGAAGCCGTTGGCGATCTTCACGAAGTCCGGGTAGAGGCCGCCCGGGTTGTCGGGGGAACCGATGTTCTTGGCGTCGCCGAGGATGGTGTGGCCGCGGGTGCCCGCGTAGAAGCGGTCTTCCCATTGCACCACCATGCCGAGGTGCTGGTTGTTCAGGATGAGGATCTTCGCGTTGATCTTCTCGATCTTCATGCACGCGAGCTCCTGGATGTTCATCAGGAAGGAGCCGTCGCCGTCGATGTCGATGACGTGCTTGGCGGGGTTCGCCACCTTGGCGCCGATCGCGGCCGGGAGGCCGAAGCCCATCGTGCCGGCGCCGAGCGAGCTGATGAAGCGGCGGGGTTCGCCGAAGTGGTAGTACTGCGGGGCCCACATCTGGTGCTGGCCCACGCCGGTCGCGATGATGGCCTGGCCCTTGGTCTCCTCGAAGAGGACCTGCACGGCCTCCTGCGGGAGGATGTGCTTGGTGTTGCGCTCGTAGCTGAACGGGTAGGGATGCTCCTTCTTCCAGCCGTTGATGGTCTCGTACCACTTCCTGAGGTCGGGCTTCCTGAAGCCCTTCTTCGCGAGCGCGGTCAGGCGGGCGAGGGCATGCTTGATGTCCGAGTGGATCGGGTAGTGCGCGAACTTGTTCTTCTGGTGCTCGGAGCGGTCGATGTCGATGTGGACGATCGTGGCCTCCGGCGCGAACTTCTCCACCGCGCCCGTGATGCGGTCGTCGAAGCGGGCGCCCATCGTGATGAGGAGGTCGCTCTTGCAGACGGCCCAGTTGCCGGCGACGGTGCCGTGCATGCCGTACCAGTAGAGGGACTGCGGGTGGTCGCAGGGGAAGGCGCCCAAGCCCATCAGCGTGGAGGCGACGGGGATGCCGGTGGCCTCGGCGAAGGCGCGCAGCTCCTTGTGGGCGTCGCCGGAGAGGATGCCGCCGCCGATGTAGATGACGGGCTGCTTGGCCTGCTCGACGAGGCGCAGGACCTGCTCGAAGTCGGCGTCGGGGGCCTTCGGCGGCACCGGCAGGCCGAGGATCTCGACGTCGTCGGGATTCTTCGGGAAGACCGGGACCCACTCGTGCTGCTGGATGTCCTTCGGGATGTCGATCACCACGGGGCCGGGCCGGCCGGTGGTGGCGATCTTGAAGGCCTTGTACATGATGCTCGGCAGCTCGTTGTAATCGAGGACGAGGAAGGAGTGCTTCACGATCGGCAGCGTCATGCCGTAGAAGTCGGTCTCCTGGAAGGCCGCGCGGCCGATGAACTGCTGGTAGACCTGGCCCGTGATGCAGACCAGCGGGATGCTGTCCATGTGCGCGTCGGCGATGGCGGTGACGAGGTTCGTGGCGCCGGGGCCGGAGGTCGCCATGCACACGCCCGGCTTGCCGGTCGAGCGGGCGTACCCGTGGGCCATGAAGGCGCCGCCCTGTTCGTGGCGGGGGAGGATCGTGCGGATCTTCTTGGAGCGGGTGAGGCCCTGGTGCAGCTCCATCGAGGCGCCGCCCGGGTAGGCGAAGATCGTGTCGACGCCCAGGTTCTCGAGGCAGCGTACCATGACGTCACAGCCGCGCATCTTGGCTCCGGCGGAGACCGAGGCGGCGCTGGCCTTGGAAGTGAACGTCTGGGCGGCTTTCTTTTTGGGCATGGTCAGGGGGGCAGGGCGAGCCTGCAGGGAATGGGTTAGAAAAGGACTGCCACAAGCGGGAGCAAGTGTGAATAAGTGAGGGGGAGAATAGGGGGTAGGGGGTAGGGTTGGGGCCGGGGCTAGGGTTGGGGCCGGGGCCGCTTGGTAGGGCTGGCCGTCCCCGGTCGGCCGAGGTCGAGGAGATGCTTAGGGCCAGGGACAGGGCCAGGGACAGGGGCAGGGACAGGGTCAGGACTAGGGTCAGGATCTCGTCCATATCAGGCCATCTGCATCCCTATCGCCTGACCCTGGCCCTGTCGCCTGGCCCTGTCGCTCGGGTCCAATCGCCCATCCCTGCCTCAAGCGGCATCATCCAACCCCCAACCGCTAACCGCAAACCCCCAACCGCAAATACCTATCTAACCCCCATGCCTAATCACCTTTAAACCACTGACCTCTATGCTCTTATGAATACCTCCTTGCAGGTAGGCGTGGGCGATTTTGACGGCTTCTTCAAGCTCTTTACCCAGAGCGATTTGTGCGGTAATTGCGGCCGAAAGGGTGCAGCCGCTGCCGTGGGTATCGACCCCGGGGGCTCGCCGGGCCTTGAAGGTAACCGTTCGGCCGTCCGGCCAAGCCAGGATATCGACCAGATCATCCCCTTCGGCATGCCCGCCTTTAAGGAGGAAGGGGACCCCATGGCGCTTGGTCAGCTCACGCACTTCTCCCTCGGCCAAAACACCACCCAAGGCCTTGCGTCCCAAGAGAATAGAGGCCTCATCGAGGTTTGGAGTTACCAGCGTAGCGAGCGGAATTAGGCGTTTTTTGACCGATTCGACGGCTTCAGGGGCGAGGAGGATGGCTCCGCTGCTGGCCACCATGACGGGGTCGACCACGGCTGGAATCTTGGATTCCTCGATGAACCCTGCCGCCGCTTCCACGATTTCGGCGTTCAGGAGCATCCCTGTCTTGAGGGCCCGCGGGTGGAAATGGACGGCCACCTGGCGGCATTGCTCGAGCACGAAGGCCGGCGGCACGGGCCAAAGCCCCGACACCCCGCGGGGGTTCTGGGCGGTCAGGCAGGTGATCGCCGTCGTCCCATAGACGCCGTGCGCGGCGAAGGTCAGGAGGTCGGCCTGGATGCCCGCGCCCGCCCCGCTGTCGGAGCCGGCGATGCTGAGCGCGGAGGGAAGGGGCGGGGGCATGCTTTATTTATAATAAGAAAGGGCCGCGCCGACAATCTGCTTGCGGGACCCCCTTGCGACTCCCGTAAAATGAAGGTAAATCGTGGACTTGAGCAACGAGGAAACCCAGCCCGCCCCGGAGTCCGCCGAACAGCGGCGCCAGCTTTCCGCGGATGCGACCCTCGGGCTCGAGCGCCTCGTCGTCGGGCGCGAGTGCAACGGCTTCGACCGCCTACCGGCCGAGCGCAAGGCCCTGGCCTACGCCGAACTCATCCGCCTCGGCCTCATCTACGGTACGGTCCGCCCGGTCGCCGGAAGGTCCTACCCCGATGTCACCATCCAGCGCGTCAGCCGCCGGGGGGTGAAATCCGTGCGAAAGATGCGTCTGGCCACCGATCGCCCCGACCGAGGGCACTTCGGCTGGAACCTGTTCCTGATAGGCCTTTTCCTCGCCGCGGTCACCTTGGTGCTGCTGATCCTGATCAAACGCTAGGCCGCCGCCCCGGGGACCCTTCCCGGGGTGGCCAGCATCTTGCCTTGCCTCCCGAGCCCTCGTCCGCCTTCTTTTGCCCTTCACGCCCGAGTCCCGCGACCCGCTTCCGCTGCTCCCCGGCGTCCGTCCCACCCCCTTCTACCATGGCTAAGAAATCCCAAAAGAACTCCCAACCCGCCAAGTCCACCAAGGTCGTCTACACCTGGGGCGACGGCAAAGCCGACGGCAACGGCTCGATGAAGGCCCTCCTCGGCGGCAAGGGCGCCAACCTCGCCGAGATGACCCGCATCGGTCTCCCGGTGCCCCCCGGCTTCACGATCACGACCGAGGTCTGCACCTACTACTACGCCAACAAGCGCACCTACCCGGCCTCCCTCCAGGCCCAGATGGAAGCCGGCGTCGCCAACATGGAGAAGATCATGGGCACCAAGTTCGGCGCCACCGCCGGCATGCCGCTCCTCGTCGCCGTCCGCTCGGGCGCCCGCGACTCCATGCCGGGCATGATGGACACCATCCTCAACCTCGGCCTCAACGACGACACCGTCGTCGCCCTCGAGAAGGCCACCAACAACCCGCGCTTCGCGTGGGATTGCTACCGCCGCTTCATCCAGATGTACGGCGACGTCGTGCTCGGCGTGCAGAAGCGCGAAGGCGAGGACCACGAGCCCTTCGAGTCCGTCATCGAGGAATTCAAGCACAAGAAGTACAAGGCCGACATCGAGGACTCCGCCCTCACCGCCGAGGACCAGCAGGAGCTCGTCAAGCGCTTCAAGGCCCTCGTCAAGGCCCGCACCGGCAAGGTCTTCCCGCACAGCCCGTGGGACCAGCTGCGCGGCGCCGCCGGCGCCGTGTTCTCCTCCTGGATGAACGACCGCGCGATCGTCTACCGCCGCAAGTACAACATCCCCGCCGAATGGGGCACCGCCGTCAACGTCCAGGCCATGGTGTTCGGCAACACCGGCGAGAGCTCCGGCTCCGGCGTCGCCTTCACCCGCAATCCCGCCAACGGCGTGGATGAGTTCTACGGCGAATTCCTCGTCAACGCCCAGGGCGAGGACGTCGTCGCCGGCGTCCGCACCCCCGAGCCCGTGCTCAAGCTCAAGAACGTGATGCCCAAGAGCTACGCCCAGCTCCTCGACGTCCGCGCCAAGCTCGAGAAGCACTTCAAGGACGTGCAGGACATCGAGTTCACCATCCAGGAAGGCAAGTTGTTCATGCTCCAGACCCGCAACGGCAAGCGCACCGCCGCCGCCGCGCTCAAGTTCGCCGCCGACATGGTCAAGGAGAAGCTCATCGACTGGGAGACCGCCGTCCTGCGCAACCCGGCCGACCAGCTCGAGCAGCTGCTCGCCCCGATCTTCGACCTCGCCGAAGTGAAGAAGGCCAAGGCCATCGCCACCGGACTCCCCGCCGGCCCCGGCGCCGCCACCGGCAAGATCTACTTCAACGCCGAGCGCGCCGTCGTCGCCGCCGAGAAGGGCGAGAAGGTCCTCCTCGTCCGCGTCGAGACCTCCCCGGAAGACCTCCGCGGCATGATCGCCGCCGAAGGCATCCTCACCGCCCGCGGCGGGGTGTCCTCCCATGCCGCGCTCGTCGCCCGCCAGATGGGCAAGGTCTGCGTCTGCGGCGCCGCCGCCGTCCAGATCGACTACGACAAGAAGACGACGACCATCGCCGGCCACACCTTCAAGGAAGGCGACTACCTCTCCATCGACGGCACGGCCGGCACGGTCTACGCCGGCCAGATCAAGACCGCCCCGTCCGAGATCGTCGCGGGCCTCCTCAACGGCGACAAGGCCGCCCAGAAGACGGAGAAGTACAAGAACTACGTCCAGCTGATGAAGTGGTGCTCGCAGGCCACCCGCCTCGCGGTGCGCACCAACGCCGACAACCCGGAGCAGACCGCCCAGGCCCTCGCCTTCGGCGCCCAGGGCATCGGCCTCACCCGCACCGAGCACATGTTCTTCGAAGGCGACCGCATCGACGCCGTCCGCGAGATGATCCTCGCCGAGACGCTCGAAGGCCGCAAGAAGGCGCTCGCCAAGATCCTGCCCTACCAGCGCGAGGACTTCACCGGCATCTTCAAGGCCCTCAACGGCCTGCCGGCGACCATCCGCCTGCTCGACCCGCCCCTCCACGAGTTCGTGCCGCACGACGAGAAGTCCCAGGCCGCCCTCGCGAAGAAGCTCGGCATCAAGACCGAGAAGGTCGTCGCCCGCGTCGCCGCCCTGCACGAGTTCAACCCGATGCTCGGCCACCGCGGCTGCCGCCTCGGCATCGCCTACCCGGAGATCACCGAGACCCAGGCCCGCGCCATCTTCGAAGCCGCCGCGGCGGTCCAGAAGAAGGGCATCAAGGTGAAGCCCGAGGTGATGGTCCCGCTCGTCGGCTTCAAGCGCGAGCTCGACCTCCAGGTCGAGGTCATCCACCGCGTCGCCGCCGAGGTCCAGAAGGAGCAGAAGGTCAAGATCGCCTACTCCGTGGGCACCATGATCGAAGTTCCCCGCGGCGCCCTCACGGCCGACGAGATCGCCCACACCGCCGAGTTCTTCAGCTTCGGCACGAACGACCTCACCCAGACCGCCCTCGGCGTCAGCCGCGACGACATGGGCAACTTCCTCGGCGCCTACACCGAGAACGAGATCTTCAAGAAGAACCCGTTCGCGACCCTCGACCAGACCGGCGTCGGCCAGCTCGTCCAGATCGCCATCGAGAAGGGCCGCAAGACCCGTCCCGACATCAAGCTCGGCATCTGCGGCGAACACGGCGGCGAACCCGAATCCGTCAAGTTCTGCCACCGCGTGGGCCTCTCCTACGTCTCCTGCTCGCCTTACCGCGTGCCGGTCGCCCGCCTCGCCGCCGCCCAGGCCGCGATCGAGGAGAAGCGCGCCGCCAAGAAGTAAGCCAGCCCCACCGGACCGGCCTCAAGGGCGTGCCTCACGGCACGCCCTTTTTGTTGCCGGGCCCTTATCAGGTAGGGCCCAGCGTACCTGCTGGTCCGCCGATGCAGGATGCAGATTAGGGCCAGGGCCAGGGTCAGGGCTAGGGCTAGGGTCAGACGACAGGGATGCCGCCAGCCTTACGCGAGATCCAGGTCCTGTCCCTGGCGACTATGTATCTTCATGCCTATCCAACCGCGGATAGGGTCGAGGTGTAGAGCCCAGCGACACGGGCAGGGATGCAGATAGGGCCAGGGCCAGGGCCAGGGTCAGGCGACGGGGATGCAGCCAGCATTGCGCGAGATCCTAGCCCTAGCCCTGACCCTGACACCTCTCTTAGACCTACCCCCGGGCCCCCTTGCCAGCTATTCACCCGCCCTCATAATTGCCCGTATCCAATCCTAAACCCCTCTCCGCGGACCAATTTTCCCCTAGGTAAACCTACCCCCAAACAGCCCTGGTGGGTGGGTCATTTTGTCCTTTTTGAACTCTCCGGCCGCGCATGGGGGGGTGGGGCAGGTCCTCGCGCTGATCCCGAGGCTGCGGATCGTTGGCCAAGTTGCGGTCAATTATAACCACGCCAAATCCTTAAACTCGCTGTTCGTAAAGGTTTTTACAGTATTAAATGACTTTTTTTCATAAAAAAACCAAATAACAATCAAATAGTTTAAACCATTACTATCAATGGTTTATGTCGTACTTTGCCAAAAGATTAAGCAAAATTAACTTTTCCATAATTTTTGGAAACAAATCGCCGGGACGGGATTAGGCCCGGGTTTTTCGCTGCAGCTACCGACGATCTTTGCGCCCTTTTGCGGACTAGATTTTCCCAGGGAATTACCCTCCCAGGTTATTCACAAAACTAGGTCATTTTTTACTACCCTTTTACCAAAGAAAACCCCCAGAAAATAAGGGGTAAATACCCCAAAAGGGGTTGCCTCTGCCCGGGGCTGCGATTGAATTACCCCATCGTACTTTCCCCGACGAGACGCTCCCCCGAGTCGTCAGCTCCTGCTGTCGACTCTTCGGCGTTTCCCCAACCGACCCAAAAACTGTCACCAGACTTTCACCACAGCCGATCCTCGTCCCGGAATTTCTCCCGCTCACTTTCATAAAAAAACCACCCCTCAACTTTTCGTCAGATGAAACCCCGTAAGCGCCTTCCCATTTCGCGAGCCTGCCTCTTCGCGGCAGCCGCCCTCCTCTCCGTCGCCCCCCGGGCGCGGGCGGCCAACGTGTTCTTCGACGCCGATGGCGCGACGACCGCGCAACTGGGCGCCGCGACCGTCGGCGCGACCGGGACCTGGTCCGACGCGTTCTGGTACGACGCCGGGACCGCCACCACCGCGACCGGCGACGGCGCCATCGCGACCTACACCTTCACCGCTGCGGATACCGCGTATTTCCGTGGAAATAGCGGCACTTTGACGGCGGCGGCGGAGCAGGTCGTCACGCTCAACGGCATCAACGATTCCGCGGGCATGACCCTCACGGGCGGCTCGCTGTCGCTGTCCGGCGCCGGCGCCAACATCACCGTCAACGGCTCGGTCATGACCACGATCTCGTCGGTCATCACCGGCGTCGACGGCCTCATCAAGGCCGGCACCGGCGACCTCAAGCTCGCCGCCGCGAACACCTATACCGGCGTCACGCTCATCAACGGCGGCCAGGTCATCGTCGACAACGCCCTCGCGCTGAGCTCCGGCAACGTCAACGTCGCCACCGGCGGCACGCTGAACCTCAACGGCAAGACCATCGCCAACCTCGTCACCGTCAGCGGCGGCACGCTGACCGGCGGCGACCTCGACGTCGGCCAGCTCTCCGCGAGCACCGGCATCGTCTCCGCCACGCTCAGCGGCACCGCCGGCCTGACCAAGAACACCACGGGTTCGCTGCGCCTCGACGGCCTCAACACCTTCCAGGGCAACGTCCTCGTCGGCCAGGGCACCCTCGTCGCCGGCCACGTCTCCGCGCTCGGCGTCGGCGCCGTGACCGTCAGCGGCGGCACCCTCGACCTCGGCGTCACCACCGGCCTGGCCAACATCGTCACGCTCACCGGCGGCACGGTCACGGGCGGCGAGATCGCCGTCGACAAGCTCGTCCTCGGCGCGGGCACCGTGGCGACCAAGCTCACCGGCTCCGGCAAGCTCACCAAGACCTCGGCCGGCGTCGTCACGCTGACCGGCGCGAACACCTTCTCCGGCGGCGCCGACATCTCCGGCGGCCGCATCGTCGCCGGCAGCGGCACGGCCCTCGGCTCCGGCGCGGTCTCCCTCACGGGTGGCGCGCTCGACCTCGGCGGCCAGACCCTGACCAACGCCATCGTCGTCGAAGGCGGCGAACTCACCGGCGGCACGTTCGACGTCGCCAACCTCACCGCGAAGTCCGGCACGATCTCCGCGCTGCTCGTCGGCTCCACCGTCCTGACCAAGTCCGCCACCGGCGTGCTCACGCTCGCCGGCGCCAACACCGGCCTGACCGGCGGCGTCGCGCTCTCCGCCGGCACGATCGTCGTCGGCGACGCCGCGGCCCTCGGCTCCGGCGCCGTCAACGTCAACGGCGGCACGCTCAACCTCAACGCCAACGCGATCGCGAACACCGTGACCGTCGCGGGCGGCGCGCTCACCGGCGGCTCCATCGCCGTCGACAAGGTCGTCGCGACCTCCGGCGAGGTCGCCGCGGTCCTGACCGGCTCCGCCGGCCTGAACAAGACCACCTCGGGCGACGTCCTCCTCTCCGGCGCGAACACCTTCACCGGCGGCGTCAACGTCGCCGACGGCAAGGTGACCCTCGGCAACGCCGCCGCCCTCGGCGACGCGTCCAACGCCGTCACCGTCGGCGCCGCCGGCACGATCGACGTCAACGGCCAGTCCGTCGCGATCGACAGCCTGGCCGGCGCGGGCGCCGTCACCAACGCCGCCGTCACGGCCGCGACCCTCACGCTCGCCCCGGGCGTCGCGACCACCTCGACCTTCGCCGGCGTCCTCTCCGGCAACCTCGGCGTCACCAAGACCGGCGCCGGCACGCAGACCCTCTCGGGCGCGAACACCTTCACCGGCGCCGTCTCGGTCAACGGCGGCACCTTGGTCGCCGGCAGCGCCACCGCGCTCGGCGCCGGCGCCGTCTCGGTCAACGGCGGTACGCTCGACCTGACCGGCGCCGCCGGCCTCGCGAACGCGATCACCCTGAACTCCGGCGCCCTCGTCGGTGGCCAGGTCGCCATCGCCAACGTCACCCTCCTCGCGGGCTCGGTCGGCACCCAGCTCACCGGTTCCGGCTCCCTCTCCAAGGTCGCCGGCGGCACCCTGACCCTGACGGTCGCCAGCGATTACACCGGTGGCACGACGGTTTCGGCCGGTACCGTGGTCGCCAACGTCGACGCCGCGCTCGGTTCCGGTACCGTGACCGTGACCGCGGGCACCCTGGACCTGACGACCACCACCCTGACCAACTCCGTCGTCCTGACGGGGGGCACGATCACCGGTGGCAGCGTCACCGTCGCCAATGGCTCCAACCTCGCCGTCCAAGCTGGTACGATTTCGTCTGCCATCCTAGGCCAAGGTGGTCTCGCCAAGACCGGTTCTGGCGAACTTAACCTCAACGCCAGCAACAACTTCAGCGGTGGCACCACCGTCGACGCCGGCACGGTCAACGCTGGTAGCGATACGGCATTCGGCTCGGGCACGGTCACCCTCAATAACGGCACCATCAACCTCGGCACCGCCAAGGTCGGCAACACCGTCTTCCTCAACGGCGGCACGATCACCGGCGGCACCATCAACCTCGCCACCACCAAGACCCTGACGGCGACTGCGGGTACGCTCGCCACCCTGATCGAGGGCGACGGCTCCCTCGTCAAGACCGGCTCCGGCACCCTCACCCTCAGTGGCGCCAATGTCGCCTTCACCGGTACCACGGCCATCTCCGGCGGCACCGTCACCCTGGGCGACAACGCCGCGCTCGGCACCGGCGCCGTCTCGGTCACCGGCGGCTCCCTCAACCTCGGCGGTCGCAGCATCCTCAACACCGTCACGATCGACGGCGGCACCCTCACCGGCGGCTCCTTCAACGTCTCCCAGCTCACCGCCACCGCCGGCACGGTTTCCGCCGCGCTCACCGGCGGCGCCGGCTTCGTCAAGTCGGGTACCGGTGCGGTCACCCTCTCCGGCGCGAACACCTTCACCGGGGACGTCGCCGTCAACGGCGGCACCGTGACCCTCGGCAGCGCCGGCGCCCTCGGCGACGCCACCAACCGCCTGACCATCGCCACCGGCGCCACCGTCGACGTCAACGGCCAGTCCGTGACCGCCGGCTCCCTCGCCGGCACCGGCGCCCTCACCGGCGCCGCCGGTTCGACCGTCACCCTCGGCGGCTCGGCCGACACCACCTTCAGCGGCGCCATCGGCGGCGCCCTCGCCCTCAACAAGTCCGGCGCCGGCGTCCAGACCCTGGATACCGCCAACACCTTCTCGGGCGGCACGACCGTCACCGGCGGCACCCTCGCCGTCGCCAACGACGCCGCGCTCGGCACCGGCGCCGTGACCATCGACGGTGGCACGGTCAACCTGACGACCACCACCGTCACCAACAGCGTCACCCTCGTCAACGGCTCGCTGCTCGGCGGCACCGTGGACATCGCCACGGCGCTCAACGCGCAGGCCGGCACCATCTCCTCGGTCCTCTCCGGCGTCGGTTCCCTCTCCAAGACCACCGCGGGCGCGCTCTCCCTCCAGGGCAACAACACCTACCAGGGCGGCACCACCATCGCCGGCGGCACCGTCACCCTCGCCAGCGCCACCGCGCTCGGCAGCGGCCTCGCCACGCTCACGGGCGGCACGCTCGACCTCGGCTCCCAGGCGATCGCGAACAACGTCGCCGTCCAGGGCGGTACGCTGACCGGCGGCACCCTCGACGTCGCCAAGTTCACCGTCCTCGAAGCGGGTACGGTCCTGGCGGTCCTGACCGGCACGGGCGGCATCACCAAGACCACCGCCGGCACCCTCGTCCTCGGCGGCGCCAACAGCTACTCCGGCAACGTCACCATCAACGGCGGTACCCTCACGCTCGCCAACGCCCTCGCCCTTGGCGACGTCTCCAACGCCCTCGACGTCGCGGCCGGCGCGACCGTCAACCTCGGCGGCCAGAGCGTCATCCTCGGCGGCTTCGGCGCCGGCACCGGCACCATCACCGCCACCGCCGATTCGACCCTGACCGTCCCGGTCGCGGCTGCGGCGACCTTCGCCGGCCAGCTCGCCGGCACCACCCGCCTGGTCAAGACCGGCACCGGCACGCTGACCCTCGCGGGCGCGAACACCTACTCCCTCGGCACCGACATCCAGTCCGGCACGGTTTCGTTCTCCGCCGCGAACGGCCTCGGCACGGGCTCCGTCGCCATCGCCGCGGGCGCCTCGGCCCTCTTCAACGGCACCGCCGGCAACGCCACCCTCGCCAACGCCTTCACCGGCGCGGGCGTCCTCCGCCTCAACCTCGCCGGCGCCACCGCCGCCAACACCTTCCTGACCGGCGACAGCTCCGGCTTCAACGGCACCATCCAGGTCGGCGGCACCGCCACCTCCAACAAGTTCAACACGAACGGCTTCACCGGCCCCGCCGCCACCGTCGTCGTCGAGGACGGCAACACGATCCTGGTGCCGACCTCCGTCTCGTTCGCCGGCCTCAACCTCGTCGGCGCCGGCAACGCCGAGAACCTCGGCGCGCTCCGCATCGCCGCCGGCGCGACCCTGACCGCCCCGATCGCCCTCGGCGGCGCCACCACCTTCAGCCAGGAAGGTGGCACCATCGCCGGCGCCATCTCCGCCGCCACCAGCGCCCCGCTGACCCTCAACGGCACCGGCAACCTCTCCCTCAACGGCGCCATCTCCGGGCCCATCTCGATCACCAAGAACGGCACCGGGTCCCTCACCTTCGCGGGCAGCAACACCTACACGGGCACGACCAACATCACGAGCGGCACCGTCAATTACCTGACGGCCGCCAGCCTGGTCGCCGCGGGCACCACGATCGGCAACGGAGTCACCGCCAACTTCCGCGTCGGCGGCGACGGCGAATTCGGCGCCGCGGACATCGCGACCATCCTCGGCCTCACCTACGCTCCCGGCGCTGCCACCAACCGCCTCGGCTTCGGCACCGTCAACGCCACCGGCGGTTCCTTCACCCTCGCCGACGCCATCGCCAACCCGACCGGCGGCACCTTCGCCGTGGTCAAGAACGGCACGGGCACCCTCGTCCTTTCCGGCCTCAGCACCTACACTGGCGCCACCATCGTCAACGACGGCGTCCTCGAGGCCACCACGATCGCCGACACCGTCGGCAGTTCCATCGGCCTGGGCACCGCGACCGGCATCACCCTGGCCGATGGTACCCTTCGTTTCACCGGCGCCACCGGCGCCTCCAACCGCCCGCTGAACGTCACCACCGGCGCGATCGATGTCTCCGCCGCCAACGGCGTCCTGACCCTCAA